>CANQRC010000007.1 GCA_947626155.1 uncultured Clostridia bacterium | reverse complement strand
CTGGCGCGGCGCTTGTGATTGCCGGCATGAAGGCGGAGGGCTACACCACAATTCACAATGTTGGCTTCATAGACAGAGGATATGAAAAGATAGAGGAAAAATATCGGCTTTTGGGCGCGGACATAGTGAGGAAAATTTGAGCAAAAAACTTATTATCACACTTTCAATAATTTTTTCCGTTGTGGCAGTTTTGCTTATTCTTTTTTGGACACTTTTTGGGCTTTCAACCGTGACCGTTCAATTTCACTCCACAAAAATAAACCTTGCCGAGGTGACTGACCAGGAAATTGTTTCGGCGGGCGGATTTAGATATGGTGCTTGCGTGTTTTTTGAGGGCAAGAACAAATACATACAAAATTTAGAAAAGTCAAGCAACGAAAAACTTGCATATTTAAGAGTTTTGAATATTGAAACCGTCTTTCCAAACAAAATGGTCATTCATGTGGCAGAGAGGGAAGAACTTTTTGCCGTGAGAACAAGTGAGCATACATACATTTGTGACAGGGATTTGCGCGTTTTGCAAATTGACCAAGAAAGAGAGAACATAATAGAGGTTGAGGGACTTGACATTCAAAATGAGGAAATAAAAATTGGAGACTTTTTAAGTGTTAAACAGGGCGCAATAAAAAACTTTTGCAGCGTCATGCTTCAAAACAACCGCCCACTTGAAGAGCAAATAGGAAAGTTTTCAAAAATTGAGATTTTGCCCTTTACAGAGTCTTTGACACAGCAGGAATATTTTTCTTTCAAACTCACCACACGGGGCGGCAGAGTTTTTGAGATTGCCAACCCAAACTTTGCCTTTTCAAACAAGGTGAAACTTCTTTTTTCAATGGAAAGCACACTCTATTCAAAGACGAGTGACGGGCAAATTGTTGATGCCGGCGGAAAGCCAATTTATGTGAAAGATAACGGGGATGAATATTATTTTGTCAGCCAAGACGAAGAGCAAAGCCAGCCTTTAACACAAGAAATTCTGCTCTCCTGCCACCTAAAAATTGACAACTTGCCTTTGGACAAGCACCTTAGCCGCACCGAGAATGATATATACTCTTGTCTGGCGAAAAACTAACCGCTGTCATTCTGAGTGACGGGCTTGCAGAGTTTGCTTCCACGAAGAATCTCAAAAATGAATATTTATGCAAAAATTTTAATAAAAATAAAAATTTTGCAAAAACATGGTAAATTTATTTGACATTATGTCGTTTTTTGTTTTAAAATGTTGTTAGAAAATGGGGGTGTTATGGCAGAGGATGTAACCGTTGTTGAAATTGGCTCTTCAAAACTCAGCCTCGTGGTGGCACAACGCGGTGTCAATGGCATTTTCAACATCAAGGCCCGCGCGCAGGTTGAATATGCCGGCTTCATTGAGGGGGAGTTCATTGAAAACTCCATGCTTGAGGACGCGGTGAGTTCGCTTTTTTCTCAGATAAACTCCGTTTACAAGAAAACCATTCAAAAAATTTATGTGGGCGTTCCGGCGGAATTTTCCAAGGTTGCTACAACAAGAGAACAACTCAATTTTAAGTTCAAACGTGCGGTTAGAAATAGCGACATTGACGCGCTTTCTGACATTGTCACAAAGAAAGTAAAAGTTGACGACATGGAAATTTTGTCAATAAATCCAATTTACTTCACCCTTGACGACAATAGAAGAACAAATTCTCCACTTGGGCTTAAAGCGGAAAAAATTTCGGCGGAACTGTCAATTGTGCTGGCACAAAGCAAGTTTATTTCACTTTTCAACAAAATTCTTTCGCGAATTGGAATTGAACAGGTTGAATATTTAAGTGAGCCACTTTGCGAGGCAATGCTGGTGCTTGAAAAAGAGGAGAGGGAGAGAACTTGCATCGTCATTGACGTTGGCGCAAGAACAACAAGTGTGGCGTTTGTTAAAGGCGACGGGCTGACAAACCTTGTTTCGTTTTCAATGGGCGGCTCTCACATAACAAATGACCTGTCTGAGGCGTGCGGAATTGATTATAATGATGCAACAAATTTGAAGAAAAAAATTGTGCTTTCGCTTAAAGGCTCTGACAATGATTTTTATGAACTTCTCACACTTGGCGGAAGAGTTATAAAAATTCCTATGGCGTTTGCAAACGAAGTTGTAAGTTACCGCTTAAACCTTATTGCAACAACAATAAATGACTGCATTAGGCTTTTTGCCAAAGAGTATGTGCCATATTATCCAATCTATTTGTGTGGCGCGGGCGTAAGCAAAATTAGGGGCGGAAAAGATTATTTTGCCAAGTGCATAAACCGAAATATCATGTATGGAGTTCCTCCAATTCCTGCAATGGACAAGCCGGAACTTTCCGCGGTGCTTGGGCTGCTGGATAGGGCAATTGACGAAAAATGACCAAATTTGCACCTAAAAAACGCAAAAATACTTGAAAATTCTTGCCAAAACAGAAATTTTCATGTAAAATAAAACAAAGCAATCTGAAAGGAGTTTAATATGGACAATATTGAAAACAATGTAAACGAAAATAACGAAAACAATGTCAATCCAACTTCAATCGTTAAGATTAAGGTTCTTGGCGTGGGCGGCGGCGGAAACAATGCGGTCAACCGTATGATTGAGGCAAATGTTCGCTCAGCTGAATTTGTTGCCATCAACACAGATAAACAGGCCCTTCTCATCTCAAAAGCGCCAAAAAGAGTGCAAATTGGTGAAAGGCTCACGGGCGGACGCGGCGCTGGCGCAATTCCTGAAATTGGAAGAAAGGCCGCCGAAGAGAGCAAATCCACAATCACAGAAATCTTAAAAGGCACAGACCTTGTGTTTATCACTGCCGGAATGGGCGGCGGAACGGGAACGGGAGCCGCTCCTGTTATTGCTCAAATTGCGAAGGAACTTGGCATTCTCACCGTTGGAATTGTTACAAAACCATTCCAATTCGAAAATCCAAAGAGGATGCAAAACGCTGAAAAGGGCATTGCAGAACTTAAAAAATATGTTGACACAATTGTCATCATTCCAAATGAAAGACTTCTTACAATTTTGCCTGAAAAAACAACACTTGTTGAGGCGTTCAGATATGCAGATGACGTTTTGAGACAAGGTATTCAAGGCATTTCTGACCTTATTGTGTTCACCGGCATGATCAATTTGGACTTTGCGGATATTGAAACCGTTATGAAAAACCGCGGGCTTGCTCACATGGGCATTGGCCGTGGAAAGGGCGAAAACAAAACTTTGGACGCTGTTCGTCAGGCAGTTGCTTCGCCTCTTATTGAAACCACAATTGAGGGTGCAACCGGCGTCGTGCTTAACATTAAGGGCGGAAGCGACATCACTTTGAGGGAAGTTACTGAGGCGGCAAACCTTGTTCAAGAGGTCATTGACCCATCTTGTAACCTCATTTTTGGCAGCAGCATAGACCCTGAAATGAGAGACGAAGTTGAAATCACAATTATTGCAACCGGCTTTAAAACCCCAGACGAGAAAGCTGAGGAAGAAAAGGTTGAGGAAGAGCCAAAGCCACAACCAAAAGAAGAGCCTGAGGACAAGTTTAAGGGCTTCAACCCATTTGGCTACAACGCTCAAACTCAGCAGCCACAAAGAGAAGTCCATTTGGAGCAAAATGAAAATTCTTCTCATGTTGACGTTGGCCCAAGCGTAAATTCCATTCCACCTTGGATTGAAAAAATTAGAAACAAAAACAGAAAATAAAAATTTTAAGAGAGAATACGAAAAAACAGCCATAACCTATGGTTGTTTTCTTTTTTGATTTTTGCGCGCTTTCTTTTGACAAAATTTGCCCAAAGTCGAAACAAAATCCCATTTTTTTACTATCTCAAAAGGTTTAATTACTATTAAAATGGTTTTGGAAGGTGAAGATGGAGATTGTTGTTGAGGATGTTCTGCTCGAAAATTTCCTTATTAACATAATTGTGCTTAAATCTGTTTCACTTCTCTCAAGGGAAAAGGGGAGGCTATTTTGGCTTGCCGCGGCAATGGCGGCGGCTGTGAACCTTGTTTTGCCAAGCCTGTTTATTGGCATTTTTGGCTCTTTTATGCTGCAAATTGGACTGGCGTTTGTCTGCGTCTGCGTGTCTTTCAACTTCAAAACACTCAAAAAATTTGTTCAACCTCTCTTTTGCTATTTTGTTGTCAACTTCATTTATGGCGGCGCGTGCTTTTTCTTCGAGCAAATGTTTAGCATAACGCACACAATTGTTGCGCTTGCGGTTGTGGTTTTGACTTATCTTATCTTTGCGTTTGTGATGAAAAAGTTTCACAAAAAGAGGAAAATTGACGACTTTTGCTTTGAGGTTGAGGTGGAAAATGCGGGGAAGAAGTTTAAAACAAAGGCGTTTTTGGATAGCGGAAACCTGCTTTTTGACCCGCTGACGAAGAGGCCCGTCACGCTTGTCAACTTCAAATTTTTCTCTTCGCTTTTTTCAGACATTGGGCTGGAAGACGTTTTGCGAAAGGCGGAGAAGCTAAACAGGCTCAGCCTTGGGCATTACATTTCAATTGGCACGCTTTCAAGCGACGGAAAAATTTTTGTGTTTGAGGTTGAGAGAATGAACATTGGCGGAACTTCTCTTGAAAAACCAATTTTGGGGCTTTCGCTTTCAAATTTTAACAGCGCCTTTGGAACGGACATGATTTTGCACAACAATTTTGCAAGCGTTTAGGAGGGGAATATGAAGTTTTTTTATAAAATAAAACTCTTTTTTTGGAAATTGTTCAACCGCGAGGACAAGCGGCTTGTCACAAGCATTTTGTGCTTTGTCTGCGGAAACAAAGCATTGCCCGAGCCTCTTGAAGCGGAAGAGGAAATGTTTTTATTGGAAGAAACAAAAAATGGCAATGCTGTGGCGCGGGACAAACTAATTGAGCACAACCTTAGGCTTGTGGTTTATATTGCAAAAAAGTTTGAAAACACTGGGATTGACCTTGAAGACCTAATTTCAATTGGTGCAATTGGGCTTATCAAGGCGGTTAAAACTTACAGTGCAGACAAAAACATTAAACTTGCCACATATGCAAGCAGGTGCATTGAAAATGAAATTTTGATGCAACTGAGAAAAAACACGCGAATAAAAAACGAGGTTTCTCTTGACGAGCCGCTTTCATCCGACGGCGAGGGAAACGAACTTTTGCTTGCAGACATAATTCCAATTGACGAGGAAAGCGTTTCAAAAAACATAGAGACTAGCGGCGAAAAACAAGTTTTGATGAGCGTGATTTCAAAGCTTGACCAGCGCGAGCAACTTATAATGCAACTCCGCTTTGGGCTTGCCGGAAAGGAAGAAAAAACTCAAAAAGAGGTCGCTGACATGATGGGAATAAGCCAAAGTTATATTTCAAGAATAGAGAAAAAAATTTTGTTAAAATTAAGAAAAAAACTTGAAAAAGCAAATGAAATTTAAAAAATAATAAAAAAATATTAAAAAAATATAAAATAATTGCATTTTAAAGCGAATTTTTCGTCCATAAAAACCGAATTTTTAAAATTTTTCGCGTTATTTATTAAAATTGTTGAAAAAAATCAATTTTTTTGTATTTTTTGCATATTTTTTGTCGATTTTTTTTAATTTTGCATAACTTCTTTTGCTTAGGGCAAGATAACTTTAATTTGCAAGAGAGGTGATTATGGCAAATAAGGTTGTTATTTCTGGCGTAAACACTGCCAGCCTTCCAAAACTGAAAAATGCTGAGGTGATGGCACTTTTAAAAGAAGTGAAAGCGGGCGACGAGTTTGCGCGGGACAAATTTGTTGTGGCAAATCTTAGGCTTGTGCTTTCGGTTGTTCAAAGATTTTCAAATCAAAGCGACAAGGCGGATGATATGTTTCAGGTGGGGTGCGTGGGCCTGCTGAAGGCCATTGACAATTTTGACGAAACGCTTAATGTTAGGTTTTCAACTTACGCCGTGCCAATGATTGTCGGCGAAATTAGAAGATATCTTCGCGACAACAATTCGGTTAGAATAAGCCGTTCAATCAGGGATGTGGCTTACCGCTCTTTGCAGGCAAAAGAAAAATATATTGCTCAAAACAACTGCGAGCCAACTCTGGAACAAATTGCGCAGATGGTTGAGCTTCCGCTTAAGGATGTGACTTTTGCACTTGACGCCATAAGCGACACGGTTTCGCTGAGCGAGCCAATTTATAATGACGGGAACGAGGCAATTAGGATTATGGACCAAATTGCTGACGACAAAAATTGTGACGACGACATTGTTGAAAAACTTTCGCTTGGAGATGCCATCAAGAACCTTTCCGACCGCGAAAAAGAGATTTTGCTGATGAGATACTATGTTGGCAAAACGCAAATGGAAGTGAGCGAGGAGGTTGGAATTTCGCAGGCGCAGGTCTCTCGGCTTGAAAAAAACGCTCTCAAAATGATTAAAGAATTTATTGAATAAAAATTCAGCCTTAGCGGGCTGATTTTTTGTTTTTGGTATTTTTTGACAAAATGCGACATAGCGTATTGTATGGACACTTCGTTTATGGAACTTAGGTGCAAGGAAATTGTCAATGTTGTGGACGGGCGCAGGCTTGGGCATATTGTTGACGTGATTTTTAATCTTGAAAATGGTTGCCTCCAGGGGGTTGTTGTGCCTGGCGAGAAGAATTTTTGGAATGTTTTTAAAAGTGGCGCGGAGCTTTTTATTCCACTCTCTCAAATTGTTAAGGTTGGTTCGGACGCAATTTTAGTTGAACTTTTTTCAAATCCTCCACCACAAAATCCTAATCCATATATGTTGGGCAACGGCAAACGAAAATAACCTACTTTTCTTTTGGAGAAAAGAAAAGTAGGCAAAAGAAAATCAAGTATTTCGGTCTATTCAAATGAAAAAAAAGACAGTCCATGGCTGTTTTTTTTGTTTTTTATTGTATTCCTGCTGTCATTCTGAACGAAACGCAGTGGAGTGAAGAATCTCTTAAAGCGGTTGAGATTCTTCGGCTTCGCTTCGCTCCGCTCAGAATGACAGCGGGCGGGCTGTCCGCGTTAAGAAATTCTAGTGTCCCCCGCTACATTTCTGTTATCAATTTTATAAAGTTTGTTACATCTTTAAATTGGCGATAGACTGATGCAAAGCGAACATAGGCAATTTCGTCCACTTCTTTAAGTTTTTTCATTACCATTTCGCCAATTTCTTGGGACTGAATTTCTTGTTTGAGTGAGTTTTGAACCTGCTTTTCAATATCCTCAGCCATTCTGTCTATTTGAGAAATTGAAACAGGCCTTTTTTCGCACGCCTTAATCATTCCGTTTCTTATTTTTTGGATGTCAAACGCTTGGCGGCTTCCGTCTTTTTTCACCACCAAAACAGGAACGGTTTCAACCGTTTCATAAGTTGTAAATCTTTTGCCGCAGTTTAGGCATTCTCTTCTTCTTCTAATTGAATTTGTTTCGTCGGTGCTTCTGCTGTCGAGAACTTTGCTTTCTTCACTTCCACAATAAATACATCTCATTTGTTTTGTCTCCTTAACTAGTTTTATTCTACCACAACATTTAGTATTTCAACAAGTGTTTTTACACAATTCATAGAAAATTTTTTGAATACTCCCGCCAAAACGCAAATAAGATTTTATATGACAATGAATGAGTGCAAAGAGAATATTCTTTATAAAATAAGCGGCTTTTCGGGCGAGGTGGACAACATCTCTCGGCGGTTTATGGAACTTGGGCTTGTTGAGGGCGAAAAGATAAGAATTTGCGGAAAGTCTCTTCAAAAAAAGGTGTTTCTGATTGAGGTGCGCGGCTATCTTTTAAGCGTGAGGGCGTCACTCCTTAAAAAAGTGCAGGTGGAAAAATGCTAGAAGTTTTGCTTGTGGGAAATCCCAATTCTGGAAAGACGACACTTTTCAATAGCCTCACGCGGTCACACGAGCATGTGGGCAATTGGCACGGGGTGACTGTTGAAAACAAGAAAAAAGCTTTTTCTTTTGAGGGGCAAGAGTTTTTACTTGTGGACACGCCTGGGCTTTATTCTCTTTGTCCGCTTTCTTTTGAAGAGCAAGTTGCCTGCGAAGAGATTTTGAGGGGGCAAGGCAAAAAAGTTGTGAACCTGTGTGACGGAAACAACCTTAAACGCAGTTTGTATTTGACGCTTTGTTTGCTTGAAAACGGGTGCGACTGCGTTGTGGCGGTCAATCAAATTGTCAAAAGAAAAAATAGCAAAATTGACTTCAAAAAACTTGAAAAACTTCTTGGAGTTGATGTGATTGAGATTGACGCGGAGAAGGGCTTTGGGCTTGAAAAACTAAAAAAATCTTTGGCGCTAAAAAAGCAGCAAAATAATCTTCCATATTTAAAAATGATAGAAAAAATGGCAAAAAATTCAAAAAAAATGCAAAATTTTGATGTTTTTTGTCAAATTAAGGCGTTTGAACGCGATGAAAAGTTTTTTGAAAAGCGTGGAGAAGACGCAAAAAAAATCTTTGAAGAAGTTCCAAAAGACAGCGTTCAATTGATAACAAAATTGCGTTTTGAATATATTGACCAAATTCTTTCACAGTGTCAAAGCAAGGTGGCGGCGGTTTATGGCAAGAGCAGATTGGACAAGTTTATTCTAAACAAATGGCTTGCCTTTCCAATTTTTTTGGCTATTTTGTCTGGGATTTTTTATTTGACTTTTTTCTCTTTGGGGGCGTTTTTATCTGACCTATTTTCAAACTTTTTGTCGCTTCTGACAAATCCAATTTTGGGTCTGATTGAGAAAAATCTTGGAAACGGGCTTGTGTATGATTTTTTTGCCTCGGCGGTGTTTGGCGGTGTGGCAACAGTGCTGTCATTTTTGCCACAAGTTGTGCTTCTGTTTTTCTTTCTTTCCATTTTGGAAGACAGTGGCTACATGGCGCGCGTGGCGTTTATCTTTGAGGACATTCTTTCAAAAGTAGGGTTGTCCGGCAAGGGGATTTACACGCTTTTGATGGGTTTTGGCTGTTCCACAAGCGCCATTATGACCTCGCGGAACATGGAGGACAAAAATGCAAAAATAAAAACGGCAATTTTGTGCCCTTACATGAGTTGCTCGGCAAAAATTCCAATTTACACCGTCATTGGCGGCGCGTTTTTTGGCGCGAAAAACATTTTTTACATCTTGGGGCTTTATGTTTTGGGGGTGGTTGTGGCCATTTGCATCTCAAAAGTGCTTGACAAAACGGTGCTGAAAAGCAAAAAGCAAAGTTTTATTCTTGAATTTCCGCCTTACCGAATGACAAGCCTCAAAAGAATTGGAAGTGTGCTTTGGAAAAACACCAAAGATTTTGTGATTAGGGTCGGCTCGGTTATGGTTTCAATGAACATCATAATTTGGCTTTTATCGTCTTTTAGTTTTTCCTTTAAATATGTGGCGCAGTGCGGCGGCGAAAGTATGCTTGAAGGCTTCGGCAAAATTTTAGCGCCAATATTTAGGCCTCTCGGCTTTGGGAATTGGGCAATTGTGGCATCACTTCTTTCCGGACTTGTGGCAAAGGAGGTGGTGGTCTCTTCCATTGCAATGTTCAACGGAATTGACGCAAGCGCAACAAGACTTCTTTCCGCCTCGCTTCTTCTTCCAACAAGCCTTGTTTATTTTTCTAGTCACGCCTCGGTGGTGTCGTTCTTGGTTTACTGTTTGCTCTACACGCCTTGCATAGCCTCGGTTTCAACGCTGCTTCAAGAGATTGGAAAGAAGTGGACAATTTTGTCAGTTTTTGTTCAACTTGTGGTGGCATATTTTGTGGCGCTTGTGACTTACAATATTTTCTTCGCTTTTGAAATTTTTGGATTTTTTGTGCCATTTTTGACAATTTTTTCGATTTTTTTGCTATTTTTTGCATTTTTTTGCATTTTTTCAAAAATAAAAAAGAAAAAACTTTGCTCTTCTTGTGATAGTTGTGACAAAGATTGCGCTCATAAAAAGATTTGATTTGCTTTTAAAAAATTTGCAAAATTTATGTTGATATGCTATTATATTTTATATGAGCAAACCTATTGTCGCCGTGGTGGGGCGCGCGAACGTTGGAAAGTCCACTTTTTTTAACAGAGTTTGTGGGAAAAGGCTGAGCATTGTTGATGATGCTCCTGGGGTCACACGCGACAGATTGTATGCAGACGCAACCTGGGGCGGAAGAGATTTTACGCTTGTAGACACGGGCGGCGTTGAACTTTCAAATGAAGATGTTTTTCAAAAAGAAATTTTGGAACAGGTTGAACTTGCGCTGGAAAATGCTTCGGTGATAATTTTTGTTGTTGACGGCAAAACGGGAATCACAAAATCTGACGAGGATGTTGCAAAAATGCTTCGCAAAACAAAAATCCCCGTTGTTTTGGCGGTGAACAAACTTGACAATTTTGACAAAAGCCAAACCTATGAATTTTATTCACTTGGGCTGGGCGAGCCGCTGGCAATGTCCTCCACTCAGGGCAAGGGCGTTGGAGATGTGCTGGACAAAGTGGTCTCTCTTTTTCCAAGTTATGAAAGCGAAGAGGTTGAGGGAATTAAGATTTGCATTGTTGGGCGGCCAAATGTGGGCAAAAGTTCGCTTGTGAACAGGCTGCTTGGCAAAAAGAGAGTTGTGGTGTCTGATGTTGAGGGCACAACGCGTGACAGTGTGAAAGTGCCATTTAGGTGCAACAAAAAACAATATTATTTGATTGACACCGCAGGCCTTAGGCGGCAGCGCGCCTTTGAGAAGCAGTCGGTTGAGGGCTGGTCGGTGCTTAGAAGTATGTCTGCCATTGAAGAGAGTGATGTGGCGCTGATTGTGTTTGAGGGAAACAGCGCGCTTTCTGAGCAGGATGTGAGAATTGCCGGCTATGTTCACGAGGCAAAAAAGCCAAGTGTGATTGTTGTGAACAAGTGGGACGAGAATATGTCCTCAAAAGACGAATATTTGAAGATGCTTAAAGAAAAACTTTCGTTTATGTCTTATTTTAAGGCGGTTTTTGTCTCAGCGCTCACGGGCAGCGGCCTTTCGCTTATCATGCAAACGGTGGATGAGGTGTTTGAAAACGCCTCGCGCAGAATTACAACAGGTGTTTTGAACGACTTTTTGCAAGACGCCATCCTGAATTTTGAGCCGCCATCAAAAAATGGCAAAAAGTGCAAAATCTTTTATGCCACACAAGGCTCAACAAATCCGCCTAAATTTGTTGTTTTTTGCAATGACTCGCGGCTTATCAACTTTTCTTATGAGCGCTACCTTGAAAACAGGCTAAGAGAGCGGGTTGACTTTTCGGGAACGCCAATTGAATTGACCTTTAAAGGAAAGGAGGAAGAATGATGTTTTGGCTTTATTTAACAATTGCGTGCGTTTGCGAATACCTTTTGGGAAGTTTGAACTTTGCTCGAATTTGCACGTGGTGGATTGCACGAAAAGACATCACCGAGGAGGGCAGCAACAACCCCGGCACAATGAATGTTTTAAGAACCCGCGGCTTTGGCGAGGCACTTTTGACGCTTTTTCTGGATGTGATAAAAGTGGGCGTTCCTGCAATTGGAATGTATTTTCTTTTCAACCACTTTTTTGCCGGCACGGGGGATTTTGTTTATTTTATGGTGTGCGTCAGCGGAATAATAGGCCACTGCGTGCCAGTTTATTACAAATTTAAGGGCGGAAAAGGCGTGGCTTGCACTTTTGCAATGTTTGTTTTTAACCCACATCTTTGGTGGATTTCGCTGATTTGCTTTGGGATTTGCTTTATTCTTTTTCTTGTGATAATTCCTTATGGATTTATTGTCAACCTCTCTTTCATAACCACGCTTTCCTCAGTTGCCACTTGGCTTTATTGGGGGCTTCAGCCAACATACCTGATTGGAATTTTGGTTGTGATTTGGTTTGTGTTTGTGCTTGTTTTTGCGCTTCATCACAAAAACTTTTACCGGCTTTTCAAAGGCACAGAGCCAAAAATGAACTTCGCAGAAAAAGTTTTTGGAAAGAAAAAGAAAAAAGAGGAAAATTAGAGCGAAAACAAACGCTCTTTTTTGTTTTGAGCCAATTTTGAATTCTAAACCTTCCGAACGCCTCATAAGATATGTTATCCCTAGGAGGTTAACATGGATAATTACGAAATTTATGAGGACATAAAAACTCGCACCAACGGAGATATCTATTTGGGCGTAGTTGGGCCTGTTCGTGTTGGAAAATCGACTTTTATCTCGCAATTTATGCAAAAACTTGTCATTCCAAACATTGAGAACAAGAATGTCAAAGAGCGCGCCATAGACGAACTGCCTCAAAGTGCAGACGGCAAGACGGTTATGACAACTCAGCCAAAATTTGTGCCAAACGAGGCGGTTAAGATAAGCGTTGCGGACGGCGTAAATTTGAAAGTGCGAATGATTGATTGCGTTGGCTATTTGGTCAGCGGCGCAATGGGAGCAACGGAGGATGACAAGCCTCGTCTTGTTAAAACGCCTTGGAGCGAAGAGGAAATTCCTTTTGAAGATGCCGCAGAAATTGGCACGCGAAAGGTGATTGATGAGCATTCCACAATTGGAATTGTGCTTACAACTGACGGCAGCGTGACGGGGATTGAACGCGCAAATTATGTCTCCGCCGAAGAGAGGGTTGTTGAGGAGATGAAGGCCAGCGGAAAGCCATTTGTCATGGTTTTGAACTGCAAGAATCCAAACAGCGCCGAGAACAAAAAACTTGCCGCTGCTTTAAGCGAAAAATATCAGGCGCAGGTGCTTGGAATGAACGTTGCGCAGATGCAGGAGGCGGACATTGACAAAATTTTTGAAAAGGTGCTTTTGGAATTTCCAATCAAGAGTATCAAAGTGACAATGCCAAAGTGGCTTCAAGCGCTTTCTTTTTCAAACCCAATCATAACCGAAATTGTCAGCGAGATAAAGAAGTTTGGCGCAGATGTGAGAAAGGTTGGCGACGCAAACAAAGAGACCGTTGTGTTCACCGAGAGCGAAAGTTTTGAGCCAATAACTTTTTCAAGCATAGAAATGGGCGAGGGTGTGATTAAATTCTCTGTCGTCCCAAAAGAAAACCTATTTTACAAAGTGCTTTCAAACGAGTGCGGCTTTACAATCAATGACGACTATGAGCTTGTTTCATATATCAAAAATTTGGCTGTCGCAAAGATTGAATATGACAAACTTAAAACCGCTTTGGATGAAGTGGAAGAAAACGGCTATGGAATTGTTGTGCCAAGGCAGAATGAATACACCTTAAATCAGCCAGAACTTGTCAAACAGGGCGGAAGATATGGCGTTAAGATTAAGGCGACTGCGCCAAGTTTGCACATCATAAGAGTTGATGTGGAAACGGAAGTGACACCACTTGTTGGAAACGAAAATCAGTGCCAAGACCTTGTGAACTTCTTGACCGAAAAGTTTGAAAACAGTCCTGAGGATGTTTGGAACACAAATTTGTTGGGCAAAAGTTTATCTTCTCTTATTGAAGACAACATCTCTTCAAAAATTGTGCTTATGCCGGTTGACGTGCAGAGGAAGATGAAGAAAACTCTTGGCAGAATTATCAACGAGGGCAAGGGCGGGGTGATTTGCATACTCCTCTAAGCGCGGGGGACACTAGAATTTCTTAACGCGGACGAGGCGAAAACGGCGCTTGTGGCTCGTTTTGTCGCAAGCGACAAAAGCATCGCTTTGACGTTTGTTTTCGCCTCTCTTTTGCCCCGAATGTAAACCGCGCTACGCTGGCGGTTTAGGGCAATCGCTCTTGCGAAGAAAATGCTCCGAAGTTTTTGTGATAGCAATGGCTTCGAAGTCTCGTCAGGCTGTCATTCTGAGCGAAACGGAGTGGAGCGAAGAATCTCGGGCGAGCTAACCGCTAAAATCCGTTTCCCCCGCGGACCCCCTTTCACTCAATAAGTGCCATAAAATTTTGAAGAGCAGAGGATGACAGCATGGCGGGATGATGGTGGGGTGAAAATGAGCAAAATGCTTGTTTTTGCCTCTTTTTTCTTTGTGTTTTTTTCTTTTCGTGTTATAATAGGGCTATGAAAAAGTTTAATGAGTGGAATAAAAATTCAAAACAAATTTTTTGGGTGACCATTGCGGCACTTATTGTGGGGCTTTTAAATGTTGTGCCTTACGCCGTGGTTTCAAGCATGAATTTGGTGGTGGTCAGAAGTCTTGCATACCTATTTTGGGTGGTATATATGGTTGCTGTCTGCTTGCCAATGCTTTTTGTTCTGTTCAAGCGAAAAGTGGACATTTGGTTTGTCATTTTGCTTGACCTCTTTTTTGCGCTTGCCATTTTGGTGGGCTCGCTTTGGAGAGTTTACATCTTGCTTGACGGCTACGACAAGTTCGTTCACACTATCTTTGGGCTGACAATGGCAATTTTGGCGTTTTACCTCTTCTTCAACGGCAGCGAAAAAAACAAGGGCACGGGCCTTTTTATGTTCGTGTTTTTGGTGGCGTTTTCTATGCTTTGCGGCGCCGCGTGGGAAATTTTTGAGTTCACTTCTGACAGCATAATCACAAATCTTGACGCACAAGTCACGCAGGGGCTTGTGGGCAGGCTTGCAATTTACAACACTATGTTTGACCTTATTTGTGACCTGGGCGGGGCGCTGCTTGGGGCAATCCTTACTTTTCTTTTGGAGAAAAGAAAAGTAAGCAAAAGACAGCCCGCTGATGTTGAAAACAAATAAAAGACGATGAGATTCTTCACTCACTACGTTCATTCAGAATGACAGCGAGAGGGAGGATGATGGAAAATTGAGGAGACAAAAGTCTCTTTGCTGTCATTCTGACGCGGAGCGAAGCGGAGAGGAAGAATCTCTTTAATAGGTTTGAGATCCTTCGGCGCACTTCGTTTGCTCAGGATGACAACAGAGGGTTTGAGATCCTTCACTTCGTTCAGGGTGACAGCAGAGCAGTGTTCAGGATGACAGCAGGGGTGGGACGACAATAGAATGGATGAGATCCTTCGGCAAGCCTCAGGATGACAACAAATAAAATGCCGCTTTTTTTGACATAATACTTTTATGTATTTCAACTATCACGCAAAGGTCAGGCGGCTTATTTTCGAGGGAAAAGCGGTTTGTTATGAGATTTTGGAGGAATATCACAACATTTCACCTTGTCTTTTGATTCATTTTAACGGCAGTCCGCCCATGCCAATTAGGGAGAAGTGGTTTGACTACTACATCATTTTGCTTGCAAGTTTTGGAGTTTTTGAAAAAGAGAAATAAAAAACGACCAAAAGGCCGTTTAGAAACAATTTGGGTGAGCCTCTTTTAGGGCGTCAACTTTTTCATAGATGTCATCAAAATTGTGGATTTTAAGGCTTTTGTGAACTTTTTCGCGCTCCCACTGTTTGATGTTGTAAATATGAAAGCCAAAAGGCAAGAAGAACACAATTCCTTTGCAGAAATGCTTGATTACGGTGTCGGACTTAATTTTTCTTTGCTCGTTGAAGCGGAAAGGCAGATATTTTTTCTTGCCATATTTGTTTAGTGCGGTTTGGTCTGGCATCAACATCTTTTTGCGGTTGACCATGTCGCGGCACTTTTCAAACAAGCCGTCCTCTTTCATCCTCTTGATGTTCAAAAGTAAAACTCCGGCGTTGCAATAGGTTGGCCTTATCCAAAACCTTCCCATATAATCCTTGCAGGCGGCAAAATCATAGTTTGTCACGTCAATATCATAAAGTTGTTTGATGTTGCTGACGCACATGGTGTCTATGTCTATGTAAATCACCTTGTCAGGAATATCTGGCATGAAGTCAATCAAAAGGCGAAGCAGGGTGTAAGGCGTGTAGCCGTTTTCGTGATTTTTGCCGTCGTGGAGGTGCTTCATATAAAGTTCAGTCACGTCAATTTTTCTTGCGCGGCTGTTCTTGTTTTTCTCTTTCACCATTTTGTCCAAAAGGGCAATCTGCTGGTCGCTGAAAGCGTTGAAATTTGGATTTTCTTTTGTTAAATCCATTGTGAGAACAATTATGTCAAGATCCTCTTCAGTCTGTTTTGCAAGGCTGATAACGCTCATCAAAAGCCCCTCATAAATTTTCTTATTTCCATTTCCACTAAAAACTATTGGTATCATAAAATCTCCTTACTTCATAATATCACAAAAATTTTTTTAAGTCACGCAAAAACAACAAAAAAATTTTATTTAGCATATTTAGATATTTACTTTTCAAGCCAGATGTGTTATAATATCATTATAGGGGAAAAATAATGGCAAAAGAAGATATGGATTTAAGAAAACTTTTTGTTCCTGTAAAACTTCACAACACAAGAAGAAATGGTGATAAAGGTGATTCTTCGTTTGATACGACAGATATTGCATATTTTCATTCTGTTGACGAAATAAAAGATGTTCCAGAAGAAAAAAGAAAGAAATCACTATCAGATTTTGCTTTATCAAATTATGCTTGGCAGAGTAGTGGTCGTTTTGCAGAAGATGGAAAGACCACTGGTGCTTATTGGCTGCGGTCCGCCCACGTTATTATTTATGTTAAGTGTATACAAACTGACGGGTCGCTCGATTGGCAATATGTCAAAAACAGGAATCGCGGCTCGTCGGTCGCTTTGGACCTTGATCTAAAATCTTTCATCTCCGCGCGAAGCGCGTCGCGACATATAGATTTGACGACTAAAAAAGATAAAAATGGAAAAAAGAAACATTTTGTTGAACTTGGAGAGTATGTTGGTGATGTTGCCAGCAGCGAAACACAACAAATGCTTGAAAACGCTTTCAATGGTGGGAATCTGCGTCAAGGGCTCTCTTGCACGGGCAGATTGTTTACAACAAATGGACAGCGTGAATATGGTGAAGATTTTCTTTCAAAACAAAATCCAGAATTTGAATATAATGGGCAAAAATATGTCCGTGTTATTGTGTGGAATGATGCTGGCAATCATTATGCAGATGGCACAACAGTTGCGGAAACAGGTTCTGTTGTTTGGCATAAAGTTGAACCTATTTCACTTGAAATTCAAAATTGGGACAAGCTTCCAAGAAGTATAAATCCAAAAGGAAAAAGATTTGGTGCTGATAGCGTAATTCACACTGAAACACAGCAGTGTGTATTATCTGGCATCCCTTTTTACCCAAATACTTATGACCAAAATTGTTCAATGTGGCAGAATTCACTTGCCCGTGCATTTTTCAATAGTGCAAAATCATCCGAACTTGACGGAAATCCTGAATATCGTGCAAGACTTCAATGGGATTTTTCCAAAAGCGGTTTTTTGTATCAAGCATTTGATATGACAAGAGAGCCAACAAAAGAATATACGATTCCAGAAACAGAAAAAGAAATTTCAGATTATGCTTTTGCTGGATGTGTTGGAATAAGAAAAGTTGTTGTTCCAGAATATGTATCAAAAGTTGGCGTATGCGCTTTCCATGGTTGTGTAAACAGCCAAATTGTGTTTGTAAATCCACAAAAAATTAAGTTTGACAACGCTGCTTTTGAAGGCACAAATTTCAAATATGTTTACATTTCAAAAGATCAGGTTGTGCTTTCTCCATATGTTGATGAAAAACTTGAAAAAACGCATTTCCGCACAGATTTTGACAAGGAAGAAGTATCTAAAATTTTTAATAAAAATTATAGAGAAAATTCTATAAATGTGAAGGAATGGAAAGCAAGCGGGAAAATCAAGTTTATTCCCCCAGAATATACGCTTCAAACCTTCCCATCAAGTGAAATGGAGAAATATTTCTTGAACAATAACAATCAGCGTTGGGGGAAACTTGTCAAAACTCTTGGCTTTGACACGCTTCAAGACATTGAGAAAACCAACTCGCTTGTTGACCTTATGAAAATTTATTATGCCATTGGCGGATTTTCTGCAAATCAAGGGGAAAGTGAAAGGGCATATGAATATGCTTTGAAGTATTTGGCAGGAAAACCTTTTTGGGGTGCTTTGGGGCAAATGTATTTTATGTATAATCTAACACCAAGCCAAATTGGGGCAGAAATTCACGCAAGATTTTCAAAGTTGAGTTTGAAAGGACCTTATAATCCTGATTTTGCAAAGTTCTTTATGAAATACTATAAAGACAACCCAGACTTTATGAATTTCAGACTGCGAGATAAATATGGAGATTTGATGCAGAGCCAGGATTATTTATGTGCTGCCCATAACGCGTTTGACCGTATTCAAAAAAATTATCCATACAGGACTGTTTCGGGAAATACGGAAAGAGATTTGCTTTCTCCGCGATTTGTTGCTGAACACTGCTCGACTATTGAATATGAAGATGTGGAAGAGGGAAATGAGGTCTTGGCTGAAATCGTTGGAAAATATGGATATGACCAAGATGATTTTGAGCACATACAAGAAGTTTATGATTATGCAAAAACAATCAAAGACAAATATGTTTTAAGTGCGGACAAAGCAAAAGGCGCACATGGAATTTCGTTTAGGGTTATTGAAAAAGATGACCCACTTGGCTTTGTGCTTGGAGATTTGACCGACTGCTGTCAGCACATTGGCGGCGTTGGCGGAGAGTGTGTTGATGATGGATATCAAAATCCAAATGCTGGCTTTTTGGTTTTTGAAGAATCTGAACTTGATGAAAATGGTAATCCAACAGGAGAGATGAGGATCATGGGGCAGGCGTATGTTTGGTATGATCCACAAACAAAAACTGTTTGCTATGACAACATTGAAATTCCTTCAAAAGTTTTGGATGAGCTCCGCAAAGGTGACCGTCACGATGAAAGATTGTCTTCAAAGCACCTTATGGATGCAGTTGTTGAGTCTGCTGATGCAATCATGTCTTCAATGAACAGGAATGGTGTTCGGGTTGAAAGAGTGACCACAGGACAAGGCTATAATGATTTGCGAAACGAATTGGAAGCAAGATTTGGAGAGCCGGAACATAATCCAAGAGCGCGACATAGAAACTATTCTGGCTATTCAGATGCAAAATCAGCACAATATCTCATCCGAACTTATGACGAAACGACAAGGCTTTATGGCGATACAATTAGGGAATTGGGAGCAGACATTCAAAAAGACTTGAATTCAATAGAAAGGGCTGTGCGCAGCACAAAAGAGAAGTGAGGTGCAGTATGAAAAGTGTAGAAGAACAAATCAAAGAATTTCGGGCGGAACTTGACAAAATTAATCAAGAGCTTGAAGTTTTGGAAATGGAAAAGCAAGAAATTTTGAAGGCATTTGAGAAGGCTGATGAAAGGCAACGAAAAGTTGTTGCAAAAGAAATGCAAGCAAGCGAACGTCGCTTCAGGGAACTGTACGAGCAGATGATTTCCCTTTCCGCGGGTGTTAAAAAACTGAAAAAAGCAAAACTAAACTAACTTCAAGTTTTTAGCAAAAAATCCACAAACTTGTGGATTTTTTTTGACACAAATTTCAATTTTTTTTAAAATTTTTTAATTTTTAGTTGACAACCCCCCCCATGTTACAATGAGCCTGAAATCTAAAAAAAGGAGAATTATATGAAAAAAGTTGGAACTTATCTTTTGACAATCTATGTTACACTTGTCACCATTGCCTGCGGTATTTTTGGCGCACTCTACTTTTTGGGCAGAAGAGGTGACGACTTGGTTGCAAGGCTTACATACACACAGGCAAAAACGCTTGTGCATGAGGTTTATGAGGAGCAGGTTACAAACGCAGGAGGACATTCTGCTTCAACCGCTGCGCTTGAATACAAAGACTATAATGACAACGAATTTCCTGAAGATCTCAGTTTCTTTACAGGGCAATATTTGAAAGTTGTAAAAAGTTTTGAAGAGGTCTTCAACAAAGGCTGGGCTGAGGGAACTTGGCTTAAGAGAAAGGAGTCTTCGGCCGACTATCCGGGCTCAGGTCATGTGGGCTCTACCGACCCATTAGCGGGCGTCGATTCAATAATTCAGGCGGCTGAATTTTTCAGGTATGACATTCACGGCCAAAGCGTAACACTTGAAGTTGTTCAGGCAACCGATTCTAAGTGGTATGACGACGGCAAAACAGACACCCAACACACGGCAAAATATACTATGGCATTCTCAATCACAGTAACAAGAGTTGGCACATCTGATTGGAAAACTGACTATTATGAAAAGCACTATTCCCAAAGCCCTGCCGGCGGCGGCTCCTCAAAAGACTATATGCTGACACCTTTCCATGTTCAATATGAAACTCAAAATGGAGAGGTTGTAAGGTGCAAGGCGGAAGAGGTTATGACAAAAATTCAAGTGTTCAAATCTCAAATGACTGATGAGGACATGTATGCTTATGCTGTTATTGATTGCAATTTGACCACAAAGAAACTTCTCTCTGCCGCTGGGCCAGGAGACCTTACTAGTGGATTGCCAGCAGGAACACAACAACTTTCACAAGCCGAGGCTCTTTCCAGTGGCAAACAACTGTATAACACAGTAATAAATGCTTTGGGCACTTATGAAGACAGCACAACTTTCACAAATTATGTGGAAGTTTCCGTTGGCAAATAATCAATCCCAAACCTGCACTTTGAGAACCCAAAATCACAAAACAAAAGCCATGATATCCTCATGGCTTTTTTGTTGTAATTTGTGCCAGAAATAGTGAAAAAATGACTAAAAAAGTAGATTTTTCTGTAATGAATATTGTATAATACTTTTGTGCAAAGGAGAAAAGATATGAGAAGCATTGATTTTAAAATGATAACAGAAAAAGTTGGAGATTATATGCGTTCTAAAAAAATTCCTAACGGAGTTGCGATGGATTATTTTGTTTGCGAGACATTGCTTGAATTAAACGAGCTGGAGTCAGACATATATATAACAGACTCACAGTTTATTAAGTCAAAGGGTAGCAACAAGGATGATCGTGGTATAGATATTTTCTATTTGAATCAAGACGCCGAAGAAAACCAACTATTGGTAACACTGGTGTCCTGCAAATTTAAAGAAAACTATGATTCTGCGTGCTCTTTTTCTTTTCCCGTAAGCGAATTCTCAAAGATTGAGTCCGCTTTAAATGATTTGACTAGAAATCCAGAGGAGACAAAACAGAACTTCAATATAAAGCAACAGCCATTGATTGACGAGATTATAAACAGATATTCTAATAGTGAAGTTGTTGATTTCAAAGTTGTTTTTTGTAGTAATGCAAGCGAAAATGTTGACCAAACAAGGCTATCAAGCCTTAAAGCCAAATTTCCAGATGTAACTTTCGAAGTTAAGGGGTGCGATAGCTTAATTGAGAAGTATCGTAAAAAGTCTAGGCCTAAAATTGATGGAAAAGTGATTGTGCTTAAAAAAGATATGTTTGATGTCCCAAAGGGAATTGTGGCCAAAATAAATGCGGCCGAAATTCTAAGGTTGTTTTCAAAAAAAGAAGGAACAAGAAACCTAACAGAATTTAATATTGAGATGCTAAAAAATGAAATCTTAAACGAGAGTGTGCTTCGCGACAATGTGCGCGGGTTTAAAGGCGTGACTAATTTAATAAACAAAAACATAATAGAAACAGCCGAGAATAAGGAAGAAATGAATAATTTTTTGTATTATAACAACGGTTTGACAATCCTGTGTGAAAAAATTAAGAGAGCTCCTATGGCGGCAAAGCAAATTTTGACATTAGAGGGTATGCAGGTTGTGAATGGAGGTCAGACACTTCGTTGTCTTGATGAACTTAAACGAGGCGAAAATATTGAAAATTTGGAAAATATTGAATTGCTATGTAGGATTTATGAAATTGAAGACAAGGAATTCTCTGAAAAGGTTGCGGAATATACAAACTCACAAACTGCTGTCACACTTAGAGATATTAAATCCATTGACGAAAATCAACGTAACTTGCAGGAGTTGATATCAAGAAAGGGGTATTTCTATCAAGCTAAAGGGAAAGAATTTAGCAAGGAAAACAAGGAAAAAGTTATTGATATGGAGAAAATTGCTCAGTGCATTTATGCTTTTAAATGTGACAAGCCAGCTCAAGCGCGAAACAACAAAAAAGAAATATTTGAGACAAGATATAGCGACATTTTTGATGAGCAGGTTGACGACACATATGTTATTTCTCTATTTGAACTTATGAAGTTAATTGAAAAGAAGCGAAATGAAATTATAAAGGCAAAAATTGCCAACGACACATACAAAACTCCTGAAGGAAGTTTTGTGATCAATGCAGACTACTTTATGCTTTATGGATTGAAAAAACTTTATCTACAAACAAACCCTTCTTTGCCACAAAACTTTGAAACCCTGTTTGTGAACTATGACAAAGTATACGATATGCTTGAAACGTGCGTTAAAAATGAAAGCAGAAGGAAATTAACAGATAAGAAGTCTGCAGCATATTCCAATAGCGCTTATTTCAAAAGCAATAATTTGAAAGAAGATTTTGATAAAATGCTCAAATAAAAAAATCAGTTTTAGACACATTTTATAACTTTTAGCTATTAGTTGTCAACCACAGTGCAGAATGGTGCAGTTTTGACGATTCCAACACATTGTGGTTTATCTAAAAATGCTAATAAAAGTTCCAATTACAGATGCTATTGCAATTAAAGTTGTTATTCCATATGTAATCCAATTCCAAATTTTTTGCTTTTTTAATTCTTTTACCTGCTCTTCGTTTTGTTGTTGCAATAATGCATTATGATTCAAAAGCTCATTGCATTGTTTTTCAATAATTTTATTGGACTCATTTTGAATTTTTACAAGTTCAAACAATGCTTTAGACATCTCTTCTTGCGTCATTTTTTGATCTTCAATGTCACTTGCCATGTTTGAGATTAGTAAATCTTTTTGTGCCTTCATCTCCAATTGTATGGCTTCTGCCTTTTCCATAGCATCTAACACTTCGTCACTGTTTATTGAATTATAATCAAAATTCATATTTTCTCCTTAACTCTTCACATATTATAGTTGTATTTGATAAAAAAGTAAAGGTTTTTGATAATTCGTTAGAATATTTTAAAATGTTATGCTATAATGCTTCTATCTAGTTGGTTTATTACATTGAGTAAGCAAG
Organism: uncultured Clostridia bacterium; assembly: GCA_947626155.1. Taxonomy (GTDB): domain Bacteria; phylum Bacillota; class Clostridia; order Christensenellales; family UBA1242; genus Caccovivens. The sequence continues at coordinate 8,668 of CANQRC010000007.1, read as the reverse complement.
TTAAAGAATAGTAAGGCAAAAAATACAAATGTAATGAATTAAAATAAATGAAAGCCCCATTTAAGGAAAAGAAGTGAAATATAAATAGGGAAGAAAAGCGCAGAATGTTAAGGTAGAATAAAAACCGAAATTAAATTAAAAGTAAACATGAAGAAATAGTAGGAATAAAAAAGTAAAAAGATTAAATTAAATAGGCTATATTAAAAATTGCTTAGTAAATTAACTAGAAATATTAATAAAAGGAGACTACTTAGATGCGTAGCAAATTTTTTGCTTGCGTATTAAAAGTGGTTGGGATCCCCATGTTTCTAGTCAAATGGATTCTAAAATCAATTTGGTTTTTGACATATGGATTTGTTGGCCTTTTGTATAAAACAAGTCTTATTAATGGCTCAAAAGCTGGTAAGATTGCCTATATAGTGGCAAGTACAACCTTTTTAATAGGCATAGTATTAATGGTTTACTTCATTAAAAAGTAAATTATGAAAAGAGGTCTTTACAAATATTGTAAGTGATTTCGATTACAGGGTCAATTTGCAGGCTTGCAAGTTGACCGGTTTTAATTTTTAATGAAATTTTAAATTAATTTAGTTTTTGAAAATAAATAAAGTTGTGATATAATAGGGACATGGAAAAAGAATTTGAAAATTGTATACATAAATACTTTGAGAATCAAGACGGTTATACTTATTTACCACGCAAAAAGCAAGGGACAAAAAATGATTTAGTTAAAATTATTAAAAACTTTGATAAATTGGAGTTTTATGACAAGCCCGATGGCTACATACTGACCAAAAATTATATTTATATCTTAGAGCATTTTGAGATTGACGCAACAAAGCTAAATAAAAAAGGCAGCCAAACAAGAAAAGAAGAATCTAGAATTGATAAAGATTTTAATAATGTGATAAATCAAAGTATACAAGATAAGGTTCTTTATAATGAGCAAATGCAGATTGAAATATCCTCGGAGAATTTAACAAATAATTTTATTAAAATATATTTAAATCATTATAAAAAAATAGAATCATATAAAAGGCACCTAATCGAAGAGGGGATTGCGAATGAAAGTTCTAGGTTTAAGATTTGTTTTTTTGTTGAAGATGTTACACCTCTAGGTACATTTCATCTTAATGGATTTCGCAGAACTACATTAAGAATTTCAGACATTAAAGAATGTGTTCAAATTATGCAAAAAAATAGTGTTGATTATTTATTCCTGTTAAATCAATATGATAATAATAAAAGTAGATATTTCCTCCAAAAGACCTGGCTTAAAGATATTTCGAATGAAGCGAAGCCTTATAAGTCAATTAAAATGTTTAATTGGAAGCCTATAGATATGCGGATGAGAAGTTATCTCAACAAAAAAGACGACTAAGCAAGCCGTCTTTTTTGTGTTTAAATTGAGTGGGGTGAGGAAAGGGTTTTGGTTATGTATTTGGCGTAGTGGCGGGCGACATTTATGCCGGTTGTGGATTGCGAGCCGTCAAAATAGGCGTTTGAATTCACTTCGCAAAGTTTGAAGCCGTCTTCATCAAACAAAATGTCCACGCCGCAATAGTCAAGGTTCAAAATTTGGGCGGCGTTTTCTGCAATTTTTTGCGCCTGTTTTGGGATTTTAATTTTATAACCCTTTCCGCCAAGAGCCAAGTTTGAGCGGAAGTCGTTTTCGCTTTTGCGCATATAGCCACACACCATTTTGCCACCAATTACAAGTATTCGAATGTCTTTGCCAAATGACGAGGCCACATATCTTTGAAAAAGGTGCGGGCGGCACTTTAATTTTTCCATAATCTCTTCAAGTTGCGTGCGGTTGTCAATTTTGTAAACAGCGCTTCCAAGGGAGCCATAACTGCCCTTTACAACAAGGGGATAGCCAAGTTCTTTCTCAATTTTGTCAACCCTTTCTTGAGGAATTATTGCATCCTTGTGAAAACACAAAAGCCCCGGAATTGTCTTTGGCATTGGGATGTTGTGACCGGAAAGTTCAATGAAAGTTGTGACTTTGTCATCACAAATCTCAATTGCTTTGGAGGAATTGAAAAGCCGCAGGCCTGTTTTTTTCGACAATTTTTGAGATGTATTTATCTTTGTCCAAAAACACGCAGAAATCATAGCCAGAAACCGCAGTTTTCAAGCCTCCATTTTCATCTATTTGACAGAAAAAATCGCAATCAAAAACATCAATTGTGACCCCGAGCTTATTAAATTCAGCTTTTAAATCTTCTATTTGTGAAGCCCGACTTTTGTCCGTCCAATAAGCGTTTTTAAGAATTAGTCCCTTCATTTTGCCTCCGACACTAAATTCTACACTATTTGGAGGCTAAAAACAAGCAAAAATTGCTTATTCTTTTTTGCTTAACAAAAAAATCCACATAAGTTGTGGATTTTGGTGACCCCGCTGGGACTCGAACCCGGAACAAAGCCTTAGGAGGGCTCCGTAATATCCTGTTTTACTACGAGGTCATCGGTTTGAGTATAACACATTTTGTTTGTTTTTTCAAAGATTATTTAAACAAAAATCAAAAATTATTTATTTTTTCTCTAGGTTGTCAAGTTTTTGATATTCTCTCATCACCTCATGGCGGAAGGTCAAATAGCCCTTTGAGCCGAGGCCTTTGATGATGTCATACTTATCAAAAAGTTTTCTATCTTCCAAATACTGTTGCCTTGTGATGGTGCAAAGAACCTCCTTAACGCCGAGCAAGGAGAAATATTCCTCCCTTTTCATAAGCAGGTTTAGGGTGTAGTCCATAACATAAGGCTTGCCAAAAGCGGTGAACTGTGTCCAGGTGTGAAGATATTTTGATTTTTCGCTTTTGCCCGAGATGTAGCCGGTTACAAGTTTCAAAGTCTTCTCTTCGCAGATTGTGGCAAGCATCATTGAGCCATAGTGGCACATTCCCGTGCGCTTTTCGTTTTCCAAATTTGGAAGTTTATCCAAAAGTTCTGGAAAGACCTCGGAAAGTTTTAGCAGGGTGAAAGTTTGACCCCTTGAGTTTGTCACGCGCACAAAAGATGGCGTGATGTCAATTTCTTTTGCAAACTGTTTTACCTTGAAATATGGCAGATTTTTCATTACATATTCATAGCCGTCGGCATCTGCAAATCTCCTGAAAAATGTGAGGATATATTCATTCTCAAAAGCTTTTTTCTGAGAATCAGAAAGCAGGTCATAAGAAACGAGACTTTCAAAAAAAACATCTCTATCCGCCTCGACGCTTTCAAAATCTAAATTTGTAAACAAATGTTTGAATGTATTTTCATTCATATGATAATGATAACATACTTTGAAAATTTTGTCAATATCAAAAATTGCTTGACAGGGAGGGCGAAATTGCCTTAAAATCAAACTAAATAGGAGGTTTTATGGAAAAGAAATTTGAGCCACTTTTCACGCCTTGGAAAATTGGCAATGTGGAAATTAAAAACAGGGTTGTGGTTTGCCCAATGGGAGGCACATCACTTTTTGGCTGGATGGAGCCACACCACTTCGACAAGGACGCGGCAGCATTCTTTATGGACATTGCAAAAAACAACGCTGGGCTCATCATTCCTGGCATTGCGCCACTTAGGAATTTGATGGGAGGCGCTTGGCTTTACAAAGCAAATGGCGCTTTTAGAAAACTTAAAACTTATATGGAAGAGTTCCACAAGACGGGCGCAAAACTTTTTGTGCAACTGACTGCCGGCTTTGGGCGTTCGTTTTCTGTGCCAAACAAGTTTGTGCCAATGCTGAAAAACAAATTTCTTGGAAAACTTGTAAAACCTATCTTTGACATCCAATATTTGTGCGCTTCGCCAAGCGAACTTCCTTCGCGCTGGGCCGAGGGCTGCACTTGCAGGCAAATCACCGTAAAAGAAATTCACAAGATGATTAATGCGTTTGCAAAAACCGCCCTAAAATGCAAGGAGGCAGGGGTTGATGGAGTGGAAATTCACGCCGTTCACGAGGGCTATCTTTTGGACCAATTCTGCACCGAATACACAAATCACCGCGACGACGAATATGGCGGAAGTTTTGAAAATCGTTTCCGCTTTGCCACTGATGTTGTTAAGGCAATCAAGGCCGCTTGCGGAGAGGACTATCCTGTTTCGCTGAGATATTCTGTTGTCAGCAAGACAAAAGGCTTCTGCGAGGGCGCAATGCCTGGCGAGGAATACAAAGAGGTTGGAAGAAACATGGAAGAGAGCGAAAAGGCCATCAAATATCTTGAAGAGGCGGGCTATGATATGTTCGACGCCGACAACGGCACTTATGATGCTTGGTATTGGGCTCATCCACCTGCATATATGCCAACAAACTGCAATTTGGAAGATGTTGCTCACATCAGAAAGTTTACAAACGCGCCTGTGGTTTGCGCCGGAAGAATGGACCCAGCCACTGCCGCAAAAGCCATTTTTGGTTGACCCAGAATGGGTTACAAAGCTCATGGAAGGCAGAATGGACGAGATTAAGCCTTGCATCTGCTGCCACAACGCTTGCCTTGCAATGTCGCACTATAAAGGCGTGGCAAACGCTTGCTCTATGGCGGATAGCATCCATATGTCCAGATGTGCCTTGAACCCAATGACGATGGACGGTGGGAAATATGACATCAAGCCTGCCAAAAAGCCAAAGAAAGTGGCAGTTATTGGCGGCGGAATTGGCGGAATGGAAGTTGCAATTGTGGCAACCATGAGGGGTCACAAAGTTACAATTTATGAGAAGACCGACAAACTTGGCGGCGTGTTTATTGCGGCCGCTGCGCCTAAATTTAAGGAAAAGGACCGCGCGCTTATTGAGTGGGAGAGGCGAAAGGTTGCTGCGCTTGGAATTGAAGTTAAGTTCAACACCGAGGTGACTGACCTCAAAAGCCTTGATGCCGACGAAATTGTTGTTGCAACAGGCTCAAAGCCAAAGCGCTTGAACATCAAGGGAATTGAAAACTCCATTGAGGCGGTTGACTATTTGCTTGGCAAGAAAGTTGGAGAAAATGTTGTGGTGATTGGCGGCGGACTTTCTGGCTGCGAAATTGCCTATGACCTCCATTTGCAGGGCAAAAAACCTGTTATTGTTGAGGCGCAAAATGACCTGATGATTTCAAACGGGCTTTGCATGGCAAACTCTTCCTATTTGAAAGACTATTTCAAAACAAACAAAGTTCCTGTTTATCTTGAAACCTTCTGCCAAGAAATTCAAAAGGGAAAGGTTGTTTTAAAGACAAAAGAAGGCGTCAAAGAGGTTAAGGCAGACAGCGTGATAACCGCAATTGGCTATAATCCTGCTCCAATAGCAAAGGCGGGCAGGCACGTTCACCTTGTGGGTGATGCTTACGAAGTTGGAAACCTTCGCACGGTCATTTGGCGCGCGTGGGAAATTGCTGAAAAAATCTGAGCGCGGGGGACACTAGAATTTCTTAACGCGGACACGAAAAACAAGCAAACGCTGTGTTTTTTCTAACCGCTAAAATCCGTTTCCCCCGCGGGCCCTCTTCCACTCAATAAGTGCCATAAAATTTTGAAGAGCAGGCAAAGCCCTTTCTCTCCAAAATTTTATGGCGGGGTTTGAGATATTGAAAGCCCGTCAGAGAGATTGCTTAGTAATGCAGTATGATAAAAAGCCGCCCGCTGTCAATCTTAGCAACCGCCCGGCTGTCATTCTGAGCGGAACGGAGTGGAGCGAAGAATCTCGGGCGGGACTTCGAAGACAAGAGGTTGAGATTCTTCACTTCGTTCAGAATGACAACATAAAAGCAGGAAGACAGCACAGAGTGGTAGAGCGACAATGGTGACGGGGTGCGGTTGAGATTCTTCGGCTACGCCTCAGAATGACAGCAGGAGAGTGGCAGCATGACAGCAGAAGAGCAGCAGAATGACAGCAGGCGGTGGTGTTGAGGGCGAGGGTTTGGCTTCGAAGACAAGTGGTTGAGATTCTTCGGCTACGCCTCAGAATGACAGCAAAGAAAAAACAGGATGACAGCGGGAGGGCGTTCAGAAAGACGGCATTAGGACAGGGCGACAGCGGGGCGCGGCAGGGGAGAAATAAAAAAACAGCAGAAATTTTCTGCTGTTCTTTTGTTATGTTAAATTAGTTTGCGCTGTTCTTTTTGGCAGTTTTGATACACTTTGTGCAGGCCCTTACGCGCTTGCCATCAATTTCAGTTGTCTGCAAATTTACATTATATTTTCTTGGTGCTTTGTTGTTTGCGTGGCTGACAGTTTTGCCATCCATCTTTCCTTTTCCGCACACTTCACATACTCTGCTCATTTTACTTCTCCTTAAATTTATATTTTGCGGGTTTATAATAACACATCTATTTTAAAAAATCAACTGTTTTTTGACACTTTACTCCTAAATTTTTTCTTTTTTGCATATAATTTTATTAAGTTTTTGAAAAATTTATTAAATTGCTTGTCAAATTGATTTAAAAGTTGTATTATATTATTGCGATATATTTTAAATATGCAAGGGAGGCTCTCTTGACTGTTGATACAAACAACTACTATGGAAATCTTTCAATCAGCGACAGTGCAATTCGCACGGTTGCTGGTTTTGTTGCGTTAGATTGCTATGGCGTTGTTGACCTTGTTGCCAAAAACTTCAAGGACAGTGCAAGGGAGTTTTTTAAAAAAGAAAGATACTCTCGCGGCATAACCGTTAGCCACATTGACAACCGTATTTTTATTGACATCCACTGCATTCTCAAATACGGTGTGTCTATCAGTGCGGTGGCAGAATCGCTAAAAAAATCAGTTAAATACAGTGTCGAGAATTTCACGGGCATGATTGTTGACACAGTCAATGTCCATGTTGTCGGCGTTTGTGTGTAGGAGCATAAGATGCAGAAAAGTATTAATGGAGCAACTTTCAAAAAGATGGTGCTTGCAGGCGTAAGTCTGCTTGAACAAAATAAAGAATATATAGATAGTCTAAACGTTTTTCCCGTTCCTGATGGAGACACGGGAACAAATATGTTTTTGACTATGAAGTCTGCCGTTGGGGAAATCAATAAGTGTATGAACACCGAGATGTCCTCCCTCTCAGAAGCGTTTGCCAAGGGCGCACTGCGCGGTGCAAGAGGCAACAGCGGCGTTATTACTTCCCAAATTTTCAAGGGCTTTTGTGGGGTGACAAAAAACTGTAAAGAGGTCACCACAAAAGACTTTGCCAAGGCCATGCAAGAGGGTGCAGCCATTGCATATAAGGCGGTTACAAAGCCAAAAGAAGGCACAATTTTAACCGTTATTCGCGTTATGGCAGAAAATGCGGTTAGCCTTGCCAAAAAACATGACGACTTTGAAACTTTCCTCAAAAAAGTGATTGACACCGGTGAGGAAATCTTGAAACAAACGCCAGAAATGTTGCCTGTTTTGAAAAAAGCGGGCGTTGTGGACAGCGGCGGAAGAGGAATTTTGGTTATTTTCACGGGATTTTACCGTTTCTTGGCAGGCGAAGAGGACCTTGAATACACTTTTGAGGACGACACCAAGCCTCAAACTGTGGACGACGTCATTGCCGACATCAACAATCTTGGCGACATTGAATATGGCTACTGCACCGAGTATATGATTATCAATATGCTCAAAAAGACCACTGAGGCGGACATTGTCAAACTTCGCGAAAAACTCATGGAAATTGGCGACAGCGTCATTTGCATTGGGGATTTGTCGCTTGTGAAGGTTCACGTTCACACAAATGAGCCAAACAAGGCGCTTGGCTACGCTTTGGAACTTGGCGAACTTTACAATTTGAAGATTGAAAATATGCGTGAGCAGAACCGAGAACTCAAGAAAAAGGCTCAAGCGGTTGAGGAAAGCAAAGAAATTGGAATGATTGCCGTTGCTCCGGGCGACGGGCTTGCAAACATCTTTAAAGAACTTACCGTTGACGAAATTATTGTTGGCGGACAAACCATGAACCCAAGCGCGGAGGACATTGCCAACGCTGCAGAAAAAGTGCCTGCAAGAAATGTTTTTGTCTTCCCAAACAACAAAAACATCACGCTTGCGGCTGAACAGGCAAACGAGGTTACAAGCAAAAACTTGATTGTAATCCCTACAAAAAGCGTTCCTGAGGGCATCTCGGCGGCAATAACTTTCAACCCAGACGCCTCTGTGGAAGAGAACAAAAACGCCATGCTTGAAGCGATGAAGAGCGTTCGCTCGGGCTCTGTGACTTATGCTGTTCGCGACACCCATGTTGACGGATTTGATCTCACTAAGGGAGAAATTATTGGTCTGGACGACAAGGCCATCCTTGCAAAAGGCAATTTGGTCAGCGAAACCACCGAAAAACTGATTGAAACCATGTTTGATGATAGCGTTATGAACATCACCTTGTTCTATGGCGAGGACATCCGCGAGGACGACGCAAACAAACTGCAAGAGACTTTGGCGAAGAAATATCCTGACTGTGAAGTGACCATTGCAAACGGCGGCCAGCCGGTGTATTACTATTTAGTTTCTCTAGAATAGCGGGGGCAACTAGAATTTCTTAACGCGGACACGAAAAAACACAGCAAATGCTGTGTTTTTTTCTAACCGCTAAAATTCGTTTCCCCCACGAACCCGCGTCGCGACCTGCACATATTGCTTGTTCTTGTCACGAAGTGTCAAGAAGCGGCGCCCGAATGTTTGGTCGCTCCTTTTCCCCAAAAGTGGCAAGCACTTTTGGGGACCCCGA
>CANQRC010000006.1 GCA_947626155.1 uncultured Clostridia bacterium | reverse complement strand
TCTTTCCCACTTTGAGCCCACGCAGGCATCAACGTTTCACACATTTTTTTGCTATACTTTTTAGGAAACTGCTCAAAAATATATTCATAACACCTCTCTGGCGTCATCTTCTGCTTTTGAAGTTCTGGCGACTGCTTAATTTCGTGCAATGCCGCCCTCACCTCATCGTCCACAACGCGCTTTTCGTCAAGCCCCATAATATAATCATACCAAATGTCATAAGCCGTTTTGGAAAATTGCATCAGCCCGCTGGCAGGCGTGTCTCCGCCCGCAATTCTGTCTCTGTGAACAATAATTGAATAGCCTCTGTAGCCCTTCATTTTTTCTGGCAAAAGGTCTTTAAAAAGGTCAACCATATCAACTGTTTGATTTCCTACAATCTTTTTCAAAAACTTCAATCTTGCCTCTTCTTCCAACATAAAACACCCCTATATTTTTATTTTAGCACAAAATTGGATGAAAGTCAATAAAAAAAATACACTTGGAAATCAAGTGCATTTTTAAACGCAAAATCTTTTTTCTTAAAATTACTTCAATTCAACAACTGCGCCAGCTTCTTTGAACTTAGCTTCAAGTTCTTTAGCTTCAGCAGCGGCAACGTTTTCTTTAACCATCTTTGGAGCGCCGTCAACAATTGCCTTAGCTTCAGAAAGACCAAGTCCTGTAGCCTCTCTAACAACTTTGATAACAGCAATTTTGTTTGCGCCAACTTCTTTCAAGAATACGTTGAATTCGCTCTTTTCTTCAGCAGCTTCTGCAGGTGCAGCACCAGCAGCTGGAGCAGCAGCAACTGCAACAGGAGCAGCAGCGCTAACGCCAAACTCTTCTTCAAGAGCCTTAACAAGGTCAGCAACTTCAACAATAGTCAATTTTTTGATTTCTTCAACAAGATTTTTAATATCAGCCATTTTAATTTCTCCTTTTTAAAATAAGTTTTTATGCGATTTTTATTTGGTTGCTATCGCATTCAAAGCAACAACAAGCCCACGAGTTGGGGCCGTAAGAACTCTGCACAAACTTGCGGCAGTATTGTTCAAAGTTCCAAGCAGTTTTGCAATCAACTCTTCCTTTGATGGAAGTTTTGAAAGCGCCTCAATGTTTTGAGCATCAACAGCAACGCCGTTTAAAATTCCAAATTTGATAGCCATTTTATTGGTCGCTTTAATTGTGTCACAGATGATTTTTGCAGGTGCAACTTCATCAGTATAACCAATAGCAACGGCAGTTGTTCCCTCAAAGTAATTTGCAGAACACTCAATACCAAGGTCAGAAAGTGCTTTCAACATCAAGCGGTTTTTGTAAACTTTGTAGTCGCAGCCTTGAGAGCGGAACTTCTTTCTTAAAGCGGTGTCCTCAGCAACCGTCAAGCCACGATAGTCCACAAAAGCAATAGTTTTTGCCTTAGAGAATTTTTCTTTAATCTCTTCAACAAGTTGTTTTTTTGCTTCTAAATTAGCACTCATGTCTATACCTCCTTTTGTTAGATTTTGCGTTATACAAAAAATCTCTGCACCACGGAAAAGGCACAGAGAAAAATAAACTTAACCTGCTCTTTTCCTCGGCAAGCACACAAAAATGTGTTTACGCTTTCGCACTTGCGGTCTTTGGAAGATTTTTTATACGCGAAGATTATATCAAAATATTTTTCATTTGTCAACTATTTTTCAACAATTTTTCAATAATTTTTAGTTATTTTAAAAATACGCAAAAGTCGTAAAAAGAAAAAAGGCTTGTAAAAAGCCTTAAACTTCATCAGCCGCTGTCAACTGCCCCCAAGCGTTGTAGATAGGGTTTGTGTCAGCCTTAACCTGGACGCTAACCCAGTGATATTTGTTTATAAGTTCGTCGTTTTCTTTAAAAGGAGACTTTGCCATAACATAAAAGTTAACATAGTCGCTTCTTGTTTGGTTTATCTCCACAAAAACATATCTATAACTTAATGTTCCATCCCAAATATTGTTATATCCATAATATCTTGATGTGTATACTTGACCATTTTGCTTCACAAACTTTCTCTCGGTGCCAAAATCAAGTTTTGCAAAATAACAATCTCTATTTTTCAAGGCGCCAGGAAAATATGTTTCCTCAAATTCCTCTTCAGTCTTGCCCGAATCTTTTGAGCGTGGCTCTGCCTCATCAATTGTGTAACTAAGCAAACTTCCATTGAAAATTGCGGACAAATAAGAGGTTTTAAAAGACTCGTTATATTTTTCCATAAACAAATCAAATTTATCTTTTCTTAAATCAGTATTGTTGAAGGCGTTTACAATATCTGGGTCAAGTGTTTGCGTGCTGTGATAAAGTTCAATTGTTGTGAACCCATCAACCGCACATCTTGGCTTCAAGCTCACAGGCACAACTGCAAGCACAATCAAGCAAACTGCAAGCACAAAAGCCAGGCACAAAGAGGAAAAAGTAACAATTCTTTTTACTTTTTTCTTTTTCAGCAATTTTTCTGTTTGAATTTGAGCATAAAGTTCGTCATCAGTAAGTTCTTTTGGCTGCTCGTTTTTCACCTCAACTTTTTCTTTCTTCTCTTCTTTTTGTTCAACTTGTTGCTCAGTTTTTTGCTCTTCATTTTCAGCCTGAACAGCCTCTAATTCTTTCTCTTCCATCAGCCTTCCTCGTTGTTATTGTTGTCTTTTTTCTCGGTGTTTGTCTTTGGTTTTCTTGTTGTTGGACGCTTTCTTGTCACCTTTTTCTCAGCCGTCCCCTCTTTTTTATCCTCTTCAGTTTTTTGAGGTCTTGGTTTTTGTAAAGTCTCTTTCTTAGGCTTTTCCTCTTCCACCTCTTCGTTTAAAGACTTCTCAAATTCAAGATATTCTTTTTTAAGAGTTGAAAGTTCGTCCTCAGTGATTATGCCCATTTTAACATAATTTTCACCCTCGGCAACCTTTCTTTTAAACATTTCAAGTTTTTCAAGTTTCTCTTTCTGCGCCTTAAGTTTTTGCTCTTTCTCTTTTTGCTTTCTTTCTTTTTCTTCCATGAGAGCCACAATTTCTTCAGTCTTTTTGCCGTCTATAATCATGTCAACTTCTTCCTTGTAAATTGTCTCTCTTGCAAGCAGAAGTTTTGCCATTTCGTGCAAGATTTCAATGTTGTCAGAAAGCACTTTCTTTGCGCGGTCATAATTGGAATTTAAAATTGCCATAATCTCTTCGTCAGCAATTCCGGCAAGTTTTTCAGAGAAATCATTCTTAGTTTGATAGTCTCTTCCAATAAAAACCTGGCTTGAAGCCCCAAGCGCCAAGAAGCCAATCTTTTTGCTCATGCCCCAATCATAGACCATTGCCCTTGCAATTTTTGTGGCGTGTTGAATGTCGGATGACGCGCCGCTTGTGATGTCTTTAAAAATAAGTTCCTCGGCAACTCTTCCGCCCATTGACATTGCAATGGTGTCGCAAGCCTTGTTGTAAGACATTGTCATGTCGTCGTTTTCAGGACGGCTCATAGTGTAGCCGCCTGCCTGCCCGCGAGGAATAATTGACACCTCCTGAACATCTTCGCAGAACTTCATTTTCTTTGCCACAATAGTGTGCCCCGCCTCATGATAAGCGGTAAGTTTTCTTTCGTGTTCAGTAAGAAGCCTGCTCTTCTTTTGAGGCCCCATGATAACCTTGTTTATGCCCTCGGTTATGTCTTCCATAATAATTTTTGGCCTGCCTGCGCGCGCCGCCAAAATGGCAGCCTCGTTTAACATATTTTCAATGTCAGCGCCAGTGAAGCCCGTTGTAATTCTTGCAAGCACGCTAAAATCCACGCTTTCGTCAAGAGGTTTGTTTCTTGCATGAATGCGCAAAATTCCCTCTCTGCCCTTAACATCAGGAATGTGAACATAAATTTGCCTGTCAAATCTGCCCGGACGCATAAGCGCTGGGTCAAGAACGTCGCTTCTGTTTGTAGCGGCAAGCACAATGATGCCCTCGTTTGGCTCAAAACCGTCCATTTCAACAAGAAGTTGGTTCAACGTTTGTTCTCTTTCGTCATTTCCGCCGCCAAGCCCAGCACCACGCTGACGCCCAACCGCATCAATTTCGTCAATGAACACAATGCAAGGCTTGTTTTTCTTTGCTTGGTCAAACAAATCTCTCACGCGCGAAGCGCCCACGCCCACGAACATCTCCACAAAGTCTGAGCCGCTGATAGAGATAAAAGGCACTTTGCTTTCGCCCGCAACAGCCCTCGCAAGCAAGGTTTTACCCGTTCCCGGCTGCCCAACCAAAAGCACGCCCTTAGGGATTCTTGCGCCAAGGTCAGTGAATTTCTTTGGATTTTTCAAGAACTCAACAATTTCTTGAAGCTCTGCCTTTTCCTCGTCCATGCCGGCAATGTCAGAGAATTTAACCTTTGACATTTGATAAGATTTAACTTTGGTTTTGCCAAAATTCATAGCGCCGCGGTTTGCATTTGTCAGCATTCGGTAGAACATAAAGAAGATGAAGATTGCAAACGCAACATAAAGAATAGGCACAATGATGTCCCAAATATTCGTTCCCGCAGGCTGAATATCGTAAGCCACATGCATATCGGGTGATGCTACTTTATTGAAAGCATCAATAAGTCCTGCCAATTTTTCTTCTGCCAAAGTTGATGGATATTCAAAATAATAGTCAGAATAACTTGGCGCTTGGGCTGGCCTGTATTTTGAGTCTTTTAAAATAATATAACCCTTGCCATTTTTCATAAGAACATAGGCAATATCATGTTCCACGCCTTGGTCATCTGCAATTTTACCATTGCCTTTTTCTACGTCGAAAGCTTCTACAACTTGCTCTGTTCTCAGCCTTGTGCCGTTGTCAGAGAAGTCAATAAAAGCAAAACAAAGAAGCAGCACTGCCACAAGCAAGATGACAAGATATATCATTTTAAAGCCTTTGCGTTTCTTTTCTTCCATCATAATCTCCTTGAAAATATCGCTAATACTATGATATTTTATCATAAAGAAAAAAATAAAACAACAAAACTAGCAAAATTGTCAAAAAATTTATGTCAAAATTTGATGTTTTGCCAATTTAACTTGCAATTATATAGATATTGGTCTTAAAAACAATGTGGCTTAAATAGTTGTCACGTTCTTCCAGTCGGTCAAGAAACTGCTCAAACTCCTTTTTGTGGGTGTTGTTTATAAAAGTGTAAAAATCGGCAAGGTCAATTTGATTGTCCCTCATAATCTCAATTCCCTCACTCATAACAGTCTTAATTTTCTTTTCAATGGCGTCCTCAACATCCTTAGAAAGCACATAAATTTCAATATTTTGCCTAAAAATGCCGTCTTTGTCCTCAACTTCGGAAAGTTTTAGGTTAATTTGCAAATCAAGCGTCACAACAGGAATTCCATTTTGAAACACCACATGATATTTCAAATTCTTCTTAAAAATCTCAAAAGTCAAGTTGCAGTTGTCAAATTCCTCGTCAGAATAGTTTCTAATGTTCAGCGAGCCGGTTGTAAAACTGCCCTTTATTATGTTGATTTTTTTCATGTCTTTTCCAGAAAGATTAAGTTTAAGCATTCCGTCCTTAAACACCGCCGTCTCGCCCAAATTCTTAATTTCCTCCGCGCCGCTTTCCGTTCCGCCACCTTGCCCTGCGCCGCTTGACTGCCCGTTTTGCCCCTCCGCATCCGCCATGGCAGAGACGCCCTCCTCTTTTTCGGTGGTCAAAAAGGAAATCAGCCCAACGCGCGTTGGCCCAAGCATGCTTTTATAAAAACTTTCAAGCGTGCTGTCTGCCGCGTAGATATAATCGGTGTTGTAAGCCACAAGGTCCGACACCTTAATCGAGCTTTCGCTATCAAGTTTTTGCGCCGCCTTCAAAAAGTCCTGCGCAGATTTGTCGGTTGCAATAAGCCTAACAGAGGTTGTTATCTCCTTGTTCCTGACAAGATAATCAAGGAACATTGAAATGTCCTCTTTAAAAAGTTCCTGATTTAAAGCAATAAGTTTCAGGTGCGAAAGCCCAATCTCTCTTCCAAGTTCCAGCCCAGCAAAATCCATTGCCTCTGCCACGCTTCTTCCCTTGGCGGAAATCACCTTATATTTTTCCGCAAAGCCCTGCTGGGCAATTGGAATGAAAGTTAGAAAAGACACCTCAAATTTGTCCTCGCCCTCTTCAATTTTGTCAATTCCAAGCGCGGTGACAATGGCGTATTGGCTTATTTCCGCGGTTTGCCCAAGCGCCGGAAAGCCCAAAAACACCGTCATCACAATAAAGAGGATCAGCATAGGAGATTTTATTATCTGCTTAAAAAAATGCTTCATGTCTTTTTCTCCTTTTTCCGCCTTGCAAACATAACAAGCACAAAAATTGGCAAAACAGCAAACGGCAAAACGTTAAAAAACGGCAAAATATGTTGCCCATACATAACTGCCTGTTCAAGGTTGACAATAAGAAAGTTTATAATAATCAAAAAGAGGACGTTGAAAGAAATCACGCCATAAACTTGGTCAATTTTTTCAAAAACCCCGTCAAAAGAGAACATAAACATTTTAAGATAAATTGCAAGTTGAAAATATGTAAACAAAATAATAAGAATCATTGAAATCAAATCCAGTCTGCCAAGCCCCTCATATTCCTTGACAAAACTCATGATTTCAAAAATGGCAAACGGATGCATGAAGGATGTGAAAGAATAGGACAAGATGAAGATGAAACTGACCAAACAAACAAGAAAAAGCGCTCCGCCCGCGCAAGAGAACAAAATTTTCCACTGCCCCTTTTCAACTTTCACTTTGTCAATGATAAGAAAGAGGAAAACTGTGTCCCCAAAAGGCGCAAAATGCCTAAAAAATGTGGTGAAAAACTTGGCAGCGCTGGTTTGGAACAAAAGCGGCGCGCTGTCAATTCCAAAGCAGCCCACAATAATGCAAAACACCACAATTGAAAGTATCACAGGGAAGAAGAGTTGGGCAGTTCTTCCAAGCACCCTCAGGCCGCAAATTGCAAGGTGGTTGATAATTGGCAAAAGCGCAAACAGAAACACCAAGTTTTGCGCGTCTTTGTAAATCATATTTCTAAAAAAGATGAAGGTGACGTTATATAAAAGCACCGCTTTGCTTAAAAAATAAATCGAAAAAGCCACATAAAACACAATTTGAACAGCCTTTCCAAAATGCTGCCTCAAAATTTGCACAAAAGTTTGGTCTGGGAAGCGGTTTTTGAGTTTATAAAAAAGATAAAGCAGCCCCATTTCCAAAATACTTGAAAGGATTGGAATTAAAAACGCCTCAAAGTCCGCGCCCTCGAAAATGAGCGACGGAAAAACAAGCACTTTGTTTGCAAAGAGCAGTATAAAAAGAATTATTCCCGCCTGCCCGGCAGTTATTGTCCTGTCACTCACTTTCATTTATTCGCTTCCTTTTCTCGTTTTTAAAAGACTTTGGTCGGTTTTCCATGCTGGAAAGCGGCACTTTCAAAACGCCGTCCTTGTTGTCAGAAAAAATGAAAGGTGAAAATGGTGCAAGATAAGGCGCGCCAAAATTTTCAATCGTGTTTGCGTAGGCAAGAAAATATATGCTTGCCCCAACAATGCCAAGTAGCCCCAAAGATGCACCTATTAGAATGAAAACATATTGCAAAAGCGTGATTTGGGAAGACTGCTCAGGAACGGTGTAGATTGCAATTTTTGCAATTGCCACAACAATAACTGTTGGCGGAGACAAAAGCCCGGCTTTAACGCCTGTGTCACCCAAAATCAGCGCGCCGACAACGGATGTTGCAAGCCCCAAATAACTTGGAAGCCTCAGGCTGACCTCATACAAAATTTGGAAGAGCAGCGAGATAAACAAAATTTCAATAAACGGCGTAAAAGGCACTTGCTGTGTGCTGTCGGCAATGGTTATTAGATATTTCATTGGCAAAATGTTGTAGTGAAAAAGTTGAAGAGCAATATAAATCCCCTGCCCCAAAACAGACATCAAAATTGCCGCCACCCTGATAAAGCGCAAAAGTGTTGAATATGTATAATTTGTGTAGTAGTCGTTGCTATTTTGCAAATCCTCCAAAAACACGAACGGCACGGTCAAAACAATTGGCGAATTGTCAACAATAATTGCCACCCTGCCCTCAAGCATCTTCGCCGAGATTATGTCTGGCTTTTCGCTCTGGCCGATTTGTTTCAAAATTGAGTTTGGCCTGTTTGAAATAAGGTCAATAAGATAATAAGAGTCCACAATTCCGTCAATGTCAATGCTCTCAATCTTTTTCTTGACCTCTTTCACAATTTTTTTGTCCACAATGCCGTCAAGATAACTTATAACAATCTTTGTTTGGGTGCTTTTGCCCACAACAAGTTCTTCAAAAACAAGTTCCTCGCTGTGAAAGCGCCGCCTTAGAAGCGTCATGTTTGTTTTGTAATCCTCAGTAAAGCCCTCCCTTGGCCCCATAATGACGGGCGAAGTTGGCGGCTCTTGCGGCGCGCGCGTGTTGAAGTGCAAAATGTCAACCGAAAGCACATCCTCGCTATTCGACAAAAAAATCAAAACCGCTCCGCCCAAAATTTTTTTAATAAAGTCTGCACTTTCGCACTCTTCAACATCATTTGCCTTGACAATTTCGCTTAAAACTTCAAAAGAAAGTTCGCCCTCAAAGTTTGAAATTGGCTCAAAGAGGGCTTGCGAAAAAATAAGGTTGTCCGTCATGCTTTTAAGATAGACAAACCCAACAAAAACCCCATTTTTCTGAATGACGCGGCTTGCAACATCCACAGAATTGTGAAGTTGTTTTTTTATTTTTTCAATTTCTTTTAAAACGTCCAAAGCCCACCTCTTCAAATATTATGAAGAAAAGAAGGCTTTATTATTCTATAAAACTATCACTTTTGCGCTTTCTTTAACATAAAGCCCGCACGCGGAAGAGCAAACTTCAACCTTTTGTGAAGCAAAATCAATTTGAGAAGTGGCAATGTCCAAAGTGTAAACGCCATTTTGCAGATTTAGTGCAGGCGCGGTGAGTTTGAGGACGCCGTCAACAAACACCCTAAACTCGTTCACCTCATATTTGGAAGTAATTTTTAAAACTTCGCTCTGTCTTTGAACCTGAATAACATTTTCTCTTTCAATCTTAAAGGAAAAGCCCTCGCCAAAGTCAGAACCAAGAATGCTTGGGTTACTGACCCCTGCGCTGACAAACACCTTGTATTGCCCAAGTTCAAGTTCTTCGCAAGAGAAAGAGGTTTGGTCAGTTGTTTGTCCTAAAACCTCTTGGCCGCCGCACCAAACAACATAATAATATTGCTCTGCGCCCTCAACCGCTTCCCAAGAGAGGGTTTCATTTTCAAGCTTAACTTTTTGATAGTCAACTTGCCCCTCAAACTGCTCTGTTATCCTCCAATGATAAGCGGAAGAGTACTTTCCTGCCGTGCCGTTTTCATTTATGTAGCACGCAGAAATTTGATAGTGCTGCCCCGCCTCAACGGGCTGGTCAAACTCAATAAAGTTTTCTTTGCAGTCAACCTCTTTCAAAACAATGTGGTCTTTCTCGTCTTCCGTCAGCCATTTTTCAATTTTGAACCTATAATTGTAATTTGGATTATACTCTGTGGAGATGTGATATTTTCCGCCAAATCTTACAATTTCCACGCCGCCAGGCACTTCCGTTATGTTTTTAAAAGCAAAAAAGTATATGCTAAGCCCCACGCCTGTGGCAAGAAAAGCAATCAAAATCAAGGAAACAATCAAAATTTTTCTTACTTTCATAGTTTTATTATAAACAAATAAAGTTGATTTTGCAATTTTTTTGACAATTTTAACAAAAAAAAGTAAATAATTTTAAAACAGTGTATTGACAAATAAATTTTTGCGTGGTAGAATATAGATAAATTTGGAGGTAATTTTATGAAGTTAACTTTTGAAAACCTTACCGCAGAGGGTTACGCAGCATTTGTTCTTGCAATCATTTTCACAATAATCAGCATTGCAGGCTTCATTGTCTTTGCAAGACACAAAGATTTGGGAAAGGTAATGTCGGCCGTAATTTCTTTGGTGTTCCCATTCCTCGCTGTTTTCTGCTGGACATATTTAATTTTGAATGTAATCAAATATGACACAGTTATGTCTCTTGCAATTTCTGTTGGCGCTGCCGCTGGATATGTGCTTTTGGCACTTTGCTTCGCCTTAATTCTTATGGCTTGCCTGAAGAATAGAGGGCCAAGACAACCAAAAGAGAAAAAAGAAGAAAAAGTTGAACAGGTTGAAGAGCAGCTTGCCCAAGAAAATCTTGAAACCGTAACAACTGATGACAAAACCCCAAAAGGTCCAAAACTTATCACAATGAGAAAGAACTTGATGCTTGGTCACAGCCAAGGCAAAGCTCTCCAAGCCCCAGTTGAGGAATCAGTTGAAGAGCCAGTTGTGGAAGAAAAACCAGAAGAAGAGCAAGCTGACAAAGACCAAACTGAAGAGTAAAAAATAAAAATAAAAACACATCAAAAAAGGTGTGTTTTTTCTTTGTCTTTTTCCCAAAAAAGTGTATAATGTGATGGTAGGAGTTAATGTGAAAAAGTTTAAAGTTATAATAGACACCGACCCTGGAGTTGATGACACAAACGCGCTTGTGTATGTTTTGAATGACCCTCAATTTGAAATTGAGTTAATCACCACCGCCCAAGGGAATATTAGAATAGAAAATGCCACAAGAAATATGTTGCATCTTTTAGATATGTTCCATAAAGATATCCCCGTTGTGGAGGGCTATCACAAAAGGCTGAGCGACAACACAGAAGACGCCTCTTTTTTGCACACTTTTGAGGGAATGGGCGGATATAATCCCCCAAAAACAACCACTCACAAGGCTTTGAAGAAAGATTGCGCCGACGCAGTGTATGAAGTTTTGAAACAACACCCAAAAGAAATAACTTTTGTTATTTTGGGGCCTCACACAAACTTTGCATATCTTATTCAAAAGCACCCTGACGCAAAAGATTTGATTAAAAATGTGCTGATGATGGGCGGAGCGCCTTATGGAATAAAATCCAACCCTCATCACAACTCTTTCAATATTCGAACTGATGCCCCTGCCTTCAAATACACCATAGACAGCGGCCTGCCAATTGTCATGGTGCCTTCAAGCGTTGGAAGAGACCTTGGCTATTTCACCGAGGCACAAGTGGAACAGATTAAAAATACAAATGATGTTGGAAAATTCTTGGCAAAGACCTTCGAAACTTATTGGGAGCCAAATTATGAAGATAGGCGCATTGCCACAAACGACATTTCCGCAATTTATTACTTAACTCACCCACATTTGTATAAAACAAAGCGCGCAAATGTTGAGGTGAATGAACAGACCGGTCAAACAATCCCTCACAACACGCTGAGAGGGCAATTTAAAATTGTTGTTGGCATGAAGAGGGAAAAGTTTTTGAACTTACTCTTTAAAAAACTTGAAGAGATGAGCGAGATTAAACTGCCAGAGGTTTACACCCCTGCCCGAATGCACAAAGAAAAAAGCCATAAACAAATTTACAAGCAAAAAAATGGCAAAAAAGCCACAACAAAAAAGGTTGCCACAAAAACAACAAAAACACAAAAAGTTGCCCCAAAAACAACAAAAGCACAAAAAAGCTCCGCTGCTAAAACAAGAAAAACACAAAAGGCTGATTAGTTTCAGCCTTTTATTTTATGATATTCACAATTTTGTTTGGAATGTAGATGACTTTCTTAATTTCAAAGCCAGCCACAAGATTTGGATAGTTGCTCTTTATATATTCAACCATCTGCTCCTGCGTCAAATTTGTTGGCATAGCCACAACTTTTGCAAGTTTTC
This sequence comes from uncultured Clostridia bacterium, assembly GCA_947626155.1. GTDB lineage: Bacteria > Bacillota > Clostridia > Christensenellales > UBA1242 > Caccovivens. Next base: position 19,845 of record CANQRC010000006.1, on the reverse strand, counting down.
CGTTTATTTGAATTGGAATTTGAATTACATCCTCTTGAAGATATTTTTCGTCATATTTTGGCCAGTGTTCGTCCAAAATTTGAGTTTTAAACACTCTTTCAAAAATTTCGCTTGTCACGTGTGGCGCAAGAGGGTTCAGCAAAATCAAAAATGCGCGAAGTTCCTCTTTTGTGATAAAGCCGTCATCCCTCACTTTCTTAATGAAAATCATAAGCGAAGAGATAATTGTGTTAAGTTTGAGGTTTTCATAGTCCTCGCCCACTTTTTTGATAAGCCTGTTAAGGTCATAAATGTGGGCCTTGCTGACCTCGCCCTCTTTAATCATATCTTGGAGCGCCCAAACTTTGTCCAAAAACGCAACAATCCCCGTTATTCCGTCATAGGTCCAAGGCGTGTTGTCCTCATAGCCGCCAAGAAAATGCACGTGCATTCTTGCAACGTCCGTGCCATATTTTTCAATGACTTCAAGGGGAGAAACGCCGTTTGCTGAACTTTTGCTCATCTTTCTGCCCGTGTCGTCAAGGATGAGGCCGCTCCCCATTTTTCTTATGAATGGGTCGCGAGTTGGCACGGCGCCAATATCATATAAAAAGTTCTGCCAAAAGAATGAGTAAAGCACATGGCGCGTGATGTGTTCAGTTCCGCCAGTGTAACAATCCACACTTCCCCAATATTTAAGTTTGTCAAAGTCAGCAAGCGCATTGTCGTTGTGAGGGTCGCAATATCTAAGCCAATACCAACTGCTGCCCGCCCAGTTTGGCATGGTGTCAATTTCTCTCTTTGCGTCCCTGCCGCACTTTGGACATTTGCAGTTCACAAAACTTTCAATCTTCGAAATAGGGCTATCACCATTGGTATTTGGCAAATAGTCCTTTGTCTCAGGCAAAATCAGCGGCAAATCCTTCTCATCAAGCGGAACAATGCCGCAGTGGTCACAGAACACAACAGGGAAAGGCTCTCCCCAATAGCGCTGGCGGTTGAAACTCCAATCCTGCATCTTGTAATTTGTGGTCTTTTTGCCAACGCCCAATTTAATCACTTTCTCGGCAATTTTCCTCTTCGCCTCGCGCACATTAAGTCCTGTAAATTCGGCAGAATTGAGCATTTTGCTGTTCTTTTCAAGATATTCTTTTTTCTCAACTGCCGCCTTGGAGCAGTCGCCCTCAATAACTTGAATGATTGGGATGTTGAACGCCTTTGCAAAGTCATAGTCCCTTTGGTCGTGGGCAGGAACTGCCATAACTGCGCCCGAGCCATAGCCCGCAAGCACAAAATCGGCAAGATAAATTGGCACTTTTTTGCCATTCACTGGGCTGACGGCAAACACGCCCTCAAGCACACATCCCGTCTTCTCTTTTTGGTCAGAAATTCGGTCGAACTCACTCCTCAAAGCGGTTTTTTGCCTGTAAGAGGCCACTTCGTCAAAGTTTTTGATATGTTTTTGAAGTTTGTCCACAACCTCATTTTCTGGCGCAAGCACCATGAAAGTTATTCCATAAATTGTTTCGATGCAAGTTGTGAAAATGTCAAAGCTTCCAAGCCTCTTTCCTGCCTCGTCCACAATATCGAAGGTCACTTGCATCCCTTCGCTTTTTCCAATCCAATTGCGCTGAGCCTCTTTCAAACTTTCCGCCATGTCAATTCGGTCTATGTTTTCAAGCATTTTTTCGCAATAATCTCTCATTTTCAAAAACCAAACATTGCGCTCTTTTTGAACAACATCTCCGCCGCACCTGTCACATTTTCCGCCCTGACTATCTTCGTTTGAAAGCACAGTTTGGCAGTTTGGACAAAAGTTGACAACGCCCTTTTTCTTGTAAGCCTTGCCATTTTTTAAAAGTTGAAGAAAAATCCACTGCGTCCACTTATAATATTCTGGGTCGCTGGTGCAAATTGTTCGGTCATAGTCAAAAGACATTCCCAAAGTTTTAAACTGCTCCTCAAACTTTTTCATGCCGTCGCGAACAAAATCGTGAGGGTCAATTCCCTTTTTGATAGCCGCGTTTTCAGCAGGAAGCCCAAAAGCGTCTCCACCAATAGGAAAAAGCACATTAAAGCCGTTGAAGCGCTTATATCTTGCAAGCGCGTCCGCCGGAATCGTGCCTTTCATATGCCCCATATGCAGGTTTCCCCCACTCACATTTGGAAATTCATACAAAACATAATATTTTGGCTTTGTAGGGTGAAAGTCAACTGCCCTAAAACACTTGTTCTCGTCCCAATATTTTTGCCATTTTTTTTCAATAGCCCTAAAATCGTAATTCATAACCCCTCACATAAAAAAACTTGTTTACATTTTAGCAAACAAGTTCTCATTTTGTCAAGAAAATTAGTTTTCTTTTTTCTTAAAAGTCAAGTTGTAAATTGAGCCAAGCGCAATCACAAGCAAGGCAGGAATATAAAGCCACAGGTGAACGTCATATTTTAAGAAAATTTCAACAAATTCAAGAGGCAACTTGAAGAGCAGTGCGCCCTCAAACGCCATTCCCAGCCAGAAGTTGCTCACAAGCAGCAAAAGCATTCCAAACGCCAAGATTAAATTTGACTTCAAGTGGAAGATAAGTTCCAAAAATGTGACAAACAGGTTTGCATAATACATCAAGGCCACAATTTCTCTTGTGCCAAGAGTGTAAGATTTTGGCAAGATGAAATACAAGCAAAGGCAAGCCGCCACCCTCAGTGCAATGTTTACAACCTTTCCTGCAATGCTTTTGTTTTGCAGCATTGTGTAAAGGAAATAGAAGAATTGAACGCCGCAGAGGATGTAAAGCGCAATCATAATTTCTTTTTCGCTGGTTTTTTGTATGTTATACATAAGAAAATAGTCAGCGGCGGCACTTGCGGCAAGCCCAAGAGTGATACAAACGCTTGGAGATTTGAATTTTACAAACAGCAAAGACAAAACAAAGCACGCAATCACGCAGCTCCAAGAGAGAATGTTGTGTTCTAAGTCACCTTTGAGGCAAACATAAATAAATGTGCCAAGAATGCCACATGCAAGCAGGCCCGAAACAATATATTTTACAAGATCCCAACCTTTCACTTTCATATTTCTATGATACCACAAAATTGGCTACTTACCAAACAAAAACGCAAAATAAACACAATTTTTTACAAATTTTCGCCATTTTCTTGATTATTTTCCGCCTCGCCAGCCAAAAATTCATAATAATCATAGATAATGTCGTTTAAATTTTGAACAACCGCCCTAACATTTCTAAACTTTTTTGAAACATAATTAAGCCCAATCACAAGCCCGTTTACAACCATAAGGTCCTTTCTTTCGCACGCCTTAATAACTGAATTTGTCACAAACTCAACGTCATCCAAAACGTCAGTTCTCTTCTTTTCAAACTTCAAAATGGACAAAATTTGATTGCAGTCTTTCACAATGTCTTCAAAAAGTTTGTTCTGCTGAGGAAATTCCTCTTCCTCTGGCGCGGCCTCTTCTTTAACCTCCGCTTTTGGCGCTTGTTCGTTCTCATGGCGAACAACATCCTCCGCCGTCAGGTTTGTTGGAAGCTCAAAAGCCTTGCAAATGCAATCTCTAAAAGGCTTAACAATCTTATCCAAAAAATTTTGAGTTGGCGTCAACTTGCTGTCTTTAAAATAGGTTTCCAAAAATTGATTTACATTAAGTTTGTCGCTTATCAAATCATTGAAAATTGTCACGCACAAGGCAAGCCTCTTTTCGTCCTCGCTTGGAAGCGCAAGCCTCACTGCGCCCGACTTTTTGTCAACAGAAAAAGCCTTGGAAAATTCAAGTTCATCATTAAAATCTTGGAGACAATCCCCAAGCAAATTCAAAATATCATCACTTTTTGTCATGACCGCCAAAAATTTGTCAAGCCTTTTGTTTAAATCCAAAAACTTGCCCGTAAGAACGTCATTGCACGCCACAACAAATCTTTCAACGTCAAGAATATTTTCTGCTTCCATAAAACCTCCACACCTAAAACATTTTAACATAATTAAATAAAAAATCAAATAAATTTGCAAATGAGCATAAAAAAATTGATTTTTTTCAAAAAAAATGCTATTCTTTGAGCAAGAAGGATAAAAAAATATGGATTATGATGCAGTTACAAACAAGTTGATAATACTTTTCTGCCTAGACAAAATGGAGATGCCGCTGACAGAAAGTTCTATCATTGAAATATGTTCGGTCAAAAACAGTTGGATAAATTATATGGATTGCCTAGACCTTTTGTATCAACTCACCGAGGCAAAACTCATCTACAAAACAGAGTGCAAAGAAAAGGAAATGCGCTACAGCCTCACCTTTGAGGGAAGAGAGTGCCTTTCATATTTTTACAAGCGAATCCCAGCCAATTTGAGGGATGAAATAACCCAATACAGCAAGGCAAACAGGCTTTCAATCAAACAGGCTCAGGAATATTATGCAAATTACACAGACGCCGACGACGGCTCTTATCTTGTAACGCTGAGAATTTATGAAAGCTTAATAAGCACTCCGCTTTTTGAGATAAACATAAAAGCGCCAACAAGACAAGCGGCAGAAGAGGCGTGCAAGAAGTGGAAACAGTCTGCGCCAAACATCTATGAACACATTTTTGACAGCCTCATAAACACCGACTAACTTGCATAATACACCATATATTGTGGTGTTATGCAATGCATAATACACCACATCTTGCATTTTCCAAGTTTAAAAGAAAAACAATCAAAGTCACAAAAAACATTGTTGACTTTTTTTGATGTATTTGATATAATAATCATATGAGCGAAGATAGAGAAGATAATGTTGTTTTAGAAATAAAAAATTTGTCAGTTTTGATTAAGGACCGTTTCCTTGTTAAAAATGCCAACCTAACCCTAAAAGAGGGCGAATGCCTTGGCGTTATTGGCGAAAAAAAATCAGGAAAAACAAGCCTTATTAAGGCTGCCTCTGGCACACTTCCAATAAGCGCCGGGCAAGTTTTTTTGCTTGGAAAAGATATTTTTTATGATAAAAAAATCCTCACTAAGGTCAGCACCTGCCTTGACCCTCCTGCCTTTTTCAAATATCAATCAGTTTATGAAAATGTTAAATATGTGGCAATGTTAAATCCCGACTTCAAAAAAGAAAAAGTTTTGGATGTTTTAAAACAATTTGGGCTTGAAAAAAAGGCAAAGACAAAAGTTTTGTTCCTCTCTTATTTCGAGAAAAAACTTATGTCTCTTGCAATTGCGTTTATGACAAAGCCAAAAATCCTCTTTTTGGACGAGCCTTTTAAGAGTCTTCCAAAACAAAACTTGTATCAGGTAAAACAACTTATCAAAGACGCTAGAAACAATGGCACAGCAGTTGTCATCACCTCCCAAAATCTTGAAGAAATTGAAGAGGAGTGTGACAGCTTTATTTTCATGGAAAATAGAGTTATCAAAAACACCATGACAAAAGAGGAAACAAACAGCATAACTGCTGGCACAACTTTTGCTTATGTAAAAGTGAAATATCCACACTATATTGGCAAACTTATAATGGAAAACTTCTTTCTCAAAGTTAAAATTTTAGACCGAAAAATATTGTTTGACGCCGACGAACAACTTACAGCCCAAATTGTGAGATTTATCACCAAAAGAGGGCTTGCGGTTTACAGCGCTGGCTTCATAAACAAAAAGGCTGACAAAATTTTTGCCGACCTTGCCCCTTATTTTAAAGAGGAGGTCAAGGCTTGAAAAAGATATTCAAAATTGCAACATATGACTTCAAACGCTTGGTGGCAAACCCATACACAATCACAACAATGATTGGTGTGTTTATCATCATGCTTATTGTTGGCTTAACCGTTAAAATCCCAACCACCCCGGCATATGAGGCGAACATTTCTGGCAACTCCGTTGAGGCGGTGTATTACAATTTCACTTCCAGCAACGAAGAACTTGACACAAAACCCAAACTTGACGCACTTTTTTCTGACGCACAAGAGTATATCAAAATCGCAAGAGGTGTCAGCACAGATTTGGATGATATAAATTCAATAAAGAGCATTTTCAAAGACTTGCAACAAATAATAGAACGTCACAGGCTTCCAGGATACTACGGCGAACTTGGAGAAAGCGACAAAGCTCGCGCCCGCAACCTTTTAAATGATGGCTCCGCGAAACTTTCCCAATTTGTAGAAAAATATAAGTCAAAAGACAAGTTTAATCAACTATATTTTACAAAAGCGCAGTTTGCCGAACTTGAAAGCGTTGAAACTTTCTTTAAAGAGGTTGCAAACATAACCTCCAACACAGATGCTTTTGACAAACTCGCGGAAAAGTTTAACAACTTTTTCTTGCTTCAAGGCATCGCCCCAAATCAAGTGTCATTTGACATGGCAAAATTGGACGAAATTGAAAAAATTTACATAACAGCCCCATCAAAAAAGATATCAAATATCGGCAATGAAATTAACTCTTTCCACAGTGCAAACCCAACCTCTTTGGACAAGTCAGACATTGAAACAATGAAAAGTTTGATAACAAACTATAAACTCACTTGCGAAAGCGCAAAAAGCGGCGTTGAATTTGAACTGGAATTTATGCTGAAAAGCCATTTTGAAGACCTAAGCAAACTTTATGGATTTGAAAGCATTAATCTTGAAGAACAAAACGTTAAACTTGCAAAAATCAAGTTTTTCCTTGAAGATGAAAGCCTGTATTACACAAAATATCAAGAACCATTAAATTTCAACATTGCCTCCTATGCAGAAAGCGCCTACGACCACACATATTTCATTATCAGCATAATTGGTTTTATGAACATCATCTTTGCAATGTTCTGCGCCTACAAACTTTTTGGCCTTGATAGAAGAAACGGCAAAATGGACGTGATTTTGTCACAAGACGTCACTTTCAGCCAAACGTTTGCTGGAAAATTCATTGCAATTGTGCTGGTCAGCGCGTTCATGATGGCAGTTTACACCCTGTTTATGCTGCTCGGCTCACTGATATTCTACCCAACCCTCCCAAACAGCATTTTGGCAGTTTTCAACACAACTTCAGCCTACACAATTCACCCATTCTTGTTCCTGCTTATAAAAGTTGTTGGATACGAACTTCAAGCCATTTTCTACGCCACAATCACAGTCTTTTTGATGAACCTCTCCCGAAGATTTGATTTGATGTTTGCCATTTCGCTGCTGTTGTTTGGCATTGCCACAATTTGCAATATTTATCTTAACGGCGCATTTGTGTATTGCCTCCTGCCTTTCATTCACGCTGACCTAACGGCATTTTTGGGTGGGGGAACAATGGCCACGGGCTTTTTGAAAACCTCCCTCTTCGCCTACGGCAACTTCTACATCTCGCTTGTGTATTATTTGGTTTTGATTGCCCTTTCTTACAACCTGACAAATCAGCTCTTCAAAAGAAATTAAAGTTTTTTAAGTAAATTGCTTTAAAAATTTGCAAATAAACTCCTTCTTTTGCTAAAATGTAAAGTGAAGGAGTTTTTTATGAATTATAAAATAATTACTGAAGCATCTGTGGATATGCCACTGGAATTTTCAAAAGAAAATGATATAACCATTTTGCCAATTGAGGTCAACTTTGGCGGAGAACTTTTCCCAGAAGGGATGCCTGCCGACGAATTCTACAAAAAACTTAAATCAACAGGAGTTATCCCAAAGACCAGCCAGCCAAACCAATTTAAGTTTGAAACCGCCCTCACCCCTTATGTGAATAAGGAAGATTGGTTTGTTATCACAATTGTCATTTCGTCCGACCTTGCCGGCACAATCTCCCAGGCAAAGAACGCCGTTGAAAATTTGAAGATGAAAAATGTTTACATCTGCGACAGCCGCGTGACAACCTTCGCCGAGGGCGCACTGATTGTGGAACTTGTAAAATATATCAAATCCCACAAAAACGCCACGCCAAAAGAGGTGACTGACTATCTTGAAGATATAAAATCTAAGGTTCGTCTTGTGGCGGTTATTGGAGACCTTAAATACCTTAAACTTGGCGGAAGATTGGGCGGAGCAAGTTATTTTGCCGCATCAGTCTTAAACATCAAACCAATCATAAGCCTTGACGGCGGAAAAGTGAACACCATTGCCAAGAAACGCGGAGAAAAAGCCGCAAACGAATTTTTGGTTGAGTGCGCAAATAGGCGTGACCCAAGATATCCAATTTACTTTGGCCACTCTGCCAACCCAAGTTTGATAACAAAATTCTTGGACGAAAACGCTGATAAAATGGGCGTTAATAAAAATGATTATTCAATCAATGAAATAGGCTGCGTGGTAGGCACTCATGCCGGCCCAGACTGCTACGGCCTTGTTTACTTTGAAAACCGCGCCTAAACACCGCATCGAATTGTTGTTGAAATAAAAAAAGTTGGGTTAATCGCCCAACTCTTTTGTTTTTTTATCATTTTCTTTAACACCACTCTTTTTTGGATTCTTTTTTCGTCATAAACCTCTTTCATTATAGATTGTAATCAATATCATACTGAAATTTATCCGACTTAATCAAAAGTCCGGCCGTGGCACAACCTCCAAGTAATGCGTAAAGCATTCCATTCGCCATACAACTTGATTGCACTTTACGCGCATTTTTGTAGTCAACATAAATGTCTTTGTCGTATTTTTCCATGGCAGAAATAATGTAGTCCCTAGAATTCACTTCTTCTAATTTTTGCTCATAATCATATTTCATGTCCAAGTAGGTTCTAACAGACATTTCCCCTTTTTCATGCTTTTCTTGCGCAACATCCAAGTCTTTTTTCATAATAGCCAACTCGGCTTCGTCTTCGGCTTTTAATTCCTGAAAAATTTCTGTCTGAGCAAAATTGTCAACCATTTTATCTGCAGTTGATCTCGCAAGAGAGCAAGGAAGAAAAAAACCGGTAAGACCACCTCCAAATAATGCTAGTGGTCCCGCAATGGTGACAACTTTTAAAACCCCTTTTAAAAAATCGTCTAAAAACATAATCCCCTCCTAATATGCCCATATTATACCATACATTAACACGCTTGTCAATACCCTTTTTAAAACTTTTTCCGCCGCCCTCCGCCCCTGCTGTCATCCTGAGCGAAGCGTAGCGTAGCCGAAGCTCCCATGCTGTCATTCTGAGTGGAGCGTAAGCGAAACGAAGAATCTCACCCTCCCTCCGCCATCATTCTTTCTCTATGCTGTCATTCTGAGCGAAGCGTAGCGCAGCCGAAGGATCTCAACCATTTTCCTCTCAGCTGTCATTCTGAGGCATCACTTGCCCATGCTCCCTGTGCTGTCATTCTGAGTGAGGCGCAAGCGGAACGAAGAATCTCAACCACTTTACCTCAAAGCCCTGCCCTCACCCTTAATTGGAGACCAAACAAGGGAATATGATTAACATAAAATCAGCCATGGGCTGTCTTTTGCAAACTTTTCTCACTCAAAAGAAAAGTTTGTTCCCAAAGGGTTTGATGCGCTGGGCAGGAATTTCAACATTAAAAACATATCCATCCCCTTCGCGCTTAAATCTCACAACAATGTCCTCTTTCATGACAAAAAAGTTTTGTGCAATTGGCAAAACTTCCTCTTTCAATATTTCCGCCACCTGATTGAGGTTTGAAAATTTGTCTTTAATCAAAAGCTCTTCAAGTCTCTCCATATTCTCTCCTAATCCACTATTTTTTTGAGGTTTCTTTTAAAATAGCCAAAAAGGCCGCGGTATTTGTAGGTGCAATCATAAATTTTTTTGCAGCCGCTGTGGATGTTTTCCGAAAGCAGGGTAAACGCACGCGCGCTTTCGCCGTCAAGCATAATTCGCCCGTCGCAAGAAAGTTTGCCAACACAGTCGTCTTCCGGAACAACCCCAAGAAGAGGAATGTTCATAGATTTGACAATGCTCTCAATGTTCATCATCTCGCCCGAAAGGAGGAGGTCGCCTCGCATTCGGTTGATAACAAGGCCCTTGCTTTCAATGTTAAACTTGGAAAGCAGCCCAACCACCTTGTCGGCATCCCTTATACTGGAAAGGTGTGGCGTCACAACAATAAGCGCCTCGTTTGCCGCATAAACCGCCCTCTGAAAACCCGCCTCAACGCCCGCCGGGCAGTCAAGCAAAATGTAATCAAAAGAGTGGTCAATGATGTCAATAATGTTTTTTATGTGTTCACCTTGAATCTTGCTTGAATCATAAGTGTGAGAGGAAGGCAAAAGATAAAGCGACGGAAAATTTGGGTCTTGAATAAGCGCCTGCCTCACCCTGCACTTTCCGCTCACAACATCAGTGATGTCAAAAATCACCTGCCTCTCAAGCCCCATGATAACATCAAGATTGTTTAGCCCAATGTCCATGTCAATAAGCACAACTCTAAACCCAAGCCTGGAAAGATAAACGCCTAGGTTCGCACAAACAGTTGTTTTGCCAACCCCACCCTTTCCACTTGTGACAACAATTTTTCTTGCCATAATTTTCTCCTGAAAAAATTTTAACTCCCAATCAAAACTTTCTCAAAATTAAAGCATAAAAGAACCTGACTAAAAATGTCTTTTTTTGTCAAAATTATAAATGGAAAATAAAAAGAAAAAATATGTTAAAAATCAAAAAAATTAAGAAAATTTTCAAAAAAATCAATAAATAATCAATTTTTTGCGTTTTTTTTGAAAAAATAGCCCACTGTTACATTGAAATTTGCTAAGAAGCAAGACCCGGAAAAATCCCAAAGCAGTGACAGTTTTGAGATTTTTTTCAGTAAACGGGTGGAAATCATAATAAAAATTTGAAATTTGCGCCTAAAGGAATTAGGCTGGCGAGAAACGAGCAGAGCAAGGCTCGAAAAAATCCCAAAGAAGGAGTTTAGTTTTGCCTAAATGACTGTTTTGGGATTTTTTCAGTAAACGCAGCTCTGCGAAGTTTATCGCCAGCCTAATCAGTTGACCATAAGCCGAGTTCTGTATTGGATGGTCATCTATCCAGCCTCGCTGTTGCCAACAAGTTCTAGCGGTGCTTTTGTTGGAAGTGAAAGAACACACATGTTTCCAAACTTAACCTTGCATCGAGTGGGGTTTACAGAGCAAAGATTGTCTCCAATCTTCCGGTGGGCTCTTACCCCACCTTTCCACCATCACCACAAATTGTGGCAGTCTATTTCTGTTGCACTGTCCTTAAAGTCGCCTTCACCAGCCGTTAGCTGGCACTCTGTTCTTTTGATGCTCGGACTTTCCTCTCCGTGCCCACCACGGACACGCAGCGACCATCTGTTCAACTGACAAGCAAATTTTACCATATTTTTGCCAAAAAATCAATATAAAAGTTGAAAAAACTTAATTTTTTTGAAATTTTGTGATTTTTAAAAAATTTTGTAAAGTTGGTTGATATTATCGCGCGGAATATGATATACTAACAATGAAGATTTTACTAAGGAGAAACTTATGTCCAAACCTACATATGAATATAAAAACCTCACAAAGGAAGAACAGTCCTGCCTTTCACTTATTGAAAGTTTGGGAATTTATGAGCTTCGCGCCCTTGCGCGCGTTTTTGGTGACGCCTCCCCAACCACAATCAAGAGGAATGACCACATAACAATTGTGATGGACAAGATTATTTCTGGCGAAGAGTTAAAGCCAATCCCAATGAGGCAAGGCAGGCCTTATAAAGAACTTAGCAATATTGAGGGCATTTTGGCACAACTTTCTCAAATAACAGGAAGGGACTACACCCTAAAAACAATTCAGCAGTCAACAGTTTCCGCCAAGCCAAAAGCAGTTTCTTTTAAACAAGTTGAAAAAGAAATTTTGCAGAAAAAACTTTGCCCAATTGAGTGCCAAGGAATTATTAAAGAAAATGATGACAAAAATTTGTATTTTATCAATCAAAACAATGGAAAACAAATTTTAGTTCCAAAAAACCTTGACGAAAGGCTTCAAAAAGGTGATTTTGTAAGCGGAACAGCAGTAATTATGAACGCTGAAAAGCAATACACGCTTGACCAAATCAAAAAAATCAACTATGAGCCAGCAGCAAATTATAAGGTCACAAATGGCGAATATGTGCTTGATGTCCCAACGGTTAAACTTGCTGACACAGACATAATTTTGGGCGGAAGATATGTGATAAATCAAGAAAAATTCACAAATAATGCCCAAAAAATTGAAAATTTGTTGAAAAAACTTAAAAAAGATGGCATTATCACCCTCGCCTGCATTCCAAATGTGATGTATGAAGATTTTATTGAACTTCAATCTCTTGGCTTCAACAACACTTTTCTCATCAAATATGACAACAAGCCTTTTGAGATGTATGAGATTGTAAACACTTTCATAGAACACATCACCCATCTTCAAGAGCTGGGCAAGAACATTGCAATTTTTGTTCAAGACTTCTCAACCCTTGCAAATGGCATTGACTTTGCTTTCAAAAACAACACAAAAGCCTTGATGGGCCACACCGAAATGGCGGTTGAGACCATAAAAAATTTGGTTCGACTTGCCAAAGCAGGACAAATGCACAAACACACAACCCTCTTTACAACTTTTGACAACAGTGATATGTTTGACCAAACTTATGTGTCATGCGTATATAAAGTTTCAAAGAAAATTGAATTGAAATAAGAGGGCTGCTGCAAAATAAAAACATATAAAACGCAATTTTTGCGTTTTTTTCTTTTTATTTGACTAATTATTTTAAAATGATTATACTAGGCATATAATGAGGTAAGAATGTTGGATCTAATGCTTTCAATTCCTGATGGATTTTATTTGTTTGGCTTTAAAATTCATTTTTATGGCTTGACGAGCGCCCTGTCATATCTTTTGGGCGTGGTGCTCGCCATGGTTTTTGCAAAGAAAAGAGGTTTCAAAAAAGAGGACATCCTCACCTTGGCGTGCTACATCATTCCACTTGCAATTATTGGCGCAAGGATTTATTATGTTTTGTTCAGCCTAGACCACTACACAAATTTTTGGGATGTTTTCAAAATTTGGGAAGGTGGCCTTGGCTTCTATGGTGGCCTAATTGGCGGCGCACTTGGGCTTGTTTTGTATTGCCTTATTCACAAAAAGAATATTTTGGCGCTTGCCGACATCATTGCCCCTGCGCTGATAATTTCACAATCTCTTGGCAGATGGGGAAACTTCTTCAATCAGGAAGCGTATGGCTATGAGGTCACAAATCCTGCCCAACAGTGGTTTCCTTTTGCGGTTTACATTGAGGCAAACAGCAGTTGGCATTTGGCAACATTTTTCTATGAAAGCCTTTGGAATTTTGTGTCCTTCTGGCTACTTTTGGCAATGCTCTACAAGGCGAACTTCAAGAACAACTGCGTGGTCTTTGCATTCTATCTCATCTTCTATGGCACTGGCAGGTCTTGGATTGAAGGCCTGAGAACTGACAGTTTATATCTTGGCTCCATGAGGGTGTCGCAAGTGCTTTCAATTGTGTTCATAATTTGCGGCATTGGCTATCTTGCATATTGTTTTTTCAAAGAACACAAAAAGAAAGACACAACTGAAAAAATATTAGAAATTATCAAAAAAGACCTTTAAATTTCAAAAAAAAGTGAAAAAATGCGTTAAAAAACGCATTTTTTTGAATAAAATCAAATTTTTGCGCTAATAATCAAAATATGAATGGAAGAGTTTTAGGCGTCAAAAAAAGCATAATTTTAAGAACAAGTGCCCTCCTGTTTTCTTGGGCATTTTTTGTTTTTATCTTCATCTCAATCTTTGTTCTCAAAAACCCAGCCCTCTGGTTCTTTGGCTTTTGCCTTTTTCTTGGAGTGTTTGAAATTGTCAAAAGCCTGCTCTTTCGCCTTGACAGCAGCCTCTATTTTGGTAGCCTCCTCACAAACATAGGAATTGTTGGCTTTGTTTTCTTTTACACAAACACCACTTTCTATGCCGGCTATTATGTGTGCCTAGCCTTTATTGTTGCCTCAGTTGTCACCTGCATAGTCTGCAGGCAGCCCCTTCACCTTGTTCTTGCTTTTTCGATATTTTTCGTGGGCATTTACAGCCTTCTTCTAACAAAAAATTTTATTTCTACCCCAATTTTTATTGCTTTTGTTGTGCCATTTTTGTTATTATTGATATTGGAGATGTTCCTACATTTTAAACGGAGATAAATATGTTTTCTGAAGAGTTAAATGGATATAACAAAATTGAAGTTGACAGTTTCATACAAAGAATGAAAACAAGTTATGAAGCCAAACTTATGGAAGAAAAACTGAAAGTTTTGGACAGCGAAAAGCGGCTTCTTGACGCAAAAAATGAAAGAGTTGAAATTGAAAACAAAGAAAAAAACATTTTAAACGCCCTAAACGTGATTGAAAAAGCAAAAAAAATTCAAGAAGAGGGCTCAAAAAATTTCAACAAACTGATCATGGACAAAATTGAAATTTTGTTGAAAGAGTTAAACACAAAATTTCCACAACTTCGCCGCGACCAGAACTTTGAGGACATCATGAGCGAGTTTACAAGAATTGTTCAAAGTTTCAAAGACAACTATGACAAAATGTCAAACATCACCCGCCCAATTTACTCTGAAAACGACAGTATGCGCCTGCTTCTAACAAAAATGCAAGACTACAAAAAGACGCCTCAGCCTCCAAAAGAAGTTCACATTTCCACAACAAAAACCTTGAAGGACTATCCGGTCAGCGAAAGCGGCTTCAGTTTTGAGGAGGCGCTAAACCCAACCGAAGACCTTGAAGAGATTATGAAAGCGTTTGATTTTTATAACAGAGCAAATCAAAACTAAGGAGAAAAAATATGATTGAATATAAATTTGACACCCAACTTCTTGTAGAAGGAAAAAACCTCTCAGACGAAAAAGTGAGAGATTATATAACAAAAAATATTAAGGGGGATTGCCTTTTGGTTGTTGGAGACGACGAAATGCTTCGCCTCCACTTTCACACAAACACGCCATGGAAAGTGCTTGAATATTGTGATAGCCTTGGCGACATTCAAGACATTGTCGTTGAAAATATGGAGCGCCAATCAAACGGCTTGAACGGTTAAAACAGAAGCATAAATCCAAAAACAGCAAAGCCGGACACAAGCCCAATAACAAATTGAAGCAGAAGCACACCCAAGTTTTCTAAAATGTGCTTTTTATTTCTTGCAAACAAAATCACAAGTCCAACGCCCGCGCCCGCGGTAAGCCCAGCCACAAGTGCAGGAAAACTCAAAATTTGAACAACCTGCCCCGAAACTGCCACACCCATGAAGAGTTCCACCAAAAGCACAGAAGATGCGCAATTTGGAATAAGCCCAATCAAACTTGCAAGCACAATTTGAAGATAAACATTTGTGTTCAAGAAGTTTTGCAGCGCGGAAATATCAATTGAAGTTACAATCATGTTTAAAATGAAAGTTGCCACAAAAATGTAGACCGCAATTGAAAAAGTGTGAGCAATGGCGTCAATAAACACGTTGTCAACACAGCAATCTTCATGCCCGTGCGCGCAGTGGTCGGTGTGAATATGCCCGCATTCATGCAAGTGATGTTCACCCTCCTCTTCGCGCGCAGGAATTTCAACAACCGTCCTTCTTTTGCGGTTTTTAAAAAGCGAAAACACAAAATCTATTGCGTAGCCCCAAATTATTGCCAGCGCCACTTTCACGCCAATCAAAATCAAAAGGTCAACAATTTTGTCGGTGTTGGAAATCATGATGGGCAGCGCCTCGTCAGAGGTGGCAATAAACACCGCAATCAGCGTTCCTATGCTCACTTTTCTTTCAGAGTAGAGGTCAGCGATAACGGATGAAAAGCCGCATTGAGGCACGCACCCAAGGCAAGAAGCATAAAAGACGCTTGCCTTGTTTTTCTTAGACAAAAAGTGGCTGAACTTGTGTTTGTGGTCGTGAGAAATGTATGACACCAAAAGATAGGCAAGAAAAAGGATTGGAAGCACTTTCAAAGTGTCCAAAACGGCATCAAACAAACTTTCTGCAAAAATTTCCTTCATACTCGCCCCAAAAGTTTTTTTATTATAGCACACAAAAAACAAAATTTCAAATTTTTTTATGATTTATTTATAGTGTAAATTATTGACTAATTTTTTGGAATGTGATATACTTTGTGTTGAGTAGTCAACAAAGGCGAATTTGGAGGAAAAATGCAAAACGAATTTCTTGACATAAACCGCATACTTCTCATAAAAAAGATATATGCAAAACATATGAGTGAAAATGGTGAATTGTGCTCTTCTTTTGCAGTTTTTGCGGAAATTTTGCTTAAAAACGAAATTAATTCTCAGCAGGAACTTACAAAACTTGTTGGCTGCAACAAGGCTCACACAAGCCGAACGCTTTTGAAGATGCAGCTTAAAGGCCTTGTCAAAGTTGGAAAGGGCATCACCCTAACCGAAAAAGGCATTGAGTATGCAAAACAAGTTGAAAAAACAAAAGAAAACCTTTTGGAGTCGCTTTTCAGCGGCGTGACCAATGAAGAAAAAGAAATTTTTGCCAAAGTTTTAGACAAATTGATACAAAACTCAGGTGAGTTGTAGGAGGAAAATATGGAACTGAAACTGATTCATGTAAACAAGTTTTACAAACTTTCAAATAGAGAGACTTTTCAGGCGCTGCAAGATATCAACGTCGAGTTTGACAAGGGCGAACTTGTGTCCATTGTCGGCGAAAGCGGAAGCGGAAAGTCCACCCTTATGAACTTGATTGGCGGCCTTGACAGTGATTTCACTGGCGGAATTATTGCCGGCGGTCAAAATCTTGGCAAACTGACTGACAAAGAACTTGACAAATACCGAAAAAATCATGTCGGCTTCGTTTTTCAGTCTTTCAACCTTATCTCCCACCTCACAATTTTGGATAATGTCACCCTCGCCCTGACCCTTTCGAATGTCAGCGAAAAAGAAAAAGTTGAAAGGGCCACAACTATTTTAAAAAGAGTTGGCCTTGCCGACCAATTGAAGAAGAAGCCAACCCAACTCTCCGGCGGGCAAAAGCAGCGTGTGGCAATTGCAAGAGCGCTGATAAATGACCCTGAAATCATCATTGCGGATGAGCCAACCGGCGCGCTTGACAGCGGAACATCCATGCAAATTCTTGAAATTTTGAAAGAAATTGCCGACAGCGGAAAACTTGTCATCATGGTCACCCACAGTGAAAAAGTTGCGTCAATTTCCTCAAGAGTTGTTGAAATTTCAGACGGAAAAATAATTGCCGACCGCATAAATGAAAATTATGTTAAAAACGCCCCTTCCACCGAAGAGGCAGAACAAGAGCCAAAGAAAGAAGAGAGCATAGACCAAAAGTTTGCTCAAAAAACGGCAGAGAAGGCTGAGGCAAAGAAAACAAAGAGGAATTTTAGAAACTTCAAAGAGAAACAAAATCTTTCTTTGTGGCAAGCCATTCGCCTCTCATTCCACAATATGTGGGCAAGCAAAACCAAAAACATCCTGATGTCCATTGGCGTGGCAATTGGAATTGGAAGTTTGATTCTTATGATGTGTTTCTCAAGCGGCATAACCGACTTTATTGATGACACCATGAAATCTTACTCCGACCCAACCATTGTCACCATCAAAAAAAGTGCCAAGAGCCTAAACGAGATGGCGAAGTTTAACCCTTTCACTGACGACGAAATAGATGAACTTATAAACGGAGACGGCATAGCGGAAGAAGAGGGCGGAAAAATTGGCCTAAACGCTTGGTTAAAGAACAAAGGATTCAATTTTGAACTAACAGAAGGCAAGCGTGAAGATGGCTCAATAGACAAAACTAATGCAACCCTAACCCGCGGGCTTCAAGTTATGGCGGCTCTGTTTGATGGAAAAGTTTTATATGACCCAGAAAACACCTACCACGATGAAGGAAGAGTTCCAACCCCCAAAAATTTGGAAGATATAAGCCAACAAGGTGCATATGACAGCATAATTTACCTATACACAATCCCACCATTCTATTCAAAGAGCAATGTAAGTGAAGGTGAAATGGCAACTTCAAAAGGTGGAGTTATGTTCACCCCCGGCATAAAGCAGATGTTTGAAAAAGCGGAAACAAAAACAGATATAATTGGAGCAGAAGTTAAAATTTCTCTTACAATTCCAGGCGATATATCAAAAGGTAAAGAATCAATTCCTTTAACTTTTATTGAATACAAAAACAAAGAAACATCCAATCTAGAAAAAATAAAAATTACCGGAATTATGGACACCTCAGTTATGGCTGGCTTTAATGTTATGTATGTGGATTATGATTTCCTATATCAACTTTTCGATGAAAAAGGTGCTGGAGATTATTTTGGAGCAAACGCCCTCTACATTCAAACAGGCAATGAAAAAATTGTTGCTACAATAAACGAATATCTCAACACATATTATGAAAATGAATTCACCGGTTCAATTGAGGAGCAACTTGCAGGAATGTTCAGAAGCATGACAAGCGTTATTGGCACAAGTTTAATTGTCATTTCGCTCATCTCACTTCTCGTTTCTGCCATGATGATTTTGGTTGTTCTTTACATGAGCGTAACTGAAAGAACGAAAGAAATTGGCGTGTTGAAGTCAATTGGTGCAAGAAGAAAAGACATAAGACGAATATTCACCTCCGAAAGTTTCCTAGTGGGAGTTTTGAGCGGAATTTGTGGCATATTATTCAACCTCCTCCTAACGCTGATTGTGGTTTTGGTGCTAAACAGCACAATTGGGCTTGCCCCAATCACCTACAGGTGGTGGTATTTCGCGGTAGGCATGGGCGTTGCAATCTTCATCAGTATGCTCTCCGGCTTGTATCCAGCAAACAAGGCATCCAAACTTGACCCTGTTGAAAGCCTGCGCAGAGAATAACGGAGAAAGATGTGCAAAACATTCAAAAATTTTTGAGAGAAAACGCCGACCTTGGCTACGCGAATTTTAATAAGAAGTTCATAAAATCCCAGCACGAAATTGTCGGTGTCAGGCTTCCCGTTTTAAGAAAATATGCAAAATTTATTGAGCCGGAATATATAGACCTTTCCGAGAACTCTTCCCACGAAGAAATCTTGCTTTATGGCTTTGCCGCCGGCGAAATTAAAAACGGGCAGGAACAAATGGAATATCTTGAAAACGTTTTGCCATTTGTGGACAATTGGTGCACCTGCGACTGCATTGTGCCAAGCCTGAAAATGCTAAACACTCCCGCCGCCTATAAAAAGTTTTCAAGCCTCTTAAGAAGCGAAAAGGAATTTTATGTGCGCGCAGGAATTTTGGGACTTATGCGGTTTTTCATCAAAACAGACAAAATTGAAGAAATTTTAAAAAACTTAAGAAAAATCACTTGCCAAGCCTATTATGTGAAAATGGCAACCGCATGGTTTTACGCAGAACTTTGCACAATAAACTTTCCTCTTGCCCTGAAAGAAATTGAGAATACAAAAGATGATTTTATCAAGAAAAGGGCAATATCAAAAGCAAACGAAAGCTACCGCGTGACAAAAGAGCAAAAACAAATATTAACACAAATAAAATAGATATGGTGTATTATGCAATGCATACTACACCATATTTTGTATATGTTCCGCCCTTACTATCATTCCTTCTTCTTTGCTGTCAGTCTGCCCTATGCTGCCATTCTGAGTGCTGTTGTGCTGTCATTCTGAGCGCAGTTATGCTGTCATTCTGAGCGCAGCGAAGAATCTCATCCTCTATTTTTTGTCATCCTGAGCGCTCCCCTGCTGTCATTCTTTTTGCTGTCAGTCTACCCTATGCTGTCATTCTGAATGTAGCGCCAGCGGAATGAAGAATCTCAACCACTTTTCTTCGAAGCACTTACTTTCACATTCTATAATCAATTTTTAATTTTGCGAGCGTAGGGCTTTGCCCGGCAAGCACAAATTAAAAATCACTTACAGGGAAGAGGACTGGGATGAGAAAGGTTAGGCTACAAAGCCGCGTCACGGAAATGGTGTCTGTCCCAACC
>CANQRC010000005.1 GCA_947626155.1 uncultured Clostridia bacterium | reverse complement strand
TAAAAGCATGGTGAGATCCTTCGGCTTCGTTGCACTTCGCTCAGGATGACAACATAAAAGCATGGTGAGATCCTTCGGCTTCGTTGCACTTCGCTCAGGATGACAACATAAAAGCATGGTGAGATCCTTCGCTACACTTCGTTTGCTCAGGATGACAGCAGAGGAGCGTTCAGGGGGACAACATAATGACAGGCTTACCAACTTTCAAGCAGGGGACAGCAAAAAAACGCTATCATTGTGTCTTACCGCTGTCATTCTGAATGGAGCGTAAGCGCAATGAAGAATCTAAAAAAACCGCCAGAGTGTGGCGGTCTTTTTTGTATCTCTCATCTTGAATTCTTTGCTATGAGATACCCTATTGCAAAATAAATCATATTTGAACCATCAAATCTGCACGGTGGGGCATAGTTTGGTCGAGGCGGATTTGGTGGGAAGGGTGGACAGCCGTATGGTTGACATAGGCAGCCACTGAATGGACGCAAATCTTGATAGCAACCAGCACAATATTTTGTTGTAATGTTCATTTTTTGCCTCCATTATCAGCATATGTCAAAGATGATTTTGTGTGCAAACTTGGGCAATAATTTGACAGCGCACAAATTTTATTTTATAATCAAAACATGAAAAGGCTTGATGTTTTGTTGTTCGAAAAGGGG
Organism: uncultured Clostridia bacterium; assembly: GCA_947626155.1. Classification (GTDB taxonomy): domain Bacteria; phylum Bacillota; class Clostridia; order Christensenellales; family UBA1242; genus Caccovivens. Next base: position 35,312 of record CANQRC010000005.1, on the reverse strand, counting down.
CTTTATGGCTCAAGGGAAAAGGCGAAACAGGCAATTGAAAGCGGAAGGGTTTCGGTTTGTGGCAAGGTGGTCACAAAGGCATCTTTTTTGTGTGATGAAAATTCCAATTTTGAGACAAAGCCATTTGAGTTCGTTTCGCGCGGCGGCTTTAAGCTGCAAAAGGCAATTGAAGAATTTGGGATTGATTTAAACGGGAAGACTGTTTTGGACATTGGGGCGTCAACGGGCGGATTCACGGATGTTTGCCTTCAAAACGGCGCAAAAAAAGTGTATGCTGTGGACACCGGCGAGGGGCAACTTGCGCAAAGCATAAAAAACAACCCAAAAGTGGTCAATCTTGAAAAAACAAATTTTCTAAACTTGCCTCTTGAAAAAGTTGAGGATGTGAACGCAATTGTGATTGATGTTTCTTTTGTCAGTCTGACCAAATTGGCGGCAAGACTTTCGCTTTTTTCGGGCGTTGACGTGGTCGCCCTCATTAAGCCGCAATTTGAGGTTGGGGCGGAGTATGCGCGCAAGCACAACGGCATTGTGAAAGATGAAAAAGTCCACAAAAAAGTGATTGAGAATATTTTGAGTTGTTTTCGCGAGTCGGGTTTTCAAAATTTGGGAGTTGTCACTTCGCCAATCAAAGGCGGAGACGGAAACACCGAATTTTTGGCACATTTTAAAAAATAAAGAAGGCGTTAAAACCTTCTTTTTTAATCTTATTTAAAGCTTCTTTAACTCTTTTAGCCGTCTTAGCCCTCTTTATAGAACAACTTTGTAGTGATTTTGTTCATGAGTGAGAGCGGAAGAATTTTTCGGAAAAAATTGAACATTTTATATTCTTTTCCTATTATATATCTTGGCTTAAAATGTTCCTTTTCACATATTTTTGCAAGTTTTTTGACCGCATATTCTGGGCTCATTCTTCGGCTTTCGGTTTTTGGGGTTGGCTTTGTGGAAAGTTCCACTGCGTTTTTGTATCTTTCGTTCGTTTCATACTCTTTAACGCGGTTTTCGGTGAAATTTGTCCTCACGTCGCCAGGGCAAATTGAGGTGACCTGAATTTTTGTTCTTGAAAGTTCCATTCTCAGGCTTTGGGCAAAACTGTCAACGGCGGCTTTGCTTGCGCAATAATACGCCTTAAATGGCAGAGGAAAAAGCGCGGTGGCGGAGGCAATAATCACAATTTTTCCATCCTCTTTCATCATTGGAATTGCATATTTGCAGGCGTTTGCCGTGCCAAAAAAGTTTACATCAAGCTGCTTTTGAGTGTCTTTTTCTTTGAGCAGTTCAATTGCGCCGCTTATTCCATAGCCAGCGCAGGTGATAAGCATATCAATTTCGCCATGCTCCAAATAAATTTCGTCAAAAATCTCTTTCAACCTTTTGTGGTCGGAGACATCAGCGGCAAAATCTCTGCCGTTGAGCGAAATGTCAATTACAACATCTCCCTTTTTCTCAAAAAATTCTTTAAGTCCGCTGCCCAAGCCGCTTGAAGCACCGGTTATCACAATTTTTCGCTTTTTTATTCTCATCAATTTTTCTCCTAAGACATTATATTATAAAATCTCTTTTTTTCAAAATAATTTGACAAATAATTGTAAAGAATGTTATCATACTACTATATTGAGGGGACAAGACTATGTATATGAACAAAACAAAAAGAATTTTGATTATTGTTGGGGCGACTCTTAACCTAATAAGCGTCACAACAAGCCTTATTATTTCAATTCTTATGCTTTCAAACGCGGCTTTGAGGGCGGCAATGATTGAGTCGGGCTATATTTTCATTCTCACAAACACCACAAATATAATTTACACTTCAATCAGTTTTGTTATTGGCCTGACCGGAAGCATCTTGCTTTTGTATTCTGTCAGAAAAAAGGGGAAGTATTTTAGAACTTCGCAAATGCCATATTTTATCGGCTTTGGAATAACAATTTTCTTTGGAAGTTTCGTCTCTTGGCTGCTGCTGTTTATTGCATACCTCACGCCAGACATAATTGTTATGAACACGCCACATGAAGTTAGAAGAGAAGAGGTTAAGGAAGAGAAAAGATTTGAGGAAAAGAAGAGGCGCATTGAAGAACTTAAAGCGCTGCGTGACAGCGGCGCAATAACCGAAGAAGAATACAAAGAAAAACTGTTTGAACTTTTGTAAAAAATGGAAAAAAGAAAGATAGCAAAGTGGCTATCTTTTTTATTGCATAATACCATATATTGTGGTGGTATGCAATGCATAATACACAATATATTCTACCTTTTGGACTTAAAAAAGTTTGTCAAAAGCGAAGAGCATTCTTCTTCAAGCGTGCCAACATGGACAAAATTTGTCTTGTGATTTAGGCGGTCACTTTTTGAAATCTGCTCCAATAAATTGTCATTTGAAGTTTTTTCTTTGCAGGCAAAATACACATTTTTTATGCGCGCATTTATTGCCGCACCGGCGCACATTGGGCAAGGCTCCAGGGTGACATATAAATCACAATTTTCAAGCCGCCAACTTTTCAGTTTTCTGCATGCTTTGTCAATGGCTATTATTTCGGCGTGATGTATGGCGTTTTGAGTTCTCTGTCGTTTGTTTTGCCCACGAGAAATCACTTTTCCGTCACAAACCACAACCGCGCCAATTGGCACTTCGCCTTTTTCATATGCCTTTTTTGCCTCTTCAAGGGCTATGGTCATAAAGTCTTTCATGTGGTTATTTTACTTTAAATTTATTTTTTTGTCTAGTATATTTGTCTTTTTTTTATTTTTGTGTTATCATCAGTGTTATGAAAGAGGCAAAGTCGCAACAAAAAACCTTCCAAAAGCGGAATTTTTATTGTATAAATGACACTTCAAACATCTTTTTTCTTGCCCTAATTTTTGGGCTTGGATTAAGCCTTGTTTATGCCTTTGTTTTCACAAAAATCATGGCGGGAATTGACCCAAATTTTAAGCTTCAAGAGGCGCAAGGCACGCCAATTTATCTTACAAATTATTTTGTTTCTACTGTTTTGTTACAACTTGTGTTTTTCCTGGTTTATTTCTTCTATCACAAAGTTCAGGGCATCTCTTTTGACGCATCAAACATAAAAAAGCCAAATGCAAAAGAAAGTTTTGTTTGGGCGGGGCTTGGATTTGTTTGCCTTTTGGGCTTTATGTGTTTGATTGAGGGCTGTTTTGGGCATATGTTTTCTGCAATGAAACTGACCGCTGACAACATGAAATTTGGAAACATTGGAATTTATTTTCTTTCAGTTTTGCTTGTGGGCGTCCTGCCGGCAGTCATTGAAGAACTCATATTTCGCGGGGTGATTTATCAGGGGATGAAGAACACTTTTCCAACTTGGGCAAGGGTGCTTTTGTGCGGACTTTTGTTTGCGCTGATGCACCAAAGCGTTTTGCAGTTTATTTATCCTTTCATCTTGGGCTGTGTGCTTGCTTTGATAATGGAAAAGACGAATAATCTTGTTTACTGCATGATGTTTCACTTTGCAAACAATTTCTCAACGCTCACCGTGGGCTACATCATGGAAATATTTGGCTTCGACTTTCAAAATATGCCTATGACTTGGTGGTTTATATTGGTTTCGGTGGTTGTTGCGCTTGTGACCGCCCTTATAATTTTCCTTGCTTTGAAATTTGTTAAAAGCAGCAAAACGGAGGAGGAAAAGGTGGGGCAAGAGCCGTTGAGGTCCTCGCTTTCGCTTGGAAAAATGCCGCTTCTTCTCTTGGGCGGAATTGTGCTTGCGGTCATTATAATTGTTATAAATGCCTGCATTTGAGAGTATTATATTTTGAGGAAATTTGGGTTTTATGTCTAGAAAAATTTGTTTTAGCGTCAATTTAATATACTTTGTTGTGATTTGCCTCTTTATTGCAATTAGAATTTGCAGTGGCTGCGGCGTTTTTGATTTTATGGGCGAATTTGGAAGCTATTATTTAAGCCTCGTCATTCAAATTGGGCTTATTTTCCTTCTTCCTATCTTTCTTTTTAGGCTTATGAACAAGGACATGGACAAGGAAAAAACAAGCCGCTTTTTGTCCTACAACAAGGTGTCTAAAAAGATGATTTTGATAAGCGTTGCGCTTGGGCTTGTTGTGTTTTTGCTGAATTTGTATGTTTCAACTTTTTTCAACTCCATAATTGGGCTTTTTGGATATAAATTTAAGGAGGTGGCCGCCGAAACGCCAACAGTTGGCAAGCTTTTTCTCGACCTCTTTTGCACCGCCTTGCTTCCTGCAATTTGCGAAGAGACCCTGCACAGAGGCTTTTTGCTTGGCGCAAACGGGCGCTTTGGCATGAAGAAAACGATTTTGATTTCCGGGCTGCTTTTTGGCCTTTTGCACCTGAACATTGAGCAGTTCTTTTATGCCTCAATAATTGGCGTGTTTTTGGGATATTTGTGCTTTGTTGCAAATTCAATTTATCCTTGCATGATAATCCACTTTATGAACAACGCGCTAAGCGTGCTTTTGTCCTTTGCAAGTGCAAAAGGGGTGAATTTGATTTCAAACATTGCAAACTTTTTCCTTTCAAACCCTGTGATTGGATTTATTATGCTTCTTCTTGTTTTGACGCTTTTGATTGTGCTTGCCTATGAGTTTACGCTTGGGATTATGAAGGAGTCTTTCAAGCAAGAATTTGGAAAGAAAAAGCAGCAAATTGCAAACGAGGCAATAAGGGAGCAATTTTTCAGCCAGATTGACGCTTTGAAAAGCAATCAAAAAGTTATTGAGCCGCAAAAACGCATAATCTATGTTGATGTCAACGAATTTATTGAGTTTATGCAAAAGCAAGCCGAAATTGTTGAGCCAAAAGACGACAAAACTGATTTGAAGATAAAAATCTTGATTTGGGGCAGTTTTGTGCTTTCCGCCATTGTGACAATAATGACTTTCATTTGGGGGCTTTTGAGATGACAATTGATTTGATTTGTGTTGGGAATTTGAAAGAGAAGTTTTCTAAGGATGCACAAAATGAGTATTTGAAGCGGCTTTCGGCTTTTGCCAAGGTGAACATCATTGAAGTGAAAGAGCAAAACGCGCTAAACAATCCCGCATCCATAATCTTGAAAGAGGGCGAGGAGATTTTAAAAAATTTGTCCGGCTATGCCATTGCGTGCGACATAAATTCAAAAGAATATTCAAGCGAAGAGTTTTCAAAAAAACTTGAAGCGCTTATGCAGACAAATTCTCACATCACTTTTGTGATTGGGGGCAGCTATGGTCTTTCAAATGAGGTGAAAAATGTTTGCAAAGAAAAAATGTCATTTGGCAAAATGACATTTCCTCACAACTTATTTAGAATAATGCTTTTGGAGCAAATTTATCGCGCTTTCACAATCATTAGCGGCAAAACTTATCACAAATAACTCTCTTTGCCATTATTTCTCTTTTAAATTTGTATATTCGCTTAAGAAGTTCGCTACAAAGTCTGGAATGGTTATGTCCACGGCAGTTTTTGAATCTATCACATGGTGGAATACTTTTTTGCCACCAACTTTCTTTGCGGATTGAAGGCTTGCATTCCAATCTATTGTTCGAAACATATCTGATGCATCTTGGAAACTCACAGCAGGCCTATAAGAAACAAAAACTTTCTTTTTTTCATTTGTGAAATACATGCTCATATAAGTTGACTGATATGGGTTGTTAAAATCATCCGTCCAAGGGCGAAAACTTGGCGTCCAATACCACCTTTCGCCGCGCGCTTCCGACAGCAACTGACAAAGCCTATCTGATGTTATAACCTCATTTTGTCTGTTTTGAATTTTTTCTTTTGTTTCCATAAATCTCTCCTATCTTTTCTATTTTAACACATTAGCAAGGTTTTGTCAATATCAAAAATTTTGTTGTATTTTAAATTTAGTTTGTGAATTTGCTTGACAAAGGGGCTTTTTGTGTGATATTATCTCAAAGTCATTGAAGACAAATAGCACCCAAAAAGGTTTCAACTCTGTTGCCTGAACGCTTGCAATCATTTGATGATTATTGTCCAGATTTGAATTTGTTTGCAGGTAAAAGATGATAAATCTTGGGTTTTGGTTGAAGAAAACTTTTGGGGAAGAAACAAAAACAGGAGGTTAAAAATTATGTCAGTTATTTCAATGAAACAATTATTGGAGGCAGGCGTTCACTTCGGTCACCAGACAAGAAAGTGGAACCCAAAGATGAAGGAATACATTTTTGCCGCTAGAAATGATATTCACATCATCAATCTTGAACAAACATCAGCCCAAGTTGACAAGGCTTACACATTTGTTCGTGATGTTGCCGCAAGCGGAAAGAGCGTGCTTTTTGTTGGCACAAAGAAACAGGCGCAAGAGGCCATCAAGGAAGAGGCTGAAAGATGCGGAATGTTTTATGTAAACACAAGATGGCTTGGCGGAACTCTTACAAACTTCAAGACCATCAGAAACAGAATTGAGAGATTAAACAAACTCAATCAAATGGAAAAGGTTGGAGAATTTGACCTTTTGCCAAAGAAGGAAGTTGCCCTTTTGAAGCAAGAAAGAGACAAACTTGAAAAGAACCTTGGCGGAATCAAGGACATGAGAGAACTTCCAGGCGTTATCTTTGTTGTTGACCCAAGCAACGAGAAAATTTGCGTTCACGAAGCAGGAATTTTGAACATCCCAGTTGTCAGCCTTGTTGACACAAACTGCGACCCATCAGGCGTAAGCGTTGTCATTCCAGGAAACGACGATGCAATCCGCTCAGTCAAACTTATTGCAAGCGCAATTGCTGACGCAGTTATTGAGGCAAGAGAAGGCGTTTCAATGAAGAAAGACGAAGAAGCGGGCGAAGAGAACGTTGACCTTGAAAGCCTTTTGACACAAGCAAAGCCAAGCGTTGAAATGGCAGAGGCTGGCGAAGAGGTTAAGAAAACAACTGCTAAAAAGCCACGCAAAAAGCCAGAGGCTAAAAAAGAAGAAAAGGCTGAAGAGCCAGCCGCAGAAGAAACTGCAAAGGATGCAGAATAAAAGGAGATTGGAAAGATGAGTTTCACAGCACAAGATGTAGCAAAATTGAGAGCGCAAACTGGCGTTGGAATGATGGAGTGCAAAAAAGCGCTCACTGACGCAAACGGAGATTTTGAAAAGGCTATTGTTCTTTTGAGAGAAAGAGGCCTTAAAGCCGCTGATAAAAAGCAAGGAAGAATTGCTTCTGAGGGCATGGTTTGGTCTTACATTCACATGGGTGGAAAGATTGGCGTGCTTGTTGAAGTTAACTGTGAAACAGACTTTGTTGCAAAGAGCGATGACTTCCAAACTCTTGTAAAGGACATTGCTATGCACATTGCTGCCGCAAATCCAAAATATGTCAGCGAGGCTGAGGTTGACCCAAGCGAACTTGAACAAGAAAAAGAAATTTTAAGAAAACAGGCTTTGAACGAGGGCAAGCCAGCAAATATTGTTGAAAAGATGATTGAAGGCAGAATTAAAAAGTTTTATGAAGATGTTTGCCTTTTGAACCAACACTTTGTTAAAGACCAAGACAAAACAATTAAAGACCTTTTGACAGAAGCCACACTTAAAATTGGCGAAAAGATTTCTGTTAGAAGATTTGTTCGCTATGAACTTGGCGAAGGCCTTGAAAAACGCAACGAAAATTTTGCTGAAGAAATTGCAAAACTCAGCGGAAATAACTAAAATTTCATTAAAAACACAAAAAAGCACGAAAATTTTCGTGTTTTTTTATTTTTTCTTTTAAAATTTGTTGACAATTGAATAACTGTTCAACTATAATGAGAATAGTTGAATGGTTTTTCAACTGTTTTAGGAGAAAAAATGACAAAATGTAAGTGTGTAAATTGTGATTGCAACATAATTCACGAGGAAGATGTTAAGGCGGTGAGGGGCAAGATGCTTGACGACGACATCCTGATTGCAACGGCAGATTTTTATAAAGTGCTTTCGGACAGCACGCGGGTGAAGATAATAAATGCCCTTGACGAGCGCGAACTTTGTGTTTGCGACATCTCGTCGCTATTGAACATGACAAAATCTGCGGTCTCGCATCAACTTCAAAATTTAAAAGACATGAATTTGATTAAAAGCCGAAAGCAGGGCAAAGAGGTTTTTTATTCGCTTGCGGACAACCATGTTAGGCAGGTGTTTGAAATCAGTTTGCAGCACGTTTTGGAGGAGAAAAATGATAAAGCAAGTGAAAATTGAGGGGCTGGACTGCCCAAATTGCGCCGCCGGGCTTGAAAAAGAGATAAACAAACTTGACGGCGTTCAAAACGCAAGAATTGACTTTGTGAAAAACAAACTTTCTTTTGAAAGCGAGGATGTTGACGAGGCGCTTATCAAAATTATTGAACTGACAAAAGAACTTGAGCCTCAGGCAAAAATCACCGACAAAACCTCCGGCAAGAAAAACAACAAAATGCTGTTTCTTGACCTTGGCTTTTTGCTTTCGGGCATTGTTTTGGGCGTGATTTTGTTCCTCGTCAAAATGCCCGTTTGGACTTATTGGGTTTTGTATTCGGTGGCGGCGCTGCTGCTTGGCTGGAAGACCTATCTTAAAGCGGTTAAATTGCTTTTCAAGGGAATTGTGAATGAAAATTTGCTTATCACAATTTCGGTTGTGGGCGCGTCAATAATAAGTCAGCACATGGAGGGCTTGATGGTGATTGCCCTCTATTCAATAGGAAAAATTTTTGAAGGCTTGGCGGTGAACCGCTCGCGCAGAAGCATAGAAAAACTTGTTAAACTTCAACCTGAATACGCAAATCTTCTTGACGGCGAAGAAGAGGTGAGGGTGAAGCCGGAAGAGGTGAAAGTTGGCGACAAAATTTTGGTTAGAGCCGGCGAAAGAGTGCCACTTGACGGCAAAGTTTGTGACGGAAGCGCGTCGCTTAACCTTCAAAGTTTAACCGGCGAAAGCGTTCCTGTAAACAAGGGCGTGGGCGAAGAGGTGCTTTCGGGCAGCATTGTGCTTGACGGCGTTTTGACAATTGTGGTGACAAGCCTTTATAAGGATAGCACAATCAGCAAAATTATGAATTTGGTGGAAAACGCCTCTGAAAACAAGTCAAAAACCGAGACTTTCATCTCAAAAATCACACGCTGGTACACGCTTGGAGTGGTGATTTTGGCAATTCTGGTTTGGGGCATTGTTTGGGTGATTTCAAAGGACTTCAACGCCGCTTTCTATCGCGGACTTATCTTTTTGGTTGTCTCTTGCCCATGTGCTTTTGCAATTTCCGTTCCTCTTTCCTATTTTTCGGGGCTTGGGAACGCGTCTAGGCAGGGCATTTTGATTAAGGGTTCAAACTTTTTGGATGCCTGCGCAAACCTGAATATGGTGGCTTTTGACAAAACGGGAACGCTGACCACGGGCGAGTTTTCTCTTGAAAAAATCACCGCTTTTGAGGGCAGAGATGAGGAAGAAGTTTTGTTTTTGGCGGCAATAGGCGAAAAAGTTTCCATTCATCCGCTTGCAAAAGCAATTGTTTCCGCTTGCAAAAGAAAGAGGTTGCCAAAGCCTAAAAACGCCAAAGAAATTGCCGGCGTTGGGGTTGAATTTGAGTTTAAAAACAAAAAATATTTTGTTGGAAGAAAGGACAAAAAACTGAAAAGCACCGCCGTTGAACTTTATGAAAATGGCACTAAAATTGCGCTTTTTGAGCTTGCTGACACAATAAAATCTTCCTCTTACGAGGCGTGCAAGGGGCTGAAAGAAATTGGGATTAAGACCGTTTTGCTCTCGGGCGACAACGAAGAAAGCGTGGAGGCTGTTGCAAAGGAAATTGGGCTTGATGAATATCACTTTAAACTTTTGCCACAAGACAAATTCGCCTTCATTGAAAATGAGAAGAAAAATTCAAACAAAGTGGGCTATGTTGGCGACGGAATAAACGACGCGCCATCTTTGACGGTGTCGAATGTTGGCTTTTCTATGGGAATAAACGGCAGCCCGGCAAGCATTGAGGCAAGTGATGTTGTGCTTGTTGACGACAATCCAAATAAAATTTTGACCGCAATAAAAATTTCGCGCTTCACAAGAAAAATTGTTTGGGAAAACATAATTTTGTCGGCGCTTGTGAAGATTGTTTTCCTCAGCCTTGGCGCGGCAGGAATAACGGGAATGCTTTGGGCGGTGTTTGCGGATGTTGGCGTGACCGTGCTTGCAATTTTAAATTCAATTCGCGCTTTAAATCACAAATCTTAAACAAATTTCCATTTAAAAACACAAAACTTGAACTTAAACGCCTCTCGGGGCGTTTTTTCTTTGTAAATTGTTTGCAAAGACAAAACTTTTGTGCTATTATAATTTTTATTAAGGAGTTTTTATGAATGAATTAGTAGATGAAGTGTATGCCACTTTAAAAGAGGACCTTGACAAAGCATATTCACATCAGCAAAGTGAATATCTTGTTATTAGGGCGGGCAGGGCAAATCCTCACATTTTGGACAAGATTGTTGTGGACTATTATGGAGTGCCAACGCCAATTGTTCAAATGGCCACGGTCACCGTTTCGGAAGCCAGAATTTTAAACATAAGCGTTTGGGACGCGTCTCAAATCAAAAATGTTGAAAAGGCAATTTCCGCATCCGACATTGGGCTTACGCCAAACAACGACGGCAAGACAATCAGGCTTGTTTTCCCAATGCTGACCGAAGAGCGCAGAAAAGAAATTGTAAAGCAAGTCCGAAAAATTTGCGAAGAGACAAAAATTGCCATGAGAAACGTTAGGCGCGACGCAATGGATATGCTTAAAGACATGAAAAAGGAAAGTTCGCTCTCTGAAGACGAATTTGACACCTGCGAAAAAGAGGTTCAAAAGATTGTTGACCGCTTCACGGACTCAGCCGACAAACTTGCAGAAGACAAAGAAAATGAAGTTATGAAAGTTTAGTTTGGGTGAATATGTTAATTTTCAAAAAAATCAAAAGTTTTCCAACGCACATTGCTTTCATCATGGACGGCAACCGCAGATGGGCGGCGCAGCGCGGCCTAAACAAAATGCTTGGGCATAGAGAGGGTGCAAAAGCGCTTAAGGAAATTGTGTTGACGCTCGCGGAAATTGAAGAGATTAAATTTGCCTCGTTTTTTGCCTTCTCAACCGAAAATTGGAAGAGGTCAAAAGAGGAAATTGACGGGCTGTTTGAAATGATTGAACAGTTTGCTGAGGAAAATGAAAACCTATTTAAGGGCAAGAACATCAAACTTGTGGTCATGGGCGATGTGAGCAAATTTCCTTCCAAAATGAGAAATGCCCTGACAAAAGCGGTGGAAGAAAGCAAACAAAATACCGGCCTTGTGGTGAATTTGGCGCTGAACTATGGCGGGCGAGACGATATTGTTCGGGCGGCGAATAGGGCTCTAGAAAAGGGGCAAAAAATAGACGAAAACACAATTTCAGAAAATCTTTACTCTTACCCAAGCCCAGATGTTGACCTGCTTATTAGGACAAGCGGCGAGATGAGGGTGTCAAACTTTATGCTTTATCAAATGGCTTACAGCGAGTTGTATTTTACAAAAACCTATTGGCCAGATTTTGATAAAAAGGCGCTTTATAAAGCACTTTTGGAATATTCAAAAAGAAACAGAAGATTTGGAGGCAAATAATGAAAAAAAGAGTTTATTCATCAATAGCGGTGCTGATTACACTTGCACTTTTGTTTGTGCTTAAAATTTTTGTGAGTGATTACTTCTTTGATGCACTGGTTGGCGTTTTGGCGTGCTACGGCACGTTTGAAATGTCAAAAATGCTGACAAAAATGGGAAGATTCAACTTCCACTATGTTGCAGTTTTCTTCCCTGTGCTGATGTTTTCCATGAACTTGCTTGGCGTTCAGTTTGCGGCAAATTCGGGGGACTTCCTTTGGATTTTGTACACATTTTTAATTGATATTGGGTTGATTTTGCTTGTTGCCACGGGGCTATTTTTATATCAACTCATTTTCAGGAAGAAAACCATGAATGAAATTGCTGTGAGGGACATCAAAAACATCTCTCTTGCAAGATTTTCTTTCAAAAAAGCCATAAACACACTTATTGCGTTTGTTTATCCTTCATTCTTCCTCTTGTTCTTTGTGTTCATAAACCACTTCAACGTTTTGCCACTTAGAAAACTTGACGGACTTACAAGTGACTTCTCAACATTCGTGCTTTTGACCACTTTCTTAATTCCAATTTTCACCGACACCTTTGCAATGCTTATGGGCTCGCTTATTGGAGGCAAAAAACTTTGCCCTAAAATCAGCCCAAACAAAACAATTTCGGGCGCAGTAGGCGGAACGGCGTGGTGCGTGCTTTTGTGTGCTTGTTTCTATCTTATTTGCGGCTGCATTGAAAGTTTTGCGCCTTTAATGACAATACTTCCAATATGGATGTATCTTATCATTGTCTTTTTAGGCTCGGTTGTGGCGCAACTTGGCGACATCTTTGAAAGTTTCATCAAACGCCGCGCAAATGTTAAGGACAGCGGAAAGTTTTTGCCGGGTCACGGCGGCTGCTTGGACAGAATTGATAGCCACATCTTTGTTGCAACTTACATTTTGATTGCCTTCTGGATTTTTGCAATTTAAACAAAAGACCAACACTTGTTTAAAGGATTTTTATGACTTTTTTGTATATTTTGCTTGCCATTGTTGTGCTGCTTTTCATGGTGCTTGTGCATGAATTTGGGCATTATGTGGTGGGCAAACTTCTAAAATTTAAGATTACAGAGTTTTCGGTTGGATTTGGCTTTCCAATTTTCTCGCACACAAGCAAAAAGACGGGCGAAAAGTTTTCTTTTAGGATTTTTCCGCTTGGGGGCTACTGCTCGTTCTATGGCGAGGACGACGAGGGCGGAAATTCCAGCCCTGAGGCGTTTAATAATCAAAAACCTTGGAAGAGAATTCTTGTGTTTCTTGCGGGCGTGACTTTCAACTTTCTCACCGCAATAATTTTTTCTTGGATTTTGCTTTGCACAACGGGCTATGACGTGAAGCAAATCACAAGGTTTGACGCCGCTTATGAGAACCCTTATCAGGTGGGGGATGTTGTAACACATATCAACGGGCATAAAGTGGATTTTGCGTTTGGGGAAAACATGGTGCCAATGCTTGAAAGCGTGAAAAACGCCGCGCAAAAGGAATATGCAACTTATTATGAAAGCCACGAAAACAGTTTTGACGGGCTTGAAAAACACACCTTTGAAATGACGGTTAAAAGGGGCGGAAAAAGTTTAACTTACACCGTCACGCTTTACCCAGACACCATTGAGGGCGAAAACGGAAAGGTTGTTGTGGTTGCAATGACCGGCCTTGAAAGTGAGAGCAACGAGGGGCCTTGCTTTAAGTCCTATGTTTACAATGCATGGGAGGGGTTTTGCCGCTGTTTTGAGGTGGCGTTTGGCTTTGCGTGGGTTGTGCTGAAAAGCCTTTGGATGCTTATTACTTTCCAAATTCCAATCACTCAAATGGGCGGAACAATCACCACAATTGCCGAAATGGCAACTTTTGCCTCACAAAGTTTGTCTTATATGCTGATTTTCATCCCTCTTATTGCCGCGAATTTGGCGGTGTTCAACATTCTGCCGTTCCCAGCGCTTGACGGCTCGCACGTTGTGTTCACTTTGATTGAGTGGATTAGGGGAAAGCCAATCAACCGAAAGGTGGAAAACATAATCCACTTTGTTGGAATTTGCATTCTGCTGGCGTTTGTTGTGATTGTGGACATTCTGCACTTTGTTTTAAAGTGAGAATAATCTCATAAAAAATCTTGACAAAACGGCTCAATTATATTAGAATTTAAGTATGAACTTTCAGGAAGAATTCTTTTCAAATCTCGGCGACAAATACAGGGATTTGCATCTCAAAAGTGTTGTGGTGAGCAAAAAAAATGAAACTGCCACAATCACTTTTTTATATCCATCAACCGTCGAGGAAATTCCTCCAGAAAACAAGAAAGAGATTTTTGAGTTTTTTAAGAATAGGCTGGCTTTTGACAAACTTTCACTTAAAGTCAAATTTTTGAAAGTTTATTTGGAAGAAAAGTTGATTTACAAGTCTATTGAGGCATTTTTTGCTGAAAGATACAAACTTGTCAGCACTTATCTAAAGCCTGAGAGCGTAAAAATTTCAATAAATTCCATTGATGTTGGCGTGGAGATTGAACTGAGCAGCCGCCTCAATACCTTTTTTGTTGAACACAACATTTCAAGCGAACTTTCAAAATATCTTAAAAACAACTTTTTAACTGAGTTTGTGGTCACAGTTAAGGAAAACGGGCAACTTGTTGACGAAGTGGACATTGAAAATGTTGAAATGAAAACCACTTTTAAAGCGGTTAAAAGATACAATGTGGAAGTTGTCAAAGAGTTTGTTGGAAAGGATTTTGTTACAAAGCCAGAATATCTTTCTTCCATTAAACACCCAAAAGAGGGCGTTATTGTGGCTGGGTTTGTGAGCAAGGTTGAGAGGCGAGATTTTGTTATCAAAAAAGGCAAACGTGAGGGCGAGCAAAAGGCATATTTCACCTTTGAACTAAGCGACGACAAAGGAAAAATTGACTGCATATATTTCTGCCCTAAAAAATATGAAAAACCTATGTCGGCGCTGGAGGACTTTATGTATGTTTTGGCGCAGGGGGATGCGCGCCTGAACAAAATGGGCAAACTTTGCCTGTATATTGAAAAATTGGCGCTTGCCACAAGGCTTGAACAAGAGGAAGAAAAGCCAAAAATGGAATACACCGGCAAGGTGGTTGAAATTGAAAAACTTTCGGCTATGGAACAGGACAATATGTTTGGCAGCCGCGACAAATACAACAGAAAAATCATGGGCAAGCAGATTGTTGTTTTTGATATTGAAACCACGGGGCTGGATGACCAAACCGACCAAATTATTGAACTTGGCGCGGTTAAAATTGACAACGGAAACATCATTGAAAAATTTTCAACCTTTGTCAAGCCAACAAAAAGCATTCCGCGCGAGGTGTCAAACTTGACGGGCATAACAAACGCCATGGTGAAAAACGCGCCACCAATTGAGTTTGTGATAAGAGATTTTTATGATTTCACAAGAGGGTGCGTGCTTTCGGGGCATAACATCATTGGCTTTGATATAAAATTCATAAAGCGCGAGGGCGAAAATGTTGGATTGGACTTCGATAACGACCTTATTGACACTTTGAACGAGGCGAGGGTTGCAAGGCTTAAAATTTCGAGGTTTAACCTTGGCACAGTCACAAAGGCGCTTGGAATTTCTCTGGAGGGCGCACACAGGGCATGGAACGACGCTTTTGCAACCGCGCAGGTGCTATTGAAACTTAATGAGGCATAACTCACAGGTGCGGAGGTGAGATACTGAAAAAAATAAAAATACATATTGACAACTGAGAAAATTTTTTGTATAATTAGGACAATTGAACAAAAAGGAGAGAAGAAATGGAAAAAGATGTAACTGCACAAGTAATATATTGTTCTCACGCTGCTAAGGGCAATGTGCCAAAAATGTATCTCACAACAAATACAAAAAGCGAATACCATCTTTCCACAACACAATATTTGCTTATGGATTTGTCGGGAACAAAAATCTTGGAACTTTATGGGGTGAAAGATGCCAGGAATGGTCGTATTTTGGATGAATATTACGACGTTTCACAGTGTCTTGAAAAGGGGTTTGTTGTTTTGACCTACACTACTATTACGGATATGCAAAAAAGAAGTAATATTTATGAAAAAGTCGAAATGAATGTTTATGACTACTCAGGAAACAGATTGTATAACGAAAAAATTCAATCAATGGGACCTGATTCGAACTCTGGTGAGTTTGGCTTTAGGACAAGGGTTGACGATAAATTCATCGACCAAAAAATTTCAGAGTTGTTTGGAGGAAAGAAAGGCGGAGATGGAAAATAACCGCTTTTTTGTTTATCAATCAAAAATTCATTTTTGCAGTCCATATTTTGGAGCCAAATTTTGACAAATTGTTGAGAAAAACAATATAAATTCTAAAAATATATGAATTTTCATAAAATATTTTGAAAAATCCTTGCTTTTTAAATAAATTTAGTTTATAATAATTATATCTTGACAAGTAGGAGGCAAATTTTGCCTCCTACATTTGTTAAAAAGAGCAAAATACGGAGGAGTTATGGCAAAAGTAAAACAAATTTGCGAGGAAAAACTTAAAGGCGTTATTGAAGAGATGGGCTTTGAACTTGTGGATGTTTCTTATGTGAAAGAAGCCGGCGGAATGAGCCTTATCTTCACAATAGACAAAGACGGCGGCGTGAACATTGATGACTGCGAAGTTGTTAGCAGGAAACTAGACCCAATTTTGGACGAGTTGAACCCAACTGACGACGCACCTTACACGCTTGTGGTTTCTTCGCCAGGGCTAGACAGGCCAATTAAGACAGACAGAGATTTGAAGCGTAATCTTGGCAAAAAAATTGACCTCACTCTCTTTTCAAAGATTGACGGCAGAAAGGCATTTTCGGGCGTGCTGAAAAGTTTTGACCAAAAGACTGTCACTTTGGCTGAGGGCGAAAAAGAATTTGTTTTTGATAGAGAAAAAATTGCTGTAATGAAACTTGTGATTGAGTTTTAATTTAAAAAGGAGATAAAAATGGTTAATAAAGATTTTTTTAAGGCATTAGATGACTTGCAGGCAGAAAAGAAAATTGATAAGGATGTGTTTATTCAAACGCTTGAAACGGCTTTGACTTCCGCTTACAAAAAGATGTATGGCGAGGCAAAATCCGCTATGGTAAAACTTTATCCAGAGCGCAACACAATCAAAATTTATTCTTACAAAACGGTTGTAAGCGAGGTTGAAGACCCAGACAAGGAAATTTCCTTGGCTGAGGCAAAGACAATCAAAAAATCCTATAAAGTGGGCGACATGGTTATTGTGGAAGAGACCACAAAAGACTTTGGAAGAATTGCTGCGCAAACCGCAAAGCAGGTTGTTATGCAAAAACTTCGCGAAATGGAAAGACAAAACGCTTTGAGTGAACTCTCCGAAAAAGAGGACGAACTTTTGACGACCATTGTAAAACGCGTTGATGGTGACACGGTGTATGTTCAAATTGCTGGCTCAAACACAGAGGGCGTCATGATGAAAAATGACCAAATCCCAACTGACAAATTCAACGTTGGCGACAGGGTTAAGGTTTATGTGAAGAAAATTAAAGACAGCTTCCGTGGCCCACAAATTCAAGTTTCAAGAAGCAATATTGGCTTTGTTAGAAAGTTGTTTGAACTTGAAATTCCTGAGGTTGCAAGCGGAGATGTTAAGATTAAAAACATTGCAAGAGACCCTGGCAACCGCGCAAAAGTGGCAGTTTTCACTGAAAAGCAGAACATAGACCCAGTTGGAACTTGCGTTGGAAACCGCGGCAGCAGAATTAACACCATTATAAACGAACTTAACGGCGAGAAAATTGATCTTGTTGAATATTCGGATGACCCTCTTGAATATATTGCAAGAGCGCTCAGCCCAGCAAAGGTGCTTTCCGTAGAGACAAACGACAGTTTGAATATGTCTCAGGCAATTGTTCCAGATGACAAATTGTCACTGGCAATTGGAAAGAACGGTCAAAATGTTCGCCTTGCGGCAAAACTTACAGGCTGGAAGATTGATGTTAAGCCAGAAAGCTTCTTAAAACAAAATTCAGCCGCTTCACAAAATGAGAACGAAACTGAATATGAACTTACCGAACTTTCTGACGAAACCTCTTTTGATATGGATGATTTGGAAGAACTTGAACCTATTGACGAAAACTCTAACGACGAGCAGTAAAAGGCGGCAATATGCAAGGAAAAGAAAAGATTAGAATGTGCATTGTTTGCCGCGGGCAAAGCGACAAAAAGACGCTTCTTAGAATTGTTAAAAACAAAGACGGCGAAATTTTTGTTGACACAACTGGAAAGGCAAACGGGCGAGGCGCTTATGTTTGCAAAAACAAAGAATGCTTTGAAAAATTGAAGAAAACAAAGGCGTTAAACAGGGCGTTTAAATGTAATGTCAGCGAAGAAGTTTACAAAAGGATTGGTGAAGAGATTGAAGAGTGTTAGAGGGCTTATTTCAATTGCCAGAAAGGCGGGTTTTTGCATAATTGGGCAGGACAATCTTTTGGGCTATGATAAAAAACTTTACCTCTTGCTCTTGGACAAAACGGCGGGCGAGGCTCTTAAAAAATGCACAAATTTTCTTTCAAAACAAAAGAATGCCTCACTTTTGATGGTTGACAACTTGCCTGAGGTTTCGGGCATTGAAAATTGCAAGGTTTTGGGCATAAAAAACAAGGCTTTAAGCGAAGAAATCGCAAAGATAATAAAAGGAGAATAACTTGGCACAACAACTTAATTCACTAAAAACAATCAACAACATTCAAAAAGACGGATTGCTTCAAAATTTGTTATTGTCAATCAAGCAGGACAAAACGCTGATTGATGATTTTTCCAAGTCTTTATCTGACCAAAAGGCAAAAATTGTTGCTGACGAGGCGGCAAAGGCAAGAGACGAAGAGAAGAAGCAAGAAGAAATTAAAGCCAAAGAAATTGAGAAAGTTGAAATTAAAGAGGCTGAAAAAGTTGAACCTAAGCAGCAGTCCCAAGTTTTCTCACGCGGAGACAAAGCCAACAACTTCCGCAAATTTGACGGGCAAAACCACCCTAACAACAATTTTAATAGAAATGGCGCAAGACCTCAGTTCCAAAACGGGCAAAAGCAGTTTAACGGCGCTTTCAACAACAGGCAAAATCAAAATGGAAATCAAAAATTTGGAAACAGACCAATGCAAAATGGCGGCGTGAAGGGGCAAAAAACTTTTGTTTCAACGCGCGCAAACAACTTCAAATCTTTTGCCGCTCCAACTGAGGACAGTTCTGTTCTTGCTCAGCCAGAGAGGAATTTTGGAAACAAAAACAAGCAAAGAAGAAATGTGGATGAGTCCAAAAAAGTGAACCTTAACAGAAAGGGCGGCTTTAAGCAAAACAACATTCTTGTCATGGACGAGGACGGCTTTGAAGAGACCACAATGGGTTCAAGAAAACTTATCAAAAAGAAGAAAGAAGTTCAAACAGTGGTTGCGCCAAAAGTGACGCACGCAGTTTTAACTTCCAGAGAGATAACTGTTAAAGAATTAAGCGAAAAAATTGGAAAACCTGTTGCTGAAATTGTTAAAAAACTCATGCTTTTGGGCGTTATGGCAACAATCAACAGCACAATTGACTTTGACACCTGCGAACTTATTTGCAGCGAACTTGGCGTCAGCGTTGAACTTAAAATGGACAAAACCTATGAAGAGCAACTTCTTGATGTTTCTGGCGCTGAGGAGAGCGAGGAAAATCTTGTTAAGAGGCCACCTGTTGTCACAGTTATGGGACACGTTGACCACGGAAAAACCTCCCTTCTTGACGCATTTAGAAAGACAAATGTTGTCATGGGCGAGGCAGGCGGAATTACTCAAAAAATTGGCGCTTATCAAATAAGTTTCAACGGCGAAAAAATCACCTTTATTGACACGCCGGGTCACGCGGCATTCACTTCCATGCGTGCGCGCGGAGCAGAGGTGACGGATATTGCAATTTTGGTTGTTGCGGCTGATGACGGAATCATGCCTCAAACAATTGAAGCAATAAATCACATTAAGGCGGCAAAAGTGCCAATGATTGTGGCTATCAATAAAATGGATAAGCCTGAGGCAAACCCAGACCGAGTTAAACAACAACTTGCCGAAAACGATGTTTTGCCGGAAGAATGGGGCGGAGACGCAATTTGCGTGCCAATTTCTGCCAAGACCGGAATGGGGCTTGACGAACTTAAAAAGATGATTCTTCTTGTGGCTGAAATGCAGGAACTTAAAGCAAATCCAAATGCTATGGCGCGTGGAACAATCATTGAGGCGCAACTTGACAAGGCGCGCGGGGCAGTTGCAACCGTGCTTGTTCAAAATGGAACGCTTAAAGTTGGCGACAACATCATGGCAGGCATCACCTTTGGAAAAGTTAAGGCAATGTTTGACGAAAACGGCAACAAGCTTAAAAAGGCTGGGCCTTCAACACCTGTTGAGGTTATGGGCTTTAACGACGTTCCAAATTCGGGTGATGCGGTTTATGCGGTTGAAGAGAGCCTTTCAAAGCAAGTCATAAATGAAAGAATAAACAAAATTAAAGAAGAGCGTGCAAGACACACTTCTGGCGTAAGCGCTGACGACTTTATGAACCGCGTTCATGAGGGAAATCTTAAAAATCTAAACATCATCATCAAGGCGGATACCCAAGGCTCGGTTGAGGCTTTGAAAGCGTCACTTGAAGCAATTAGAAATGACGAAGTTAAGGTTGTTTGCCTGCATAGCGGCGCTGGCGCAATCACCGAAAGCGACGTTATTTTGGCGCAAACCACGGGCGCTCACATAATTTCTTTCAACATCAAAAACCCAAGCAAGACCATGCAAATGGCTGAAAGCATGAAAGTGAATGTGATTGAAAGCAAAATCATCTATGAAGTTGTTGACGAAGTCACAAACCTCTCAAAGGGCATGATGGCGAAGAAATTCGAGGAAAAATATGTTGGAAGCGCAGAAATTCGTGTTCTTTTCAAACTTTCTTCGGCTGGAAAAGTTGCGGGAAGCTATGTGCTTGACGGCAAGATTGTAAGAAACGGAATTGCAAAAATTAAGCGCGCAAATGAGATTATTGGCGAAAGCGTTATTGAAAGCGTTAAGATTGTCAAAGACGAAAAATCTGAGGTTGCCAAAGGTTTTGAGTGCGGCATCAAGCTGAAAGATAATGTGGACTATGCCGAGGGCGATATTTTGGAGTGTTACATCAAGGAAGAAGTTAAAAGGGCGTAACACTCTTTTAATTTTATAGGAGGAAACTATGTCAAACAGAATTGATAGAGCAAACAGCGAAATTCAAAGAGTTTTAAGCGAAATTATAAGAACAAAAATGAACGACCCACGGCTGAACAAAATTGTCAGCATAACCGAAGTTTCTGTTTCGCCGGACTTTAAATATTGCAAGGCAAAGGTCAGCGTTTTGGACGTGAACGACATTTCAATTGTGACAAAAGTTTTGCAAAAAAGCGAGGGCTTCATAAAAAGAGAACTTGCCAAGTTGATTGATATGCCACAAGTGCCAAAAATCAACTTTGTGGTTGACAAAAGCACTCAAAGCGCAATAAGAGTTGAGGAAATTTTGAGGACTTTGAACATTCCTAAGGAGGACGAAGGAGAAGATGACTGAAAACCAATTTGTTTCTGCAATTAAAAAAGCAAAAAATATTGCCATATTTTGCCATGTGAACCCAGACCCAGACGCCTATGGCGCTGCTTTTGCTGTGCGCGAAATCTGCCGAAATTTTGGGGCGAAGGCGGATGTTTTTGCGGTGCGAAACCCTGTTGGTTTTTTGGACAAAATTTTCCCTTTGCAAGAGCTGAGAACAGATTTTTTTGCCAAGGATTTTGACCTTGTGATTATCTGCGACCTTCACATTTTAAGCAGGATGGATGGCGTTTTTGCCGAGGAGATTTCAAAGTCGAAAAATATTTTGGTTTTGGATCATCACGATGTTTTGAAAAACGAAAAACTTTTGTCAGACAAAATGATAAATCATCCTGAAAAAGCGGCAACTTGCGAAATTATCTGCGACATTGCAAGAAGCCAAAATATTTGCATTTCGCCAAAGTGCGCAAACTATCTTTGGGCGGGGCTTATGGGAGACACTGACAGGTTCTTGCACAACAATTTGTCTGTGAATGTGCTTCAAACGGCGCAGTTTTTGCTTGGCTCTGGCGCGGAAGTCCAAAAAATTTATGACGCAATGTATAGGCTGACAACCAAAAAGCAGCTAGAGGTTCACAAAGCCTTTATTGAAAAAATCAAATACTTTGAAAACGGCGAAATTGGGCTTGTTTTATTCACGCTTGACGACCTCAAAAAACTTGATGCCGACAAAGAGGATGTGAAAAAGTATGTCAGCGAAATAACGCAGGTGGAGGGCGTTAACGGCTCTTTTTTGGCGATTGAATACACAAAAAATCACTACAAAATCAGCATCCGCACAAGAAATTTGAACGCTTTTGCTGTGGCCGAAAAGAGAGACGGCGGCGGACACTATAACGCCGCAGGATTTGAGGTTGACGGAACAGCAAAACAAATTGAAAAAATGGCTCAAATTTGGGCAAAGGAACTTGTAAATGCAAAATAGTGGAATTGTGCTTGTAAATAAAAAGGCGGGGATGTCGTCAAACACGGCGGTGAACATTGTCAAACGCGTTTTGGGCGCAAAAAAGTGTGGACACCTTGGCACGCTTGACCTTGAAGGCGAGGGGCTTTTGCCGGTGACCGTGAACAGTGCGACAAGGCTTTTTGATTTTTTTCTTAAAAAGGACAAAACCTATCAAACAACTTTTGTCTTTGGGGTTGAGACCGACACCTTGGACGCGTCAGGAAAGGTTTTGAGAACAAAAGAATGCTACATTCAAGAGGAAGATGTTTTGAGGGTCTGCAAAGAGATGACCGGGAAATATCTTCAAATGCCGCCGCTTTACTCTGCCAAAAAAGTTGACGGAAAAGTGGCATACAAAGAGGCGAGGACTGGCGAGGAAATTTCCCTTTCGCCAAAAGAAGTTGAAATAACAAATTTTAGGCTTTTGAAAAAGGAAAAGAAGAACACTTTCACTTTTGAAATTTCGTGTTCAAGTGGAACATACATCCGCTCAGTTGCAAGAGATATGGCGGAGAAACTATCAACATATGGTATTATGCATTGCATACTACGCACAAGATGTGGACAATTTTTGCTTAAAGATGCAAACACCATTGAAGAGATTAAAAGCGGAAAATTTAAGCTTATTCCTTGTGAAGACTTGTTTGATTTTGAAAAAATTTTCTTGACGGAAGAGCAAACTTCCAAAATTTTGAATGGTCAAATTTTGAAAATAGAAAAACAAAACGGGCGTTTTAAAATTTATTCAAATGAAAAATTTTTAGGCCTTGGGGTTGTTGAAAGCGGAAATTTGAAACTTACTTTAAGGCTTATGTAGGAGGGGTTATGGTTTTATTTGGGCCATCTGGAAATAGCGAACAATTTTATAATGAGGGGCATACTTCCACGCTTGAGACTGCCGCTTGGCTTAAAAAGCAGGGCGAAGGGCTTTTCGAGGGAGGACTTGACCTTTTTGAATACAGTTTTGGGCAGGGCTACCGCATGAAGAGTGAAATGGCTCAGCAGATTGGAAGGGCTTTCAAGGAGCAGAACATTGAAATGTCTGTTCACGCGCCATATTTTATTAACTTTGCAAATCCAGACCCTGTGATGTATGAAAAATCAGTTGGCTATTTAAAAACGGGGATTAAGTTTTTGGAAAATTTTGGCGCAACTAGGCTTGTTTTTCACCCCGGCTCATGCGGAAAAGAGACGCGTGAAAATGCGGTCAATCTCATAAAAACAAGGTTTGAGGAGTGTATGCCGCTGCTTGAAAAAGAGATGCCAGAAAATATGTTTCTTTGCCCAGAGACCATGGGAAAACAAATGCAAATTGGCACTTACAAGGAGGTTGTTGACTTTTGCACAATATCCAGAATGCTTATGCCAACCTTTGATTTTGGGCATATTAACGCTCTCACGCAAGGAAGCCTAAAAAAAGAAGAGGATTTTGAGCGAATTTTTGATTATTGCGAGGAAAAACTTGGGCATGAGCGAACCGACAAGGCTCACATCCATTTTTCCAAAATTGAATATGGCGCAAAGGGCGAAATTAGGCATCTAACTTTTGACGACACCACTTTTGGCCCTGAATTTGAGCCGCTTTGCAATGTTCTTGTTAAGCGCGGGCTGAATTGCCACATAATTTGCGAAAGCGCAGGCACTCAGTCGCGCGACAGTGTTATTATGAAAAGCATATATAAGAAAAATTTGAAAAACGCTTGATATATGAAATTTTTTATGTTATAATGCTTCAGAAATTTATTTTAGGAGATTTTTATGGTTACAGCAGGTGATTTTAGAAAAGGCACAACTTTTGAAATGGACGGAAATGTGTATAATGTTATTGAGTTTATGCACGTTAAGCCAGGCAAAGGCTCGCCATTTGTTCGCGCAAAGATTAAAAACGTTATGACGGGGCAGGTTAGAGAGGACACTTTCAACCCTTCCGACAAATTCCAAGACGCAGTTATTGAAAAGAAAGAAATGCTTTATCTTTACAATGATGGAGACCTTTATTATTTCATGGACAACGAAACTTATGAACAAATGCCACTTAACAAGGACGTTGTTGCTGACGCGCTCAACTTCATCATTGAAAACATGACAACAACAATGTATATGTATAAGGGTGTTCCTTTTGCGGTTTATCCTCCAACTTTTGTTGAACTTGAAGTTGTTGACACAGAGCCAGGAATTCAGGGCGACACCTCGAAAGCGTCCAAAAAGCCAGCAAAACTCATCACAGGCTACACAATCAACGTTCCACTTTTTGTCAACATTGGCGACGTCATAAGAGTTGACACGCGTGACGGCTCTTACATGGAAAAAATAAAATAAATGACTTTAAGTCATTTTTATTTTTTAAGGAGAAGAGATGGAATATTATAAACTTTATCCAAACAAGGATATTGAAGTTGAAACAAATGCCAACTATATCAAATTCATGGAAGAGGCGGAAATTTATAAACCTGAAAATGAGAGTCTTTTTGTGAACAGAGATATGCTAAGTTGTTTTTACAGCGTTGAGGACGCAAGAGATATTTCAATGAGGTTTTTCTCTAATCCTTACAATATTTTGGCGCTTTTTGTGGCTTCCCATGTTGACGAACTTAAAAAGGACGAAGTGGAGAGAAACAAAAAAGCGTGCATATCTTTTTTCAATGAGTTTATCAAAAATGGCGGCAACTTTGAGGTTGTAAGGATGGGCTTGACCGCTCAAGAACTTGCCGTTTTGAAAATGCAAAGAAAAACAAAAAAAGTCAACAAAGATTTGCTTGCTTATGAGCAAACACTTTTGGACATAATCCAAAAAACATACAATCAAAAAACACCTTATGACGCTTTTTTCCAAAAGGCTATTGAACTTGGAAAGGTTAGAAAAGAGTATAAAAGTTTGCTTAAAGATTTGGTTGACCCAAAAACATTTTTAAAACAGCGTTTGAATTTGGAAAATAAAATTGAATTGTTGAAGTCGCAGTTGGTTGCTTTGGGAAGTGAGTTTGACACTGATATGCTTATGATTATTGCCCGAATGAAGCAGCAGCGCGTGAAATATGAATATGAACTAAATGCAATGAGAAAGGGCTTGGAATATAACGAAGATGTAGAAATTCCAAAATCAACGCGTTATGCAGGGGCTTTGGAAGTGATTGAATATGCTTCGGTTAGGGAAGAGAAAGAAAAAGCAAAATCTAAGTCAAAAAAATAAAACCATTTAACAATGTTTTTTATTTTTATAGCGTTTTCTTTATTTGTTTAAGCCATTTTAGCATCATGCCGCTTTCAATCACGGTTTTAAGCATTCCTGGCTTGTTCGACTCCATTTTGAAGACGCAATTTATTAGCGTCAACAAAAAGTCGCTGTCCTTGTCGGAGATTTTGATTTTTTTCAAGAAATTTATATTATCCTCAATAACCAAGGTGTTTTCTGAGTTTTCAATCTTAAAATCATCAAAACTTTTCATAAATTCTTTTGTTTCGTCATTGTAAATCACAAAAGGGCGCTCTACAACCATGCTGTCGCGTGCCGTGTCAGTTGACCAAACGCCGGCAGTTTTCATATCTTTGAAAACTTTGATATATTTTTCAGTTTCTCGGTTGATCAGCGCGCGCCTCTGCTCTTTTTTGTAGCAGGAGTAGCACAGGCCCTTATACATCTCATTTTTCAGGACAATTTCTTCGCCCTCAATTTCCAAAAAGCCCTTGTCGAACCTACCATTTAAAATTGCGTTTTTGCCACACTGACATTTTGTGATAAGTTGTTCCACCTTGTCCGAAAGCTCCAAAAAGCGTTTGCTGCCCTCAAAAAGTTGACCTTTGAAGTTTGTTTTCAGCCCAAAAGCATAAACGGGCACAACCTCAGCAATTTCTCTGACCGCGTCCACTTGTTTTGTGGTTAAAAATTGGCACTCGTCAACCACAACCAAATCAAGCGGGTGTTTTTTGTGTTCATAATAAAAAAGTTCCAAAAGGTTTTCGCTTTTTCTAACAACGCAAACGGGGCAGTTTTTGTGGGTTGGAACGTTTTGGCTTCGGGTGTCAACCTCGCTTTTTACAAACATGACGCACTTTCCCTTTTTTATTTCGTCCGCCCTGAAATCAAGCGAATGCTCTATTCTTGGCGTTGACATTGTGTAAAATCTGTAAGTTAGCATGACAAAAACCTCCTAACTTTAATATGATAGCAAATTTCAAAATAAAACACAAACTTTTTCTTGCTAAAACATCCAAAAATGTTGTATTATTATATAAGAGGAACAATGAAAGATTTATCACTTATAAGAAATTTTTGCATTATTGCGCACATAGACCACGGCAAAAGCACGCTTGCGGACAGGCTTATTGAACTGACCGGAACTGTCTCTAAGCGAGATATGCAAAGCCAAATTTTGGACAGCATGGAGCTTGAAAGGGAGAAGGGCATAACAATCAAACTTGCGTCAACAAGGCTGATTTATGAGTTTGAGGGCAAGGAATACACTTTGAACTTGATTGACACGCCGGGTCACGTGGACTTCACTTATGAAGTTTCGCGTTCTCTTGCCGCGTGTGAGGGGGCGCTGCTGCTTGTTGACGCCACACAGGGCGTTGAGGCGCAGACGCTTGCAAACACCTATCTTGCGTTGGACAACAACTTGGAAATTGTGCCTGTAATAAACAAAATTGACCTTCCATCAGCCCAAATTGACGAGGCAAAAGCCGAAATTGAGCAGGTGATTGGGCTTGACGCAAAAAATTGTCCATGCATTTCCGCCAAAGAGGGGACAAATGTTGAGGATGTTCTCAGGGCAATTATAAGAGACATTCCACATCCCGAGGGCGACGAAAACAAGCCGCTAAAAGCCCTCATTTTTGACAGCCACTATGACAATTTTAAGGGCGCAATTTGTTTGATTAGGGTTTTTGACGGAAGCGTTAGGGCAGGAGACAAGATTTTGTTTATGCAAACGGGCAAAACCTTTGAGGTGACCGAAGTTGGAATCTTTGTGCCAAACACAAAGCCAACCGAGGTTTTGTCAGCGGGAGACGTTGGCTACATTGCCGCATCAATCAAGACCATTGCCGACGTTAAAGTTGGCGACACCGTCACAAGTGCGGAAGAGCCAATTGAAAAACCTCTTGAGGGCTACAAAGAGGTTCAACCGGTTGTCTTTTGCGGAATTTTCACTGTTGACGGCGCAAAATACAACGACCTTAAAGATGCGCTTGAAAAACTTAAACTAAATGATGCAAGTTTGCAGTTTTCCGCCGAGGTTTCGTCAGCGCTTGGATTTGGATTTAGATGCGGCTTTTTGGGGCTTTTGCACCTTGAAATTATAACCGAGAGGTTGGAGCGAGAATTCGACCTCGACATCATCACAACCGCGCCAAGCGTGAGTTATCATGTCTTCAAAACAAACGGTGAGATGCTGGAAATTTCAAATCCATCCAATTTGCCGCCTGCCGTGGAAATTTCACGAATTGAAGAGCCAATTGTGAGGGTGAATGTTTTCACGCCGCCGGAATATGTTGGCACAATTATGGAGCTTTGCCAAGATAAGCGCGGCACTTTTAAGGATATGCAATATCTTGACAAAAGCAGAGTGGAACTGAAATACATTTTGCCGCTGGGCGAGATTATTTATGACTTTTTTGACAGTTTGAAGTCGCGCACGAAAGGCTACGCAAGTTTTGACTATGAGCTTGACGGCTTTGAGGTGGCTGACCTTGTGAGGGTTGACCTTTTGTTGAACGGCGAAAAATGTGACGCTCTTTCGCTTATTGTTCACAAAGACAAGGCCTACAGTCGCGGCAGAGAACTTGCTGAAAGGCTGAAAAAAATTATTCCGCGCCAACTTTTTGAAGTGCCAATTCAGGCGTGCATTGGAAACAAAATTATTGCGCGCGAAACCATTTCCGCAATGAGAAAAGATGTTTTGGCAAAGTGTTATGGCGGCGATATTACGCGCAAAAGAAAACTTCTTGAAAAACAAAAAGAGGGAAAGAAGAAGATGCGCAAAATTGGCACGGTTGAAATTCCGTCCGAGGCGTTCATGAGCATTTTGAAACTTGACGAGGACAATAAATGAGAGAAATTTCAATTTATGTCCACATTCCTTTTTGTAAGCAAAAGTGCTTTTATTGCGCCTTTAACTCTTTTTGCGCTGACGAAAAGACAAGGCAGCGCTATGTGGATTTGCTTTGCGAAGAAATTCGCAGGCGAAAAGAGAAAAATTGTGTTGTAAAAACAATTTACATTGGCGGAGGCACGCCAAGTTTGCTTTCGGCGGGGGAAATTGAAAAAATTGTGGGCGCAATTTATGAGAATTTTGATGTTTATGACAACGCTGAGTTTACAATTGAGGCAAATCCCGAAAGCCTCAGCGAAGAAATTTTGAAAGTTTGGAAAAATTTGCGCGTGAGCAGGGTGAGCCTTGGAATTCAAAGTTTAAGCGACAAAACTTTGAAGAAAATTGGGCGGCTTCACAACAAAAAAACGGCTTTGGACGCCGTCAAACTTGCAAGAAAATATTTTGACAATGTGTCCTGTGACCTTATTGTTGGGCTGGAGGGTGAGACGGGGAAAGACCTCACCTCTTACGCCAAAAACTTGCTTGAACTTGGCATAAAACACATTTCTTGCTATCTTTTGGAGGTGTATGACGCCACGCCGCTTGGAAAACTTGTGGAGGGCAAAAAATATCTTCCCCAAAATGACGAAAACACAATTTTGGCATTCAACAAGTTGTCAAATTTTCTTGTTGACAACGGCTTTGAAAGATATGAGATAAGCAATTTTGCGCTGCCGGGATATGAGAGCAAGCACAACCTAAATTATTGGGCAAGGGGCGAATATTTGGGATTTGGAATTTCTGCCCACAGTTTTTTTGACGGCGTGAGAAGAGAAAATGCTGCCACTTTGGCGGAATATGAACGGGGCACAGCAACTTTGGAAAAACTTACTGAAAAAGATGTGATTGAAGAGAAAATTATGCTTGGGCTGAGGTGCAATTTGGGCGTTTCACTTCCAATTTTGGGCTACGAAATTGAGAAAAATCCATATTTTGAAGAATATTTGTCGCAGGGAATTTTGATTAAAGAGGGGCAAAAACTTCTTTTAAACCCGCTGTTTTATCATTTAAGCAACACAATAATTTCAAATTTGTTGCCAAATTGATGAAAAAATGGTTGCAATTTCAAAAAAGGTGTGTTATAATGCAATTGTAAAGCAATTTGGCTTGACGGCGCGGAGGCGATATGACAAAAACCGAACTTGATGGGTTTGTCCGCTATGGAAAGTTGTTTTCATGTTATGGAAAACTTTTGAGCGAGGACAGACAAAACATAATGAGAGGTTATTTTGATTTCAATATGACCTTGACCGAAATTGCCGAAGAACGCAAAATTTCAAGACAAGCCGTGCTTGATTGCATTGACAAAAGCTGCAAAAAACTTGATGATTATGAAGAAAAACTATCTCTTCTCAAGTCCAAAGAGACTTTGCAAAAAGCTCTTCAAGACATTTTGAATGAGGACGAAAAAAACATAAAACAAAAAGTCGAAAAATTGTTAAGGAAAATCTAAATGGCACTTTTCTCATCATTATCTGAAAAATTTAACCACATTTTCTCCAAACTGACTAAGCGCGGCAAACTGACCGAACTTGAAATCAAAGAGGCCATGCGCGAAGTTAGAATGGCGCTTTTAGAGGCGGATGTAAACTATATGGTGGCAAAAAAATTTGTTGCCGACATCTCCGAAAAAGCAGTTGGCGAAGACGTTATGAAAAGCCTCACGCCGGGGCAAATGGTCATCAAAATTGTTAAGGATGAACTGACAAAACTCATCTCTTCCGACAATCAAAAACTTCAAATTGCGTCAAATCCGCCAACAATCATTATGATGTGCGGCCTTCAAGGCGCAGGCAAAACCACCATGTGCGGAAAGCTTGCTTTTCACCTCAAAAAACAGGGCAAAAAGCCACTTCTTGTTGCCTGCGACATATACAGGCCGGCGGCAATCAACCAACTTCAAGTTGTTGGGAAAACTGCGGGCGCTGAGGTGTTTGAGCGCGGCACTCAAAACCCCGTTAAAACCGCAAAACAGGCGGTTGAGCACGCCAAGAAACAAGGCTTTGATGTTGTTATCATAGACACGGCGGGAAGGCTTCACATAAACGCCGAGTTGATGGAAGAGTTAAAAGACATCAAAAAAGAGGTTAAGCCAACCGAAATTTTGCTGGTGGTTGACGCCATGACGGGTCAGGACGCCGTGACCATAAGCGAAAGTTTTAATAATGACCTCGACATTTCTGGCGTAATCCTCACAAAACTAGATGGCGACACGCGTGGCGGCGCGGCACTTTCAATCAAGGCAATAACCGGAAAACCTATCAAATTTTCTGGCGTGGGAGAGAAAATTGGAGATTTAGAGCCTTTTCATCCCGACAGAATTGCAAGCAGAATTTTGGGCATGGGAGACGTGCTTTCCCTGATTGAAAAGGCGCAGGAGGCTGTCACCGAAGAGCAGGCGAAGGAACTTGAACAGAAACTGCGTGAAAATTCGTTCACTTTTGAGGACTATCTTGTTCAAATGGAAAACATGAAGAAGATGGGAAGCATCCAAGACATTTTGGGCATGATTCCGGGGATGTCCGCCAAGGTGAAAAATTTGGCTATTGATGAAAAACAACTTCTTGTAAATAAGGCCATAATTCAAAGCATGACAAAAGAGGAGAGGTTGCATCCAGAAATTATCAAGGCAAGCCGAAGAAAGAGAATTGCCGACGGCAGTGGCACAAGCATTCAGCAAGTTAATATGCTTTTGAAACAGTTTGAACAATCAAAAGAGATGATGAAAATGCTTAAAAACAAGCGTGGAATGCGCGGAATGTTTGGCAGATAAGGCTGAAATTTTGGCATGAAGGCTTGGCAGAAAAACGGTATAAACGGGAAACCGATTTATATATTAAAACGAAAGAAAAATCTTTCAAAAATTTAAAAAAAAGGAGAAAATAAAATGGCTGTAAAAATCAGACTTACAAGAATGGGAGACAAAAAATCACCTTTCTACCGCGTTGTTGTAGCAGATTCTAAGAGCCCAAGAGACGGAAAATACATTGACCTTCTGGGAACATACAATCCTCTTACAAACCCTGCTGAAATCAAAATTGACAACGCAAAAGCTCAGGATTGGCTTAAAAAGGGTGCGCTTCCAACTGACACTGCAAAGGCACTTCTTGTAAAGAGCGGTGCAATTTCACAAGATTAGGAGAAATTATGGAAGAGTTATTGAAATTTTTGGTTGGTGCTTTGGTTGGAGACGAAAAAACTGTTGAGGTTGAAACCGAAGAGGACGAAACATCAATCACATATCGCGTCAAAGTGGCAAGTGAGGACATTGGAAAAGTTATTGGAAAAAATGGAAAAACTGCCACAAGCATAAGAACAATCATGAAATCTGTCATGGCAAAAACACACAAAAAAGTTTTTGTCAAATTTGAGGACTAATGGAATTTGTTTGCGTAGGAAAAATCATAAAACCGCAGGGTATCAAGGGGGAAGTTAAAATAACGCCGCTGATTGATATTCCTGCGATTTTTAATGGAAAACATAGGCTTTATATAGAAAAAAAAGAAAGCGGTTTTGTTAGGTCAAGTTTTAGGCTTGGCTATGCTTACGCACAGTTCGAAACAATTCCCGACCGAACGGTTGCGGAGAAGTTTAGAAATCAAAAGGTGTTTATTTCAAGGGAAGACTTTGATGCTCTTGCCGAAGACGACTTTTTGATTGAGGAGCTTATTGGCACAATAATTTATGACGAAAACGGAGCGTATGTTGGGCAGATTATGGACGTTGAAAACTATGGCTTTGACGACATTTTGATTATCAAAGAGGATGAGCATTTGTATGAAGTGCCATTCAAAAAGGCAATCTTCAAGACAAACAACAAAAGTTTGTATGTTATCAGGGCGGAATATGACGGAGCGAAAGTTGAAAATTGACATTTTGACACTTTTTCCAGAGGTGTTTGCGCCACTTCAAACAAGCATTTTGGGCAGGGCAACAAATTCTGGAAAACTTGAAATCAACTTAATAAATATAAGGGATTTCTCAAAAGACAAACACAAAAAGTGTGATGACGAACCCTTTGGAGGTGGGGCAGGCATGCTTATGACTGTCCAGCCTTTGTATGATGCAATTATGTCGGTTAAAACTGAGGGTTGCAAAATCATTTTCCCTTCGCCAATTGGCGCAACTTTAAACGCAAAAAGGGCGGCTGAACTTTCAAAAAACGAGCATTTAATTTTTGTTTGCGGCCACTATGAGGGTGTGGACGAGAGACTTTTTGAACTTTTTGATATAGAACAAATTTCTATTGGCGACTATGTTTTAACGGGCGGCGAACTTCCAACAATGGTGATTATTGATTGCGTTGCAAGATTTGTTGACGGAGTTATTTCAGCTGATAGTTTAACAAACGAAAGTTTTTCAAATGGACTTTTGGAGTATCCTCAATACACAAGGCCACAAGAGTTTATGGGCTTGAAAGTGCCCGATGTGTTGGTGTCGGGAAATCACCAACAAATTGAGAAGTGGAGAGAGGTGCAAAGTTTAGAGCGTACCAAAAAGCTTAGAAGTGACTTGCTTGATTAAAATGTTGCATAATACACAATATGTGGTGTAGTATGCAATGCATAATACCACAATATATGTGAGGTGTCTGTGAAAATAAATTGGTTTCCGGGGCATATGAATAAGGCGTTGAAAGAGATAAGTGACCAACTTAAAAAGGTTGAAGTTGTCACTTATGTTCTTGACGCACGCATTCCACTTTCCTCGTTGAATCCTAAATTGTCACAAATATCTGAAAATAAGCCCACACTTTTTGTTTTAAATAAAATTGATATGGCAGACCAAAACAAAGTTAAGGCGTTTTTGCCAAATTTTAAGGGCAAAAATTGTGATTATTTGCTTTTTAACAGCACGCTTATAGGCAAAAGCGAGGTTTTACTTTCCAAAATTAAGGCTCTTGCAAGCGAAAAAATTCAAAAATACAAGGCAAAGGGCATCAAAGCCACAATTAGAACCATGGTGGTGGGCATTCCTAACTGTGGGAAAAGCACTCTTGTAAACAACCTGTGCAAAAAGGCCAAGACCATAACTGGAAACAAGGCGGGCGTCACAAAAAGAGGACAGTGGCTTTCGGTGGGAGACTGCATTGAGGTTTTTGACACCCCCGGAACGCTTTATCCTAATATTGAAAATCAGGATGTTGCAAAAAAACTTGCATTTGTTGGCAGCGTTCGGGACGAAATTTTGGATTTTGTGGAGCTTTCTGAGCAGCTGATTTCTCTTCTTCTTGAACTTTATCCAAATGAGTTTGAAAAGCGCTACAATGGCGCAAAGTCGCTTGGAGAAATTGCGGCGCAGCGTAAATTTGTCACTGTTGGCGGAGAGATTGACCTCGAACGCACCGCAAAAAGTGTGATTGATGATTTCAGAAAGGGCAGAATTGGAAAGTTGACCCTGGACTAGGCGAGGTTTTATGTATTCAAAAGACATTTCAAAAGTTAGAAACAAAATTAACGGCGACACGGGCGAAATAACTGCCGCCAAATTTCTTGAAGCGAAGGGCTATAAAATAATCAAAACAAATTACAAGACCAAAATGGGCGAAATTGACATTATTGCGCTTTGGAAAAACGTGATTGTGTTTGTTGAAGTAAAAAAGCGTGAGACGCTTGCCTTTGGCAGGCCTTGTGAGGCAGTTGATTATAGAAAGCAGCAAAAAATAAGAAATTGCGCCCAACTTTATCTTATGCAAACACATAAGACGGAAAATGATGTTCGTTTTGATGTAATTGAGATTGTTGGCGACGAGATAACGCATCTTGAAAACGCGTTTTAAGTGGATGAGATTCTTCCGCTTCGCGTCAGAATGACAGCAAGAGTAGTTCACGTCAGAATGACAGCATGAGCGAGGTTGAGATTCTTCGCTACGCTCAGAATGACAGGAAAGAGAAGAAAGACAGCATAAAGAGCAATCTAAGCACAATGACAGCATAAGAGTAGTTGAGATCCTTCATTGCGCTTACGCTTCATTCAGGATGACAGCATAATAGTCAAAGGGCAGAAAAGGCAAGGGCGACAGGGAAAAAGTCGGTCTTTTTTTAAAAATTCTCCGGCATTGGCAAAAAAATTTTGCAAAAACACTTGTTTTTTAAAAAGTATATGTGTTATAATCGAAAAGACTTCGGATGTTCCGCTGTGACTTGGTCAGAATGAGCATTTTGTCGAAAATCTGAAAAAAGGAGATAAGTCAATGAATAATTTGGTTCAGCAAATCGAAAATGAAGGCATGAAAGAGTCCGTTCCTGAGTTTGCTATTGGTGACACCGTTAGAGTGCAACAAAAAATCAAAGAAGGCGACAAGGAAAGATTGCAGGCTTTTGAGGGCGTTGTTATTGCTCGCAAAAACGGCGGAATTAGAGAGACCTTTACTGTTCGTAAGATTTCTTATGGCGTAGGCGTTGAAAAAACTTTCCCAATTCATTCACCAAAGATTGCTTCAATTGAGGTTGTAAGAAAGGGTAAGCCAAGAAGAGCAAAACTCTATTATGTAAGAGAACTTACAGGCCGTGCTGCTAAGGTTAAATCAGCAGAAAACAAGTAAAAAAAATAAGACACAGTTTTGTGTCTTTTTTTTATTTTGGGAAAGTGGTTGAGATTCTTCACTTCGTTCAGAATGACAGCGAGGGCTTGGTTGGGATTCTTCACTCCACTCCGTTCTGCAGCACCAACGCCCGTAAGCCCATCAGTGAGATTGCTCCGCAATGCAGAATGACAGCAAGGGGGCAGGCTATTCCAAAACGAGGCCGCCGTCAACAAACAGGGTTTGACCGGTTATGAACGAGGCTTTGTCGCTTGCAAGAAAATATATTGCCTCGGCAACATCCTCCACCGTTCCAAGCCTTTGAAGTGGGGTCATGTCCGCAATTTCGTCCTTGTCCTCTTGGGTGAGGTTGTTGTTCATTTTGGTATCAATAAAGCCTGGGGCGACGACATTTATTCTTACGCCCAAATTTCCAAGTTCGCTTGCAAGAGACTTTGCAAGGCCGGTGAGCGCCGACTTTGTGGCGGTGTAAACGCTTTCACATGAGCAGCCGTTCTTTTCGGCGAAAGAGCC
>CANQRC010000004.1 GCA_947626155.1 uncultured Clostridia bacterium | reverse complement strand
TGACTTCTCACGCCGCAGTTGTCGCTCGCGGAATGGGAACTTGCTGCGTTGCAGGCTGCTCTGCAATCAAGTTTGCTGATGACGGAAAATCCTTCACACTTAACGGTAAGAAATATAAAGAAGGGGACGTTATCTCTTTCGACGGCTCAACAGGAAAGATTTATGACGGTGAAGTTGCCACTGTTGACGCAACAATCTCTGGCGAATTTGCAACCATTATGGAATGGGCTGATAAATACAGAGATTTGATGATTAGAACAAACGCTGATAATCCACGCGACACCGAAGTTGCCTTCAACTTTGGCGCAGAGGGCGTTGGACTTTGCAGAACAGAACATATGTTCTTTGACGCTGACAGAATTCCTGCAGTGAGAGAAATGATTGTTTCCACAACCACTGAGGAAAGAAAGAAAGCGCTCAAAAAACTTCTTCCAATGCAACAAAAAGACTTCAAAGGCATCTTCAAGGCTATGAAGGGTCGCCCAGTTACAATTCGTTTCTTGGATCCACCTCTTCATGAATTCCTTCCACACGAGGACGCCGAAATCAAGGCTCTTGCAAAGGAAATGGGCTTGACTTTTGAGGCGCTTAAAGCAACTGTTAATAGTTTGCATGAATTCAACCCAATGATGGGTCACCGCGGACTTCGTCTTGCAGTAACTTATCCTGAAATTGCTGAAATGCAAACAGAGGCTGTTATCAAGGCCGCTATTGAGGTTATGAAAGAAGACAAACTTAATGTTGTTCCTGAAATCATGATTCCTCTCACTTGCGACAGCGTTGAATTTAAGTATGTTAAGGACATTGTCACAACAACCGCTGACAGAGTTTTGAAAGAAAACAAAGTTGACATGAAATACAAAGTCGGCACTATGATTGAAATTCCAAGAGCAGCAATCACTGCTGACCAAATTGCTAAGTATGCAGAATTCTTCTCATTTGGAACAAATGACCTCACACAAATGACA
Organism: uncultured Clostridia bacterium; assembly: GCA_947626155.1. Lineage (GTDB taxonomy): Bacteria > Bacillota > Clostridia > Christensenellales > UBA1242 > Caccovivens. Next base: position 44,690 of record CANQRC010000004.1, on the reverse strand, counting down.
TTCGGCTTCTCTCGTGATGACGCAGGCAAGTTCCTTGACACATACTATGAAAAGAAGATTTTTGAAAGCGACCCATTTGCTAGGCTTGACCAAAACGGCGTAGGCAAACTTGTTCGCATTGCTGCTGAACTTGGAAGATCTACTCGTCCAGACATCAAACTTGGAATTTGCGGCGAACATGGCGGAGACCCATCATCTGTTGAATTCTGCCACAGAGTTGGGCTTAACTATGTTTCTTGCTCACCTTATCGTGTGCCTATTGCTCGTCTTGCTGCTGCACAGGCTGCAATCAGATATCCACGCAAGAAAAAAGGACTTTTCTCCAAATAATCGCGGTGGACACTAGAATTTCTTAACGCGGACAACCCGCCCGTTGTTTTGGAATGTCTTTGTTGTTGTCTCATAAGCCCGCTGTCATGTTGAGCGAAGCGAAACATCTCGGGTTTGGCCGCTAAAATTCGTTTCTCCCGCGAGCCCGCGTCGCGACCTACACATATTGCTTGTTTTTGCCACTTCGTGTCAAAAAGCGTCGCCCGAATTTTTGGTCGCTCCTTTTCCCCAAAAGTGGCAAGCACTTTCGGGGGCCCCAAGTGAACACCTTGCACATAAAAAATAGAAACAGGCGCGCCTGTGCAGGGCAAAACCCTTTCTCTCCAAAATTTTATGGCGGACTTGGAAGTGTGAAAGCTTGGCGTTGGTCTCGACTTTCTTGCGAAGTGGGGCTTCGAAGACAATTAGTTTTTTATAAAAAAAGAGGATGTTATGTCCTCTTCTTTTCTTCTGTATGTTTTTTGTCCGCCCGCTGTCATTCTGCCCTAGTGCTGTCATTCTGCATTGCGAAGCAATCTCGCTGACGGGCTGGCGGGCGTTGGCGCTGCGAAACGGAGTGGAGTGAAGAATCTCGGGCGTGATTAAGTGATTGAGATCCTTCGCGTTGCTCGGAATGACAAAAAAGCCCGTTGCAATGTTGGACGAAAAGAGTAATTTATGAAAAAATAAGAGGTCAACCTCTTATTTTTATTTGTTTTTAAGAATCAAGACATCATCTAAATCACAATGTAGAAAATCGACTATTGAGATAAGCGTTGATAGTTTTGGCTGCGCGCCTCTTTTCCAATCTGTAAAATTAGATTGGGCAATGTTTAGTGCTTTGCTCACTTTATAGGGTGTGAGGTTTTGTGAATCCATTATATCTTGTATTTTGGCATAAACCCCGATTTGGTCTAAAGAGTATTCTTTAAATTTATTTTCAGAAGTCCTTTCCAAAATATAGTCCAAAGATAAGCCAAGATAGTTTGCCACCTTGATTGCATTTAACAAAGAAGGGCAATACTTTTTAAAGCCATAAAAAATGTTTTTATTCAAAACTCCATCTTTTTCTAAATCTGATATGCTTTTACCTTTTTCTTTTAAACCTTCTAAAAATAAGTCAAACACAAGTATTCTCCTAAGAGCAATTTTAGTGTTTTTCTTAACTTTTTTGTTGACTTTAAGAGTAACACAAGTATATAATTAAGTTGAGGTGAAGTATATGAATAGTTTAATAGATATAATCTATAATGAATATTCCATAGAAAAATATGGAGAAAAGCGAGAAGATTTAATAAAAAAGGAAAACGAACTGTTAAATTCTTTATCTGAAAAACAAAAGAATTTATATTTTTCCATAATCTCCACTTTGACGAAAAATTCTGTTGAACACGATAAAAAGGTTATTGATTTTGTTTTGAGATTTATTAGCCAAACGAAAAATTTTTAAGCTTATTCATCCGAAAAGACAACGTTTCCGCAGAGGACGTCAAAATAGGAAAAGGTTTGAAGTTTCTCGTCGGGCGTCTTTATTGTAAACACGCTTGGATAAACATCTTTTATTGTTGCGGTGACAAACTCAATCTTTTTTCTGCCCCTATTTATGCTCATTTGAATGTTTTGCCCTTTTAGGTTCTTTATTTTCAACTTGATATCTTCAAGTCCATAATTTATTTTTCTCATAATCTCTCCTTATGCCAATTTTTGACAAACATTTTAAACTTTATTCAAATTTTTGTTCTAACTTTTGTGTTGGGCAAGTATTATATCATGAGTAGAAAATTTGGAGGGGTTTATGGCTTTTGAAACAAACAAATTTGATGTCAGCAAAAAAATACGATTGGAAAAAAGCACTTTTAATGTGGAATGCAACCTAGAGACGAATGTGGAAATTGACAAAATTTTGTCCGTTTGCCACAGCGCCGAGCCAGAAAATGTTGAGGTGCTTAATGGCGTGATAAATTACACGGGCTGTTTGGATGTCTGCCTGATTTATCTCACGGTTGATGGCGAAATTGGCACAATCAATTCGGCTTGTCCATTTTCTTCTAAGTTTGAAAGTGGAGAAATTCAGGTTGGCGACAAGGCGTTTATAAAAGTTGACGTTGAGGATTATTCTGTTGAGAACATCACAAGTTCAAACATCAAACTTAATTGCACTTGCGAGCAGTCTTGCGTGCTGGTTGGAAGCAGAGAAGTTTCAAACATCACCACGGGCGACGAAAATATGTGCGTCAAAGAGGACGAACTTTTGGTGAACACTTTGCTTGGCCAGGCAAAAGAGACTTTTGTTGTCACAAGCGACTTCTCAATCAAAGAGCCGGTTAGAAAAGTTGTGGCAAGCGACAGCCAGGTCAGCGTGAGGGACGTTGAAAGCGGCGTGAATTTTGTTTCGGTGACAGGCGAGGTGATAACAAAGCTTTTGTACCTCACTGAAAATGACCGCTTTGAGACTTCTTATGTGACAGAAAACTTTAAGGAAGAGGTTGAACTTGAAGGCGTGACAAGGGAAAGCGTTTGCGAGGCGACCGCTTGCATAAAAAGAAGCTCGGTCAAATGCGAAGTTGAAAACACCGAAAAAGGCGTAAATGTAAAAGTTTCTGTTCCAGTTGAGGTGCTTGTGACTGCTTATGCGCAAAAAAATGTGGTTGTGGCAGTGGATGTTTATAGCACGGACTGTGATTTGCAACTGACAACTTCCTCTTTTGACATGACCAGGCAGTGCCAGGGCGAGGCTTTTGAAAGCAAGATTGACGGCTCGCTGACCTTGGATGAAAATCAGCCAAGAGTTGACAAAATTATGTTTGTTGGCGGCTCGAATTTGAATGTGACAAATTCTTATATTAAAGACGGCGAAATTTTTGTTGAGGGTGTGACCAAAACGAATGTGATCTATCTTAATGACGAGACCAATTCTTTGAATAGCGTGGAAATTGTTGTGCCTTTTGTCATCTCTGACAAAACTCAGTGTGAGGATAGCGCAAGAGTTTGCGTGGGAGCAATTTTGACGGATGTGGATGTTGCGGTTAAGAAAGGAAGAGAATTCTTCTTTGACGCAAAAGTGAAAGTTAGGGCGCAGTGCGACTGTGACGAATATGGCGCAGTGATTTCAAATGTTGAGCAAGGCGGTCAGTTGCCAGAGAGGGAATGTGCCATTGAGCTTGTGTTTGCTAAGAGCGGCCAAAGTGCTTGGGATATTGCAAAGACGGTGAATGTCAGAGAAGAGGTTATCACGCTTCAAAATCCAGAAGTTGCGTTTCCGCTTGCACAAGATGAAAACATTGTTGTGTTTTATCAAAAATACTAAAATCTTCTTAAAAACCCCTATTTTTTCAAAAAAAACTCAAAAAAATGCCAAATTTTTGAGTTTTTTTATTATTTTCCTGTCAAAAATGTTTGCAGGAGAGGTTGTTATGAAATATGTAATTTCATTTTTTGGAGTTGGATTGATTGTTTTGGCGGTGGTTTTGTTTGGCGGACAAAAGCCAAAAACGCAAGAAGAGGAAGTTGTTAGAATTCATGTTGTGGCAAACTCAAATTCGGCATATGACGAGGAAGTGAAATACTTCGTCAAGGATGTTGTGGTCACCTATCTTGAAAAGGAACTTGAAAACTTTTCTGACGGAGGCGAAGTGAAAAATTTTCTTGGCGCGAACATTGAAAAAGTGGAAGAGGTTGTTTCTCTTGCGCTTAAAGACAAAAAAGTTGGCTATGGGGCGAAGATAACTTTGACGAAAGAGGAAATGCCCGCGCGCGTTTATGGCGAAAACGTTTTTGAAGAGGGCGTTTATGACAGTTTGAAAATTCAACTTGGCAGGGGCGGTGGTGACAATTGGTGGTGCGTGGTTTTTCCATCCGTTTGCTTCACTTCCACAAAAAATTTTCAAAGTTTTGAGTATAAATCACGAATTTGGGATATTCTATCTAATGTAATTTGATTTTATTTATCAAAAAACGGAGGAAAAGAATGAAGAAAAAAATTGTTTCACTTATTTTTGCATTCGCGTTCGCATTTATGGGTGTGGCAGGAACGAGCGTTCTTGCACTGAACTACATAAATGTTGAGGTGGCGGAGGCCTTGACGACAAGTCAAACCAGAACCGTGCAGACAAAACTTAAAAGGTGGGGCTACTACACCGGCACGGTTGACGGAATTTATGGAAATCTTACAAGAAAAGCGGTGAGATATTTCCAGCAAAAGAACGGGCTTGCGGTTGACGGGATTGTTGGACCAAAAACTGCAAAGGCGCTTGGAATGTCGCTTTCTGGATCTGACAACAGCACAACATCAAGCAACGACCTAAACCTGCTTGCGCACTGCGTTTATGCTGAGGCGCGAGGGGAAAGTTACACGGGGCAAGTGGCGGTTGCAGCGGTCATATTGAACAGGGTGAAAAGCCCAGATTTTCCAAACACAATTGCTGGTGTGATCTATCAGCCTTGGGCGTTCACCTGCGTCAATGACGGGCAGATAAATTTGACACCAAATCAAACTGCAATAAATGCGGCGCGTGATGCTCTGAACGGCTGGGACCCAACTTATGGCTGCCTTTACTATTACAACGCCGGCACTGCAACAAACAAGTGGATTTACAATAAGAAAACTGTTGTCACAATTGGGCATCATGTGTTTGCAATTTAAGAGGTGAGTTATGGAAAATAAAGAAATGAAAAATAATGAACAAAATCAAAAAAACTCAAAAAATTATGCTAAAAATGAGCAAAAAATGCAAAAAAATCAGCAAAAACATGAAAAAAGTGGCAAAAAAGGCATGAGAGCCGCCGTGATTGGGCTTGCAATTTCCACAGGAATTTTGGGCGCAACCACTCTTGGGCTTGGGATTGCTTATGGGGTGACGCAGGCGCAGGCAAACGAATATTCCCTTCAACTTGACAGTGTTTATAAAAGAAACTATTATGAACTTGTGGACAATGTTAACAACGCGGACATGAAAATCAGCAAACTTCTTGCGTCGAGCAGTGAAAATTATCAGGCAAAAATGCTTGGCGAAATTGCGGACGCCTCAAAGGATATGCAGGCCAATATTGCCGCGCTTCCGCTTTCGAATGACAACATTGTGCAAAGCGTGAGATTTATCAATCAAATGTCGGGCTACACACAAGTTTTGGAGGAGAAACTTGCAAAGGGCGGCGCGCTTACTGAGGGCGACATCTCAACCCTGAAAGAAATGCACCAATCCCTGACCGAAATGAAACAATATTTAAATCAAATGTCTGAAAAAATCATTATGGGTTATAGCATTGTTGAGGCCTCTTCGCGCGCGAACGGCGAAATTGACGACTTCACGCTAAACTTCTCTGGAATTAAGACCACAGACACTGATTATCCGTCCATGATTTATGACGGACCATTTTCGGACAGTGTGGTCAATCAAAAAATTGTTGGGCTTAAAGGGAGCGAAGTGTCCAAAGACGAGGCCTATCAAAAAGTTGACAAGACTTTTAAAAACCTCTCTTCAATAAATTTTGAGGGGCAGACCGAGGGCAAGTTTGATACCTACAATTTTTCAATAAAAAATTCCGACCAAAAGAGGCTTTATGTTCAAGTTACAAAAATTGGCGGAAACATTTTGACTATCAGCGGAAATGTGGACAGTGACGAGAAAAACATTGAACTTGACCAGGCCGAAAAAATTGCGCTTGACTTTGCAAAGGAAAATGGGATTGAAAAGCCAGCCGTTGTTTGGCACGAAATGTTGAATTCGCAAGCATTTTTCAACATCACCCCAACACAAAACGGGGTTGTGTTGTATCCTGACCTTGTAAAAGTGAAAGTTGACATGGAAAAGGGAGTTGTGATTGGCTATGACGCAATTGCCTACTTTACAAATCACACAAACAGAAGTCTTGCCACGCCAAAATTTGACGGCGAACAGTTGAAATCAAGCATTGACAACTCTTTTGAGATAAAGGGCAGCAGGCTTGTGCTTGCACCTCTTGACTACAACAGGCAAGTGCTTTGCTTTGAATATGTCTGTGAAAGAGACGGCGCAACATATTACATATATTTCAATGCGCAAGACGGAACGGAAGAAAATATCTTAAAGGTCGTGGAAACGCAAGACAGTTCAAAACTTATGTAAAAAAAAGATGCAAAAACTGCATCTTTTTTATTTGTTCTTTGGCTTTTCTGGAATGTAAGTTGTTGTAAGAAAAGTTGCATCCTCTTTTTTGCTTGCTTGCCAAGCCAAGTTTTGTTTTTGAAAAGTCTTCTTTGAAATTGCAAAACTTCCGCCGTGTGCCTTTTTATGATTTTTTAAGAACAGAGGGTCGTTGCTTTCCATAATCTTTTCTTCATCCCAAACAACGGAAAATTTGTTTGCAAAATCAAAGCCGGTTGGGTAGGTTAGCCCCAAACTTGCCTTTTTGGCATAAATCTCTTCTGCAAAATCTTTTGGAGTATATCTTTTTGCCTCTTCCGGCGTTAAAAACACCATCAGCCAATTTGAAATCCACCTGCCAGCATCATCTTTTCTTCCGTCATCAAAATGATAGATATAAAGCACCAACTTTTTTGAGGTTGCACAAGTAAAACTTTCCTTGCCTTGCTGTCTTCCGCCATGAGAGAGCATATTTGAGAACGCATACATTCTAAGTTTTTCAGCCTCTTCATCATAAGTTTCATAAGGGCTTTTTGTTTTCATTTGAAAATCCACAGATGAGGTTTTTGTGTAAAACTGCCAGTCTCTTGGCGCGCGTTTTATTCCCTTTTTAAAAATGTCAAAAATTCCCATAGACTGTAAATCTCCTAAACTAATTGGCTCCAAGATTTTTGTCGTCAACAAGTCCTTTCAAATTTTCTTTTGGAATGCTTGCCGCTGCAAAGTGTCCGCCGCCGCCATGTGCTTGCGCAATTTTTGAAACGTCACAATTTGGGTTTATGTTGCGAAGAGAGACACTTTCTCTGTCGTCAACAGGCATAAGCAAAAAGTCAACTTTTTGTGCGAGAGGCAAGGAGCGGACCTTTTCAGCAATATCATTTTTGAACAAATCCTTTATATGCACAAATCCGGCTTTCATTCCATCAAAGTCAACTATTTTTATTTTTGACACATATTCATCCAGCTTTTTAGAATATGCAACTTGATATTCTTCAATCAAATTCTTTTCTTCAGACGAAAACTCAAAAGAAGGCTGAGATTTTGACATCTCTTTAAACAGTTTTTCTGTAAAATGTTCAACATATTTTTCTCTGCCAAGGGCTTTTCCCAAGATGTCAAGTTTAATGCAATCATCTTCACAAGGAGAGCCTTTCCATGTCCAAGTGTCGCAAAGAGTGGTAAGCCTTGCCCATCTTGCAATTGCGTAGGATGGGAAAATTTTTCCTTGATTTATCAGGTGGAAATAAAACAAATTTGTCCCGCAAGCCTTATTGTTTTCTCTTATATTTTCAACAATTTTAACCCAGTCAAATTTTCCTTGTTCGGCCTTGCGAGATTCATGGTGGTCTAAAACAAGAAGTTTTGAAACGGTTTCTTTGTCTTCATCCACAAACTGACAAAGTGGATAACTTAAACAGTGGTCAGTTATGTAAATTTTCTCAAAATCTTGCAAATTTGTCTTGGCAGTTTCAAAAAGGTGTTTTTTGTCGGCAGTATCTTCCAAAACTTGCTTGGCAGAAACACCATAAACGCGCTGAGCAAATTTTTCGTCAAGTTCAAAATTGTCGGCATAATGTATCTCAACATCATTGCCAAAAGCGAGTTTTGCCAAAATTGCACAACCGTAGCCGTCAATATCAATTCCGTGTGTAAATAAAAGAACTTTCTTCATAATCATATCTCCTAAGCGTATTATAACCCATAATTATTGTGTTGTCAATAATAATTTTTTGCAAATTTTTGTTTTTTTACAATAAAAAACCACTCTTTCGAGCGGTTTTATCTTTATTCTTGGGTTTTGAGTGCTTCTTCGTATGCGGCAAGAATTTTTTCTTTCAACATTTCTCTAACTTCTGTCTTGATTGGGTGAACAATGTCTTTAAACTCGCCTTCGGTCGTCTTTCTGCTTGGCATTGAAAGAAAGTAACCATCTTTGCCGTTTATCACTTTGATGTCGTGAACCACAAGTTCGTCATCAATTGTGATTGATGCAACTGCTTTGAGTTTGTCGTTTCCGTTGTTTACAATCCTAACTCTAATGTCCGTAATTTTCAAGTTCTTTTACCTTCCTTTTTTAAATTAACCTTTTCAAGGTCAATATCATTATAGCATCAAGCAAAATTTTTACAAAACATTTTAAGCATTTGACAATAAAATTTTAAAAATTTCATAAACAAGACTATGAAAAGATATTATTTTCTTGGCATTGGCGGAGTTTCCATGTCTGCACTTGCAATTCTTTTGAAAAACAAGGGCTTTTGGGTGAGCGGAAGCGACGAAAGGCAGGGGCGTGGCACAGACATTTTGGCGGGAAATGGCATTGCGGTGGATTTTGGGCTTAACGAAGAGGGGATTGCTGGCGCGGATGTGATTGTGCGTTCCGCCGCAATTAAAGATGACGACCCGCATTTTGTTTTGGCGAAGAAACTGAACAAAAAAATCATCTCCCGTGGCCAACTTCTGGGAGAAATAAGTGGGGATTATGAAAAAGTTGTGGCGGTGGCGGGCTCGCACGGGAAAACCACCACAACCGCCATGATTGAGAACATTCTTTCTGTTGCAGGCAAGAAGCCCACTTTGCACCTTGGCGGCTATAAAATTTTGGACAACAAAAACTTCCAAATTGGAGAAAAGGAATTTTTTGTCACGGAGGCCTGCGAATATCACAACAACTTTTTGTTTCTTCGCCCATTTCTTGGTATTGTGACCAATGTTGAAAAGGAGCATTTGGATTTTTTTAAGACCTTTTCAAATGAAAAAGAGGCGTTTGAAAAGTTTAAGAAAAGATGCACCTATGTGATTGAAGATTTTGGCGGCATTTGCGCAAAAAATGTGAGGCACGACAAAAGCGGCGGCCTAATTTTTAACCTATTTGATGGAAGCGAAAAAATTATGCACCTGCATTTGCACCTGTGCGAAGAGGTGAACAAGGAAAACTGCATTTATGCTTATCTTGCCTGCAAAAAACTTGGAATTGATGACTGTTTTATCAAGCAGGGGCTGGAAAGTTTTTTGGGAACGCACACGCGCTTTGAAAAGGTGAATTCGCCCGACTTTGAAACCGTTTTTTGTGATTATGCGCACCATCCAACCGAAATTGAAAAGGCAATTAAAACTGCGCAGAAAATTTTTAAAAAGCGCCGCCTTGTGACAATTTTTCAGCCGCATACTTATTCACGAACGCAAAGTCTCTTGGGCGACTTTGTGACAGTTTTTAAAAAGGTGGACACTCCGCTGTTTTTCAAAACCTATTCCGCAAGGGAGAAGCCAAGCGAGGGGCTTAGCAGCCAAGACCTTTGCGAGGAAGTTTTTAAGTTCAACAAAAACGCGAGATATTTTGATTGTTTTGAGGATTTGAGCGCATTCCTCGAAAGTTTAAAAGGGCAAAATCCGGTGCTTTTGTTTTTGGGCGCAGGCGACCTGCCCGACATCCTTCACAAAAAACAATTTATTACATAAAATGGATTTATGAACAAAAACTTTCGTGACGCAACAATTTTTTATAGGTTTTTTGACCGCAAAAGCGAAGTTGTAAACATCTTTCTGCACGGGTGGGGGTGTGACCACAAAAGTTTGATGTTTTCAAACAAAGCCGTAAGTGGAAGTTGCTTGTTTGTGGATTTTCCGCCTTTTGGAAGAAGCAGCAAAGACATCCGCGATTGGACAATTTTTACATATGCAAACATGGTCATATCTTTATGCCAACATCTCAATATTAAAAAGTTCAACCTTATTGGGCATTCTTTTGGAGGGCGTGTGGCAATCATCATGGCAGCGGTTTGCAAGGCGCAGACAAACAAACTTGTGCTCGTGGACAGCGCCGGCTTGAAGCCCAAGCGCAAGCCAAGTTATTATCTTAAAGTTTGGACATACAAATTCAAGAAAAAGTTTGGCATGGACACCTCAAAATGTGGCAGCACTGACTATCTTGCCCTGCCGGAGAACATGAGGAAAATTTTCACCAGCGTTGTGAACACCCACCTTGACGACTTTTTGCCTTTCATCACCGCCGAGACACTTATTGTTTTTGGGGAGGAGGATGATGTGACGCCCGTTTACATGGCAAAAAAGTTGAACAAAAAAATAAAAAACAGCAAGCTTTTGCTTTTGCCGGGCTGCGGACACTTTTGCTTTATTGACAAGCGGCTTGAATTTGTGGCGGCGTTAAAAAACTTTTTAAACTAAGGAGGAAATATGTTTTTTGTTTATGCGCTTTTGTTTTCTTGTGTGAATTTTGCTCTGGATTTAATTTACATAAAAACCTATCAACTTGAAAATTACAAGCTGAAAAATATGCTTTTTAAGACAATAAAATTTGATTTTGCATTTGGACATAAAACGCCGCTAAACATAACAAAACGCATAAAAAGACTGTTTTTTTGCGATTTTTTGCTAAAAATTGGCATTTTTTTGATGATTTTTGGAATTATTCCAATTTTTTGGCTGCAATTCTTGTGCGCGACCATTCTTTTAATTTTAAGCCCACTGACAATTTTTCTTTCCTTTTTAATCTCTCTTCCAATTGAAAATTTAATTAAAAAAAGTTTTATTAGAAAAGCAAAAAAGAAGCTTTCGAGGATGCGCTGCAAAAAAATTGCCATCACAGGAAGTTTTGGCAAAACCACAACCAAACATATTTTGTATGACATTTTGAAAGTTGAATTTGATGTTTGCGCAACGCCAAAAAGTTTCAACACGCCCATGGGGATTTGCAAAACCATTCTTGAAGATTTGAAAGAGACCGACGACTTTTTTATTGTGGAGTTTGGCGCAAGGCAGAGTGGCGACATTGAGTTTTTGTCAAAACTTGTGGGCGTGGACTTTGGAATTTTAACCCCAATTGGAAACTGCCATCTCCAAACTTTTGGAAGCGTTGAAAACATTGAGAACACAAAATATGAACTTTGCGACAACGCAAAAGAATTTGTTGTGTTCAACGGCAAAAGCAAGTCAACCAAAAAACTTTACAAGCGTTTTTCAAGGCGGAAGTACTTGGTTTGTGAGGAGGGCAGTTTTGCCTACGCCAAAAACATAGAAAGCACAACCGAAGGCTCACACTTCACGCTTGTTTTGGACGGGAAGGAATGTTTTTGCAAGACAAAACTTTTGGGCAAGGCAAACATTGACAACATTGTTGTGGCAGCCTCCATGGCTTACCTTTTGGGGGAGACTGTGTTTGGAATTGTCAGGGGAATTGAGAACGCAAGCCCGATTGCCCACCGCTTGGAACTTATTAAGACCGATTTTATAACCTGTTTGGATGACAGTTACAACTCCAACCTCGACGGCTTCAAGGAGGCGCTCACGGTGCTTTCAAGTTTTCCGGGGCGCAAAATTTTGGTGTCGCCGGGGATTGTGGAACTTGGAAAAGAACAATACTCTGCCAATGTTGAGGTTGGAAAAATGGCAGGCAAAGTTTGTGACATTTTTGTGATTATGAACGAGACGAACAGGGAGGCGCTTTTCTCTGGCGCGGCAGATGTTCCTGAGATTTATTTTGCCAAAACGCGGCTTCAACAACAGGAAATTTTAAAAAAAATTATTCAAAAGGGCGATGTTGTGCTTTTTGAAAATGACTTCCCAGACAACATAAAGTAGTTCAAAAATTTTAACTACACAATATATTGATTTTACAAAATTCATAGAAAAATTTTTTCAAAAAAATGAATAAATATTCAAAAATTGTTTGGTTTATTCATTTTGTTGTGTTAAAATGAAAACAGATAAAAGGAGAGTGTGCTATGAGTTTTGTAAATATGTATGGATTGATGGATTTTGATGATGCAGGACATATCAAACCTGTTTACAAGGACGGGCAGATGATTGTGGGCTTGAAGCAGGCACAATCTAACTATTTATATATGCTTACAAAATATAATAGAAACTTTCTTATTCAAAAGAAAGAAAAGCCATCCGACTTTTTTAGAAAGGACCTCTCGCAAATTTTGCAGGATGTTGAAAAGGGCGGGGATTATTCTGCCGCACTTCAAACCATCATGGACAACTGCGTGAGCGAGATTAAAGATTTAAGCCGCCTTACCATGGCAACTGAAAAGGGGCTTTTGATGCTTTTGAATGAAATGACGCCTCTTGTTGGAAGCGTGTATGAAAAAATGAAGTTTGGGGAAGTTAAAAACACCTTGGAAGAAAATTATAAATTAAACAAACTTGCCGCTACATATGAGGACGCAATTGACAAAAGAATTGCGGACTATCTTGGTGGGGAAGGCTCACTTGAGGACAAGCAAACAATTTTCAATAGCCTTGTGAACCTCAACATTGCTTATGCAAAACTTATTCAAAACGACAAAATGCACGCCGAGGGCATCTCAACAGTGGCTGCCACAAAGATACAAACCCAAACAGAGAGGGCTTTTGCATAATTTTTCAAGAAATTTTGAATAAACACTTGACAAATAATGTTTAAATCTATAAAATATAAACGTCTTTGCTTAAAAAGGCGTTTTTATTGTTAGCCCCAATGAAATTCGCGTTTTTAGGTTTGACCGCATGACCTTATACTGGCAAAGTGTTGTGCAATAATTTTTAGGAGAACAAAATGAAAACTTATATGGCAAATCCAGCCACTGTCGAAAGGAAATGGTATCTTGTTGACGCCACCAATATGCCACTTGGACGCCTTGCTAGCCAAGTTGCCGACATTTTGACTGGAAAAAATAAAACAATTTACACACCTCATGTTGATACAGGAGACTTTGTTGTTGTTATCAACTCTGACAAGGTTGTGCTTACAGGCAAGAAATTAGAGCAAAAAGTTCACCGTTACCACACAGGTTACATTGGCGGACTTAAAGAAGTTGGATATGACAGAATGATGGCTGAAAAGTCTGACAGAGCAATTGAACTTGCAGTTAAGGGAATGCTTCCAAAAACAACTTTGGGAAGAAAACAATTCACAAGACTTCATGTTTACAAAGACGCAAATCATAAACAACAGGCTCAAAACCCAGAACTTATTACCTTAAAAGGAGTGATTGAATAATGGCTGAAAAGAAACAAAACAAAGGCACTTTTGTTGCTACGGGAAGAAGAAAAAAATCAATCGCAAGAGTTCGCTTGACTGCTGGAACAGGTAAGTTTGAGGTCAATGGAAAAGATGTTGCTGAATATCTTCAAAGAGACACACTTCTTTTAATTGCTAAACAACCACTTGCTCTTACAGGAACTGCTGACAAATTTGACATCTCTGTCAATGTTGTTGGCGGCGGAATTTCTGGACAGGCTGGGGCAATCTGCCACGGCATTGCAAGAGCGCTTGTTCTTTCAAACGAAACTTACAGGAAAGAACTTAAAGACGCTGGCTTCCTTACTCGTGACCCAAGAATGAAGGAAAGAAAGAAATACGGCCTCAAAAAAGCAAGAAAAGCACCACAATTCTCAAAGAGATAATGTGGGTGTGGGGACAACTAGAATTTTTGACGCGGACACAAAAAGCACAGCAACTGCTGTGCTTTTTTAACCGCTAAAATTCGTTTTCCCCACAAAGACCCCTTTCCGCACCTCGAAAAATTCCGCTGGACATTTTTCATCGGTAGAAGTGCCATAAAATTTTGAAGAGCAGGCAAAGCCCTTTCTCTCCAAAATTTTATGGCCGATTTGGGATGTGAAAGCCCGTCTTCGAGGGAATCTCCGCCCTGCTGTCATTCTGACGCGGAGCGAAGCGGAGAGGAAGAATCTTTTCATAATAGGTATGAGATCCTTCGACTGCGTTACACTCCGCAGCGCCAACGCCCGAAAGCCCGTCAGCGAGATTGCTTCGCGATGCAGGATGACAACAATAAAAGTGGTTGAGATCCTTCGCGTTGCTCAGGATGACAACAATGAGCAGAATGACAGCATGGGGATACTCAGAATGACAGAAAAAGCAGAATGAGTCCCTTCGCGTTAAGGGTAATTGATTTTCTTTTGCTTACTTTTCTTTTCTCCAAAAGAAAAGTAAGGCAAAATTTGATAAGTTTTGACTTGTGTTGAGGATTTTCTTGTTATTTTCTTATTCTTTGGAATTTTTTGTGTTGTTTCGACAAGTTTGTTTTACTTGCGACAATATCAAGCAAATTTCCGTTTTTTATTTGAGATGTTTTGTGTTAATCTTTTCTTGTTTTGCAGAACACTTATTTTAAAGGAGATTTTTATGGAAAAGATTAAAGAAACAAATTTGCCAAAAATTTACATCGCAGACACAACGGATGAAATTGTAAACTACTTTAAACAGAACGAAAATTTTGAGTTTGTTGGTTCAAGTGCCGACGGAAAAAAGGTGAGCGAAGACGTTCTTTCTTTAAAGCCAGACGTTTTGGTTATGGAAGTTATGCTCTCTGGCCTTGACGGCTTTGCCGTGCTTGAAAAAATAAGGCAGCTTAAAGACAAAATGCCCAAAATTTTCTTTGTCTCAAACCTCTCTCATAGTGGCTTTGTAACAAAGGCAATTCAGTCGGGCGCAAGTTATTTTATGGTGAAACCTGTCTCGCCAGAAAACTTGGAAAGCCGCATTGTTGAGGTCCTAAGCAACGGGAAGTCCCAAAATGAGAATAAACAACTTGACGAGAAAATTTCTAATATATTTATAAGTATTGGCATTCCTGCCCACATCAAAGGCTACCAATTCTTGAGGGAGGCGGTTAAACTTGCCGTGGAGGAGCCTGAGATTATTGGCTCAATCACCAAAAAACTTTATCCAACCATTGCCGAGCGCTTTGAAACAAGTTCAAGCAAGGTTGAAAGAGGGATGCGTCATGCCATTGAAGTGGCTTGGAACAGGGGCAAAATTGAAAATATTAACAATATTTTTGGTTTGAAGATATATAATAGAAATGAGAAGCCTACAAATGGCGAACTCATTGCCTTAATTGCGGACAAAATGATTATGGACGGCTGATTTTGCCTTGGAAAGGGGCGAAATTTGGCTTGATTTTGACATCTTGGCAAAAAAATCTCAAAATTTTTCAAAAAATTTTCATTTTGCTATTGAATTAAGGAAAATGATGTGTTATAATAAGGGCAAATTAGGAGGTTTTTATGTCAAGAACATTATCTAAAATCTTGGTTATATGCGCTTTGGTTGTGCTTTTGCCACTCACCGTTGTTGGCACGGCTTTTGCTGCATATTACTCTGTTGATGCCGTAATAAACATCACAATCCTCATCTCTGGCGATAAGGCCGCTGAAGGAAGTGATGCCGTTGCGGGCGTTAAGTATAACGGAGAACTTGTTACAAGAAATAATTTCCAAATTTCTCAAAGCCACTTGGACACAATCACACTTGAGGCTTCAAGCGTTGGCTATGATTTTGTAGGCTGGTATGAAGGTGAGACTTACACAGACGAAATGAAAGACCAAGACAACTTGGCTGATGGAAACAAGCTTACAGCAAAAATGGAGAACGGAAAATCTTATATTGCCGTTTTTGAAGTTATCAAATATACTGCAAGTTGGAACTATGTCGTTGACCCAGATGACAACATGGGACAAAGAACTGAAACAAAAGACCCAACTGACCACGAAACGTCACAAAGCACACTTATTTATGGGCAAGAATTGGAACATTTGGACGCTGCAAAGGCAACGGGATACATTGATAATGGATGGTGTTTGCATAATGGTGAGGGTGCCATTTTAACAAGACACTATACTCGTGCAGAGTTTAAAGATGCTAACGGAAATGACCTTGCTCGCAAGGATAGAAATGTTACTTTGACATATGATTGGGCTGCAAAAGAAATGTTCACTGTCAACTATTATAAATATGAAGACAGGAACAATTCTGGAAAAACCGCAATTGTAACTGATAGATTTGCTAAGAGTGATGAAAGTTCAAAGGCCTACACTTACGAAACAAGATTTGACGCTTTGTTGCAAGATAAGGGTGTAAATGTAGATGACAAACTTGCAAAGGGCTATAAATGGGGCGAATTTAACAGATATATTGGCGGTAGCTTCCAAGCTGTTGCCGAAAACGATTTCACGGCACAAGATTTTGAAAATGTGTTCAGCGTTGACGTTTTTGTAACGAGTGAGGCCGTAACATACACCGCTCAAATTTCTGAAACAAAAGGCGCAACATATCAAGGACAATCAATTCAGTTTACTGTAGATGATGTTGAAGATGGAAGCAAGTTTGACGCATTCTTCAATGAAGAGAGTTATGACAAAGAATACTTCTTCTATGAATTTAGCGGAATTAAGGCTGGCGAAGGCGAACTGATTAAATCTAGCGGAGATGCTCTCACAACCGCTTTGAACGCTTTGATTGATGCAAATAAACACGAAACAGCAACTCTTAACTTCAACGCAGAATTTGAAACAGAGTATAAAATAAGAGTTGATGGCAGTGGGGTTATTGAATGTAAAAATGCTATTGATGCAATTAGTGTAGGCGATGTTTACCATGAAAATGGAGAACCAGTTGGCAAACACACAAACAATTACCTTGTTGGAACAACATCCCTTAGAGACTTCTTTGGCTTGGTAAATGATACGGTTGTTTATGACAGCGCTGATAAGGGAACAAGAAATGAATTGCAATTCAAAGCCATCCGCATTGCTGGAGAGGACATCACAAATCTTACATTGGACGACAACACTGCAAATGATTTGATTGAAGCAATGCATGCAGACCCACAATTGGCAAAACAATATGAAATTGATAAGGCAACAAATCAAATTTCAATTAAGAATTTTGGTACTACAGTTGAATTATGGTTTGCAAAGGCTGAATAAAAATTTAAAAAACTTTTGAAAATTAGTTGACATAGACTTTTTGGGTGTGTTACACTTAGAAAGTCTTCTGGGAGATTAGCTCAGTTGGTAGAGTACCTGCCTTACAAGCAGAGGGTCATAGGTTCGAGCCCTATATCTCCCACCAAAAAGATGCGAAAGCATCTTTTTTTTGTTTTGTTTCACAAAACAAGCCATGCGGAGCATGGGGTGGGAGATACGGAGGCGCGGACACTTCTTCGCCCTGCCTCATAACTCCCACCAAATAAAAACACGACGAAAGTCGTGTTTTTTGTTTTTGCTTTGCAACAGCTTGGCTGAATTTGGTGGGAGATACGGAGGCGCGGACACTTCCTCGCTTTGCCTCATATCTTCTACATATCAATCAAATAAAGCGAAAGCATCTTTTTTTGTTTTATAATTCTATAAAATTTATTGTAAATGGGAGAGTTTTGTGGTAAAATAAGGGTTATGGAAGAGAAATTTGATTTGCAGTCAAAATATAAGCCGGCGGGCGACCAGCCTCAGGCAATTGAAAAGTTGGTTGAGGGGATTGAGGACGGGCTGAAGGACCAAGTGCTTTTGGGCGTTACGGGTTCGGGCAAAACTTTCACCATGGCAAACATAATTGCAAAAGTGAACAAGCCTACACTTGTTATTGCCCACAACAAGACCTTGGCGGCGCAACTTTGCAACGAGTTCCGCGAGTTTTTCCCAAACAACCGCGTGGAATATTTTGTTTCTTATTATGATTATTATCAGCCAGAGGCATACATTGTCTCTACCGACACCTACATTGAAAAAGACATGGCAGTGAATGAGGACATTGATAAACTCCGCTCCTCTGCCACATCTTCTTTGCTTGAAAGAAAGGACACAATTGTTGTTGCGTCAGTTTCTTGCATTTATGGCCTGGGCAGCCCTGAAGAATATCACAATTTGCACATTGCCCTTCGCGAGGGCGAGGAGTTTGACCGCGACGAACTTATAAGCCACCTTATTGCAATTCAATACACGCGAAACGACATTGACTTTAAGCGCACAACTTTTAGGGTGAACGGGGATGTTGTGGACATTTTTCCTGCCAACACAAGCGAAATGGCAATTAAAGTCAGATTTTTTGGCGACGAAATTGAAAAAATTTATGAATTTGACCCTGTGAGCGGCAACTTGCTGAACGAAGTGAGTTTTGTTGCAATTTACCCTGCAACGCACTACGCAGTCGGCTCGAACACACTTCAAAACGCCATTGAGCAAATTTCCATTGACCGCGAAAAGGCGATTAGGGACTTTGAGGCGCACGGCAAGCCTCTTGAAGCGGAGAGGATTGGGCAGCGCGTTGCTTATGACATTGAGATGATGAAAGAAGTGGGCTATTGCAGCGGAATTGAAAACTATTCGCGCTATTTTGACGGCAGAAAGCCGGGCGAAGCGCCATACACGCTTATTGACTACTTTCCAAAGGACTTTTTGACAATTATTGATGAAAGCCACATGACAATCCCTCAAATTCGCGCAATGTATAACGGCGACAAGGCGCGAAAGGCCTCGCTTGTGGACTACGGCTTCCGCTTGGAGGCGGCAAAAGACAATAGGCCGCTTAAATTTGAAGAGTTTGAGAAGAAGTTAAAGCAGACAATTTATGTTTCTGCCACGCCGTCGAAATATGAACTTGACAAGGCAGGGCAAGTCGTGGAGCAAGTTATTCGCCCAACAGGGCTGCTTGACCCTAAAATTGAGGTTCGCCCAATAAAAAATCAGGTTGAAGAGCTTATGTTGGAGTGCAAAAAGGCAATTGAACGCAACGCGCGCGTGCTTGTTACCACTTTGACAAAGAAAATGGCTGAAAGTTTGACCACTTATCTTGGCGACAGGCACTTCAAGGTGAAATATCTCCACAGCGAAATTGACACGCTGGAGCGTGTTGACATCATAAACGGCCTCAGGCAGGGCGAATTTGACATCCTCGTGGGAATAAACTTGCTGCGTGAGGGGCTTGATATGCCAGAAGTGGAACTTGTATGCATCCTCGACGCCGACAAAGAGGGCTTCCTAAGAAGCGAGGGGGCGCTGATTCAAACAATTGGCCGCGCGGCAAGAAATGAAAACGGCAGGGTGATTATGTTTGCCGACACAATAACCGACAGCATGAGGCGGGCTATTGACGAGACAGAGCGAAGGCGAAAATTGCAAGAAGAATATAACAAGGCGCACAACATTACTCCAAAAACAATCATAAAAGAGATTAAGAACACGCTTGACATTGCCAAGAAAGTTGGAGACAATTCAATCTCCAAAAAGGACATTCCAAAAGAGATTGACCGCCTGACTTCCATGATGAAAATTGCCTCATCTCAACTTGATTTTGAGCGCGCAATTGAACTTAGAAATAAAATTGCCACGCTTAAAAAACGCCTTGGGAAAAAAGACGAAATTTAGACAAATTTTTTTCTTTTTGGTCTTGACTTTGACACACTTATTTGTTATAATAAAAGCCATAAAACTGGAGGCAAAATGTTTACTATAAATTATAATAGAAGCGATGCACAAATTGAAGAATTGAATAAAAAAGTCAGACCACTTGTCAAAAAAGGCTTTTTTGGAAAGTTGTGTTATACAACTTTAACGCCGGCTGACGACGACTACAGAAAGGAAGTTCCTGTTTGTGTTGCAAAAGGTTTAAGCAAAATCAAAGAGGTTGAAATACGAGTTCCAACTTGTGGCTACAAGGGGAATGTGCTTGTTACGCCTAAGATTGTTTTCGCACAACTTTCAAACAGAGATTTGAAAGGCGCTTCGGCTTATTATGTTGAAGTTGAATATCCAAAAGAAGACATTTTAGAACTTTACACAAGTGATTTCCTTGATGCAAAAGTTCATCTTTTCGGCGAGAAGAACGCTTCAAAAATTGACAACCGTCAAGCAAAAACAAAATAGCAACTTCGGTTGCTTTTTTTGATATTTTCTTTTAAGATTGTTTAAAATGTGATATAATTTTAAGAGGCAAAAGAAATGAAAAATGAAATTGTGATTAAGGGCGCAAAGGAAAACAACCTAAAAAATGTAAGTTTGACTTTGCCAAGAGATAAGTTTATTGTTTTTACGGGGGTGAGCGGCTCGGGAAAGTCCTCGCTTGCCTTTGGCACTATTTTTGCGGAGGGGCAGAGAAGATATATTGAAAGCCTTTCTTCTTATGCACGCCAATTTTTGGGCGCTGCGCAAAAGCCGGATGTGGAAGTTATTGAGGGGCTTTCTCCCGCAATTTCAATTGACCAAAAAACCACGAACCGAAACCCTAGGTCAACGGTTGGAACGGTGACCGAGATTTATGACTATCTCAGGCTTTTGTTTGCGAGGGTGGGAACGCCTTATTGTCCGCACTGCCACCGTGAGGTGAAACAGCAGTCAATTGACCAAATTGTTGACGACATAAAACTTTTGGGCGAAGGCACAAAAATCACCATTCTTGCGCCTGTCATTCGCGGGCAAAAGGGACGTCACGAAAAACTTTTTGATAGCCTCAAACGAAGCGGCTATGTTAGGGTTGAGGTGGACGGCAACATTTTCACACTTGATGAGACAATCACGCTTGACAAAAACATCAAGCACAACATAAGCGTTGTGGTGGACAGAATTGTCCTCAAAGAGGGCAAGGACACGCGCCTTTCTGGAAGTTTGGAGACGGCGCTTAAACTTGCCGACGGGCTGGTTGTGGTTGAAACTGACGAAAAGAGCGAGACCTATTCCACAAATTACGCCTGCCCAGAGTGCGGCTGGACGCTTGAAGAAATCAGCCCAAGAATCTTCTCTTTCAACGCGCCTTATGGGTCTTGCCCAAACTGCACCGGCCTTGGCTACATTTTGGACATTGACGAGGGCTTGGTTTTGAAGAACGCCGACCTTTCAATTAATGGCGGCGCTTTCAACAACACGGGCTGGCGAATGGAAGACGGCTCCATGGCAAAAAGTTATTTCGTTGCGCTTTCAAAGCAGTATGGCATAGATTTAGACAAGCCAGTAAACAAACTTCCAAAAGAAAAACTTAAAATTTTGCTTTACGGCACGGGCGACGAGAAGATTTTGGTGGATGTTGACAACAAATTTGGCAGACATAAGGTGGAAGTTAATTTTGAGGGCATCATCAACAATCTTAGAAGAAGATATAAAGAGACGAACAGCGAGTTTGTGAGATTTGAAATTGGAAGATTTATGCATGAGCAGACCTGTTCCGTTTGCCACGGAAAAAGGCTGAACGAGGCGGCACTTTCGGTGAAGATTAACAGGTTGGACATTGACGACTATTGTTCAAAAAGTGTCAAAAATTTGATTCCTCTTTTTGAAAATCTTGAGCTTTCTAAGACTAAGGCGCAAATTGCCGAGCCAATTTTGAAAGAAGTCCTCTCAAGGCTTTATTTCTTGCAGGACGTGGGGCTTTCTTATCTCACTTTAAGCCGTTCGGCGGAGACACTTTCGGGTGGCGAGGCGCAAAGAATAAGACTTGCAACCCAAATTGGAAGCGGGCTTGTGGGCGTGCTTTACATTTTGGACGAGCCATCAATTGGGCTGCATCAGCGCGACAATGAAAAACTTCTAAATACGCTTAAAAAGTTGCAGTCGCTTGGAAATACGCTTATTGTTGTGGAGCATGATGAGGATACCATGCGCGCCGCGGATTATTTGGTGGACGTTGGGCCGCTTGCCGGGGTTCATGGTGGCGAAATTGTTGCCGCAGGCACGGTTGAGCAGGTGATGAAGAACAAAAAGTCAATCACGGCAGCGTTTTTGCGTGGCGACGAGAAGATTGAAATTCCTGCTACAAGGCAAAAGCCAAAGGATTTCATTGAAATTATTGGGGCAAATGAAAACAACCTCAAAAACATTGATGTCAAGATTCCAACGGGCATCTTGACGCTTGTCACCGGCGTTTCGGGAGGCGGAAAGAGCAGCCTTATAAATGGCGTGCTTTATCCTTATCTTTCAAACCTCTTAAACAACAGCAAGTTGGAACTTGGAAAGTTTAAAGAGATAAAAAATGCCGAAGTTTTGGACAAAGTTATCAGCATAGACCAGGCGCCTATTGGCAGAACGCCACGTTCTAATCCTGCCACCTACACCGGCGTTTTCAACGCGATAAGAGATTTGTTTGCTTCAACCCCAGATGCGAAGGCGAGAGGCTTTGGGCCGGGCAGATTTTCGTTTAATGTTCGCGGCGGAAGATGCGAGACCTGTGAGGGCGCAGGCGTGAAAGAAATTGAAATGTATTTCTTGCCAGACATAACTGTGCCTTGTGAAGTGTGCAAGGGCAAGCGCTACAACCGAGAAACGCTTGAAGTAAAATACAAGGGCAAAACAATCAGCGACGTTTTGGACATGACCGTGGAGGAGGCGCTGAAATTCTTTGAGAATATTCCAACCATAAAGAGCAAAATGCAGGCGCTTTATGATGTTGGGCTTTCATACATCAAACTTGGGCAGCCGGCAACAACGCTTTCGGGCGGCGAGGCGCAACGTGTTAAACTTGCAACCGAACTTTCAAGAAAGGACACCGGCAAAACCATGTATATTCTTGACGAGCCAACCACGGGACTGCACTCTTATGATGTTAGAAAACTTATCAAAATTTTGCAAAGGTTGATTGGCAAGGGGAACTCAGTTGTTGTGATTGAGCATAATCTTGATGTGATAAAGTGCGCCGACTACATTATAGACATGGGGCCAGAGGGCGGCGACGAGGGCGGAACAATTGTTGCCACAGGCACGCCAGAAGAAATTGCGAAAAACAAGAAAAGTTACACCGGACAGTTTTTAAAAAAGATTTTGGACGCGCAAAAATAGCGCCTGTTATTGACAAAAACGCGTTAATTTGTTAGAATACTTGTATGAGAGTTATCAATCTTTCGTCGGGAAGTGACGGCAATTTGACTTATATTGAAAGCGAAAATGCACGAATTATTGTGGATGATGGTCTTTCATGCAAAGAAACCGAAAACAGGCTTTCACTTCTTGGAATTGGCGGCGGACAGCTTGACGGAATTGTTGTTACTCACGAGCATACAGACCACATTAAGGGCATAAACAATTTCAGCAAAAAATATGACATCCCCGTCTATGCGCACAATAAAGTTTGGGCAAGTGGCTTGGGCGACAAGCTTGAAAAAGTTAGCGAAAAAAACAGGAAAATTTTCACAGATGCCTTTGCAATTAAAGATTTGGTGATTGACCCGGTTGAAGTTCCACACGATGTGAAATGTTTTGGATTTTCCATTTCTGAGGATGATAAAAAAATAAGCATTGTCACCGATTTGGGCCACACGACTGACGAAATTTACAACAAAATAAAGGGCAGCCAACTTGTTTATTTGGAGGCAAACCACGACATTTCCATGCTGAGAAACTGCGAAAAATATCCGCTCAGCCTTAGAATGAGAATTGCGGGCAAAAATGGACACTTGTCCAACGATGCAAGTGAGCAGATGATTGAAAAACTTGTCACTTCTGGCACACGACAAATTGTGCTTGCGCATTTGAGCAAAGAAAACAATTCGCCCGAATTTGCATTCAATTACATAACAAAAATTCTCTCATCTCACGGCTTCAATGAAGGCGAGGGTTTTAGGATTGATGTTGCCCTCACCGAGCCAACAACTTTGTTTAAAATAAAAAATGATAAAAAATAAAAATGGCAAAAATAATGGAAAATAATTAAAAATCACAAAAAAATCCTTAAAAATAGCAAAAAAAATAGAAAAATTAAAAAAAATAGCATTTTTGGTGCTATTTTTTGTTTTCACACATAAAAACTTTTTTATTTTTATGCTCAACCAATTTTGAAATTTCTTCAATTATCTTGCCATTTGGCACTCTTGGGTCAAAAACTTCGGGCTGCTCACACAAAAATTTTCGCAAGGCTGCCATATAGCAGAGGCGAATATCCGTGTCAGTGTTGATTTTGTAAATATGATGTTTTGTGGCAAGTTTTTTGAGGGTGCTTTCGTTTGTTCCGTTTGCGCCCTTGATGCTTCCGCCAAACTTGTTTATTGTTTCAACATATTCTTGTGGAACGCTGGATGCGCCGTGCAGGACAAGTGGGGTGTTTGGAATTTCTGCCTCAATTTTTTTGAGGACATCAAAGTGAATTTTTTGTTCGCCCTTATATTTATAAGCACCATGGCTTGTGCCAATGGAAACCGCCAGGGTGTCACAACCAGTTTTCTCAACAAATTCTTTTGCCTTTTGAGGGTTTGTGAAGTGGTCGGCTTGGGCGCTGACATTGTCCTCAACGCCGGAGAGAACTCCAAGTTCCGCCTCAACCAAAACGCCTTTTTTGTGAGCATAAGCAACAACTTTTTTTGTCAGTTTCACATTTTCTTCAAATGGCAAGGCGCTGGCATCAATCATTACGCTGTCAAAGCCGAGGTCAACGGCTTTTTTGCACATTTCAAAACTTTTTCCGTGGTCTAAATGCAAAAAAAGTGGAATTTTATACTCTTTTTTTGCGCTTTCAAAGGTGTTTTTGATAAAATTCTCGCCAAGATAAGAAAATGCACCCTCGCTCAGCGCAACTATTGCTGGCGAACTTGTCTTTTTACAGCCTAGGCAAATCCCTTTTAGCGTTTCCAAATTGTTGAAGTTGTAAGCGCCAATAACATATCCATTTTTTACGCAATCTTTAAAATAAAAATTTAGTGTTTTCATCTTTTTCTCCTAAAAAGTCTTGTTGTCTTATTTTATCACATTTTTGAGAAAAAACAAACATATTGTTATATTGTCCAAGAATTTTAGGAGGTGATATGAAAAAGAAAATATTTTTGGGGTGTTTGCTTGCGGCGGTGACGGTGATGTGTTTTGGGTGTGGGATTGACACGCTTAAACTTGTGCGGGAGAATATGTCTGAGGTGACACAGGTTTATTACTACGGCGAGAATGAGGACTTTGCAATTTCAATTGCTTATGGGCAGAGGGAAAACGAGTATAAAGTTGACGGCAAAAGTGGTGACAATGTGGACTTTTGTCTTTTGACCTTGAAGCCAACGAGAAAGAGCGCAGATGAACTGAAAAAATTGACCCTTTCTGTTGATGACAACGAGCAGGAACTTGAAATTTTGCTTAACTTGAACAACGGCGCATATATGCTTGATTTGGAAAAAAAATTGACGGGGCAGGAGAAAATTTCGGCAAAGTTTGAGGGGCAGGAAGTGGCACTTTATCCAATTTCAAACGACTTTAAAATTGACAGCAAAAAGGCGGTGGAAATTGCGTGCAAAGAACTTGAAGCAAAAATTTTGGAGAAGAAAAAGTTTACAAATCTAAATGGCGAGTGCTATTTGAGAGTGATTGACAAGAGGCAAAATGGGCTTGAAGAAACCTATTGGTGCTTCACAATTTTCAACACGGACGGCAAAGATTATTCGGTGATAATTTCCACAGAAGATGGCTCAATTTTAACAAAAAGTGAGTAAAAATTCAAAAAAATAGGCTTTTTATATTCAAAAAATTGACTTTTTGCATATTTTTTTGTTATTATCAAAATATGAAACAGGTTTTTGAGACGAAAGAAGAAATTGAAAAAGCAATTGTTTTTTGCCCTATCAAGAAGGATGAGGACAAGGATTATCAGTTTGCGGAAATAAGCAGACTTTGTTTTTCTGCGGGGCTTGAAGTTGAACATATTTTCAGCCAAAGCCTTGACGCTTTCAACAGGCGAACAATAATGGGCTCAGGAAAACTTCAAGAAATCAAGGACTTTCTTGCGCAAAATCCTTGCGATTGTTTGGTTGTTGACTTCCAACTTACAGGCTCTCAACTTAGGAATTTGTCTGACGAAATTGGCATAAAAGTTTTGGATAGAATTTTGCTTATCATAGACATTTTTGCGCTTAACGCAAAATCCAGCGAGGGCAAAATTGAGGTTAAGCTTGCCCAAAACCGTTATCTTCTTACAAGGCTTTCCTCTTTGCAGGGCAGCGCGGGCAGATTTGGCGGCAAGGGTGCGGGAATGAGAGGCCCCGGCGAGACCAAACTTGAACTTGATCGCCGAAAACTTGAAAAAGAAATTGTCACCCTTCAAGCGGAGATTGAAAAAATCAAAAACAGCAGAAAACAAAACAAGGTTCTTCGTGAAAAGACGGGGATTAAAAGCGTTGTGCTGGGCGGCTACACCAACGCCGGAAAAAGCTCAATTTTCAATTTGTTGACCAAGGAAAACATCTATGCCGACGACAAACTTTTTGCCACGCTTGACACCACAAGCCGAAGGATGTATTTGGACGACGGGCAGTTTTGCCTCCTCACGGATACGGTTGGATTTATCAGCAAGTTGCCGCATGAACTTGTGGAGAGTTTCTCGTCCACTTTGGAAGAGGTGAAAAACGCCGACCTTTTGCTTCATGTTGTGGATGTCTCCGACAAGTTTTATAAGAAGAACATTGAAATCACAAATGAAATTTTGGATGACCTTGGGGCAACAAAAAATCGCCTTGTGATTTTGAACAAGAGCGACCTATTAAAAGCTCCAATTGAGATAGGACAAAACGAAGTGCTTTTTAACATAAAAGATAAAAATAACGCTGAAAAACTGAAAAAAATCATAAAAAACGCGTTAAATAAATAAAAAAACTGCAACTTTTGCAGTTTTGTTTTTATGCTTCGTTTAGTTTTTTTAGAAGAAATTCAACATCAACCCCATGAACTGCGCTGGCCTCTTCAACTGTTTCCATTTGGCTGACTGGGCAGGCTACGCAATGCATTCCAAAGCCCAAAAACACCTCTTCCAAATTTGGGTTGCTTTTTAAAACTTCGCCAATTGTCATATCTTTTGTGTATGGTTTTTTAACTATTTTTGATTTTTTCATTTTTCACCTCGCTAAGATTTTAGCACTTTCTTTTAAGTTTGTCAACTCCCGCGACGGTTTGTCATATTTTTTGGACAGGCAACATATCACAATAATAGGCGGAGGGCTGATGGAAAACATTTCAAAGATTGTCTTGGACAAAAGTGCGGGCAAAAGAGTGGGCTTTGTGCTGGATGTGGCCTTGGATTTTTCTTCCATGAAGAAAGTTGGATATTATGTGGTTGACGATGAGACGGAAAGTGAGTTTTTTGTCAAAAGCGAGGATGTGCTTATGGCCACTGATGAATATGTGGTGATTGGCGAGGTTGGGGCAATGCAATTTACCGCCCAAAGAACGAGGGGGCTGCTTGGCAAACAAGTGTTGGATGAGAACTTCCAGGATTTGGGCTGCATTAAAAATTTGGAGTTTCAAAAACAGAAAATAACAAAAATTGTAACTGACAAGTGCGAAATTTTGCCAAAGTTTGTAAGCGAGGTTGGGGAAGATGTTGTTTTTATTCAAACTAAGAAAAAGCGCGCCCAACTTTCAAGGACTTTTCCTAGAACGAACATAGAAGAGGTTGTTTCCATTCAAGATTTTCCAAAGGTTTCTGGGCCGGAAAAGATAAACCTTTCAGCCAACTTTTACATTGGCAAAATATGCGGACAGGACATCTTGGGCTACAACAATGAAAAGATTGTTTTGAAGAATGAAGTCATCACAAAAGCGGTGTTTGAGAAGGCAAAAAGACACAACAAATTAAATCAACTTTTCTTTGCCATAAAAAGATAAAAATTGTGAAAAATAGCAAAAAATTAGGTTTTTATTCAATTTTTTTGCTATTTTTTTGATTTTTTTATCAATTTTTTGAATTTTTAAAAAAATAAATTCCTAAAAAATAATTTATTGCTGTTTGTTGTCGAATTTTAAACCCCGAGGGAAAATGTTGAAAATATATAATAATAAATATTTATTTTTGTTTTTTGCGCATTTTATTTGTATTTTTGCTTTGGTTTGTAGTATCATAACTACAAGAGGTTGTTATGGTAAGAGTTATTCCACGAAGAACCAAAGTAAAAGCCGAGTTTGTAAGAGGCGTCACCGGGTTGGACCTGATTTTGGGGTTCATTTTTGCGGCGATTGCCATTCTTTTGTTTTTGGCAAATTTTGAATTACATATTTGGATTGGCATTGCTTGGTGCATAATTGCCGTTTCAATGTTTTTTAAGCTTGCAGATGATGTAAGATTTTACAACACTCTCGTTTTTCTTTTGAGATATTCCGCCCAAAAGAAAAAGTTTGTCAAGGGTAAAGATGACGACGACGAAAACGGGAAGTCTTCCATCAGACAAATGATTCCTTTTGAGGGCGTTTACCAAGACAGGTTTATAAATTTTGGGATTTATTATGCTCAGGTCATTGAAATTCAGCCAATGTTCTTCACGCTTTTGACGGAATATTATCAAGACAACGTTATTGAAAGTTTTGCAAATGCACTCAGGCGTTTGAACATGGACCAAACTTGTTCAATTATCAAAATTTCAAAGCCTATGATTTTGGACAACTACATTCACAATGAAAACGCCAAGTTTGATGTTTTGTATGATATGCAATATGACGGCCAAATTACCCAAGAGGAAATTGACGCGCGCTCACCTATTTTTGAGGAAAGGGTTTCGCTTTATGAGATGATGAACAGGCAGTCAAAGGTGTTTAAAGACCACTTTTATATTGTTGTGTATGACAAGGATAGGGAAATTCTTGAAACGACAACAAAGGGCATGATTTCCGCCATGGCGTCTTCGTTGAACCCTATCAACGCAAACCTTGTGACGGGCAATGACCTTATGGTCTTTTTGAAATCCACCCTTGGGAAGGATTTTGATGAAAGAGATTTGGACGTTTTGCCTATCACGGAACACCTAAATTGGGCTTTGCCAAACAAGATAAGATTTAATATTGGTCGTTTCTTTGTTGACGACACTTGCTACCGCTGCTTTAACCTTGTTGACTATCCTTTGCAAGTTGGAAACGCTTGGGGCGCACAATTCTTCCTTTTGGACAGAACAAGAGTTCACATGAAGTTTAATCCAATTCCAAAACTTGAATCTGAAAAGCAAATTGATAAGGCCATCATGGAAATGGAGACAAAACTTTATAAGGCGGGCAGAAGTTCCACACAGATTGAGTTGCAAACCCACGTTGACACTTTGAGAGAACTTTTGGCAAACCTTAAAAACAACAACCAACAACTTTACAATGTCAACACTTATCTTGTGGCGGAGGACGCCGCGAAGAAAGATGTTCGCGCAATGCTTAAACAACAAGGCTTTAAATATTCCGAGTTGTTTTCAAGGCAAATTGACGGCTTTATCTCTTCAAACATCTCAAAAAGAGACAGCGTAAAAAACAGTTTGAGAGGAATTCCAACTTCCACGCTTGCCGCAACATTCCCATTTATTTCAAACGCACTTCAAGACCCTAATGGAATTTATATTGGCGACAACGAATATCCCGTTTTTGTGGACTTCTTTAAGCGTGACCGCGAAAGAGTTAACTCTAACATGATGGTCATTGGAAAATCTGGCTCGGGAAAGAGTTACGCCACAAAGACACTTCTTACGAATTTTGCCGCCGACAACTGCAAAATATTCATTCTTGACCCGGAAAACGAATATCAAGATTTGACAAACAATTTGGGTGGAAAGTTTATTGATGTTGGCTCTTCAACTCACGGAATTATCAATCCTTTCCACGTTATTTCCTCTTTGGAAGCAAGTGAAGACGAAGAGGAAGAAGAGGAAGAGTATGACGACTATGGCAGACTGATTGAAAAAGCACCAAAAGAAGAGGTTGCAGACGACAGTTTCTCTCAGCACTTACAATTCTTGGAGCAATTTTTTAGAGTTATTTTGGAGGGAATAAATTCTGACGCGTTTGAAGTTTTGAACTCGCTTATTATTGATATGTATAAAAAACATAACATTGATTATAGAACAAAACTTGCAAAACTTAAGCCTGAGGATTATCCAACCTTTGACGACCTTTACAACCTTATTTTGGAAAGAATTAAAACCGCAAGAGACGAATTTACGCTTAGAAACCTTATGACCGTTGAAACTTACATTAAGAAATTTGCAACGGGCGGAAGAAACAGTTCTCTTTGGAACGGACCGACATCAATCGAAACAAACGAAAACTTTGTTACATTCAACTTCCAATCTTTGGTTGCGGGAAACAACGCCCAAGTTACAAACGCACAAATGCTTCTTGTGTTTAGATATTTGAACAATGAAATCATCAACAACAAGGATTTCAACAGAAAATATCGCAAAAACAGAAAAATTATCATTGCGGTTGATGAGGCGCATATCTTCATCAATCCAAAATACCCAATTGCGTTGGACTTCATGGCGCAAATGGCAAAACGTATCAGAAAATATGGCGGAATGCAGATTGTCATCACTCAAAACATTTCCGACTTTGTGGGCTCGGATGAAATTAAGAGGCAGTCAACTGCGGTTATTAACGCCTGCCAATATTCACTTATTTTCTCGCTTTCTCCAAGTGATATCAATGACCTCGTTCAACTTTATGAAAAGTCCGGCGGAATAAATGAGGAAGAACAAAACTCAATTGTCACTGCCGGCGTCGGTCAAGGCTTCTTAATCACGGGGCCAACTTCAAGAACAACCGTGCAAATCAATGCTCTTGAATATGTAAAACAACTGTTTAACTAAAATTTTAGAGGAGAGGTATGGCAAAAGTTGTTAGGAACACCTTAATAGCGCTGATTGGCATCTTTGCAATGTTGTTTGCAGGGGTGTTTTTTGCCGGCTGCGGGGTGGACTATGGCAAGGTCTATTTGACAAATGACCATCCCGAGGGCATCAACCTCACCGTAGATGATGAGGAACTGGGCAGCACAAGTGTTCTTTTTGACATAAACGGCTATCAGAACGGCTTAAGCAACGCAATCAGTGTTGCGCAACGCGGCGGCGAAGGCAAAATTTTTGACTATACATATTCTTATATCTCTCAAACAAGAATTCGCGTGAATGTAACTGCTGTCAGCGGCGGGTCTGCCGAGCTTGTTGTCAAGCTTTTGGACGGCTCGAAAGAAAGCTCTGTTCGGGTTGATGTAAGGCAATTCTCAAAGACAATGAGTTATGGCGGAGATGTGTTATATGTTTCCGGCGGAGATGAAAACAAGGGCGGAACAGCGTTTGTTCCAACTTCAAGCATATTCAATTTTGACAGCAACACAACCGAAAAAGATGTTTCATATTTTCTCATTCAAAAAGATGTTGAGTCGGCAAATGTTGACAATTTGCAGAATGTTAAAGACTTAGATTTGGAAAGCGGAACGGCAACCTTGACCAATAATGTGAACAGAGATGTTCATGTGAACCTTATCGCATTTGACAGGGCAGAACTTGTTGGCGAAACGCTTGAGTTTACTTTGGGAGGGCAGCAGCAGAAGAGCCTTAGTCCAACGGATGTGGACTACAAACTGTTTGTAAGTCAAAGCAAATTTAGAATTTTGGCAATTTATCAGCCATCTCTTCAAAGCGAAAAGAATATCATCTCTCAAGTTGTTCCTGTAAACATTTTGCCAAGTTTAAATGTAAATTTTTTTGGCGCTTATTTTGATATGAACAGCAATCAGACTTTGGAAGAGACAACATTCACGCCACTCAATGACAAAGACGCTGATGTTTTAATTGTTCCAAATAACCCTAAAATGACAGACTTTATTATAAAAGTGCAGATGACTGGAATTGACGCTGATACCCCTGTTGGAATTCAAAAATTCCAGGACACAAATTTTGTGGATTTTGATAGATTTTATGAAAACCCTGCGGACACCGAGGACAAAGTTGACGAAGAGGGAAATGTTATTTCTTATTGGAAAATTTCACAAAGCACGCAAAAACAAAACGAAGTTACTGTTGGCTTAAACATTTTTTATGAAGTTGCAAAACAAATTTTTGGCGACGAAAGTGTAAACAGAAATCAGAATTTTAATGTTAAAATTGTGATTGCACCTCAAAGCATTCGCGTAAATGGGCTGGAAAATGAAGATGTGGCGCTTGAAGTTTATAATGTATATGACGACCAAATTTATCCAAACGGATATGTAAACTTTTCTATTGATGTCGTTTCAAGTTATGGCAGCCTGCCAAAGGTTGACGGGCTTTGGTTTGAGGTTGATGACGGCCTTGACGCAGTGATTGGCAGCACAAGCTTAGGCGTTTATGGGGAAAACAACCTTTTGACAAATTGGAACGGTGATTTTAGAGTTAGAACGGCAAATTCCGTTGCCAAAGGACCTTTATTTATTAAAGTTCATGCAGTTAGCAAGGGAATAATTTATAATGCCGAAACTGGCGAGTGTGTTGACGAAATTATTAGAGAAATCAAAGTAAACATAATTGATGGCGCAAGCGAAGTTAGGCTTGAAAGCCAATTTATAAACCCTGAAAAAGGGAACGAACTGTTTGTTGACTATGAAAGAAGAATGACGCCTTTTGACAATGTTTTGTATGCAAACGCAAACTTTAAAGATGTTAGGGTTGAATTTAGGGGCGGAACAAACATTTTAAGTTTTAGAACAATTTACACAAATGGTTTTGCCTCAAAACATGAAGAGGGCGAAGTTAAATATTATTTGAATTTGGAGATAACGCCTTTAAGGCTTGGCGACGGCGTGTATGACTTCTTCCTTGACAACGGCACATCCTACCGCGGGCTGACTTTTCATTGCACAAGGCTTTTGAAAGAAGAGACGACGGCTTTTCAATTTACAAGCACGGGAAACAGCGCGGTTACAAAGGCGGAATTTTCTTCTAGTGCAGAGGATTTGAACTATCAAGACTGCATAAACCTAGAAATTTTAAACCCTTCATCAAAAGATGAGGTCGTTTATGGCAGCACAGTTTCCTTTACATTCAAAGGAAATTATGATTCTGTTGTTTATCCATCTTCAAATGAAATTGTTTCTGTTACAGCCAATAGGGCAAATTGGACTTTCACCCTTACAACCAGAATAAATGGGGCGTGTGACCTTGAATTTGACCTCAGCGGGCCTGCAATTGCAAATGGCTTTGCGGAGGCAAGAAAATCTTTGCTCTTCAAAATTCATGTAAGTTCTTATTCTCTTGTCTCAGAGTTCTATTTGAAAAATGGTGACGCTTATGCGCTTTCAAACACCGTTTATTATGGCGGAAGCATCAGTTCTTATTCCGTGGAATTGACGCCAAATGTTTTCAATGAAAATTCAACCAATTTCTATAGATACACTTTGGACGGCGAGTCTATTTCAAGAATTTATGATAACTGCAGTGGCGGCGAAGACGGAATTTATACTTATGAAGAGGGCGTTAATATCGCCGAGCAAGATAGCGTGATTAAACTTGAATACAACGAAACAGGTTATGACAAAAATTATGTTTATTTCAATATTGCAAACTCTATGGGACCAATTGCCGTAAGTTTTAGGATGAGAATAGTAAAGAACGACGAGGATAGCTTGGCAAAAACTGTTGTATTCACAATAAGCAGAGGGCTTATGTTCTATCTGCCAGAACGAGCAACATATGGATTTGACGGAGACGAATATGAGGTGGACTTCAAAAGAGGGACGGAGTGGTCAAACGAATTTAAAACAGGAAGTTTTGGCTCTTTAATTTATAATCCAGACAACTTTGAATTTAAATACTCTTTATCTTATCTTGAAACCATTGGGGAAAATCCTTTTGTTTTGAGCGCATTTTTAAAACAGCCAAACCTCACAAAAAGATATGACGCAACCATTGTTCCTCAAGAATATGTTGAAGTTAAAACCATCTCTAGGGTGTCTGGAAGCGCAGACATTGATTTTTCAAACGAAAACCTCGTGCAGACGGTTGGCGTTTTGACAAATCCTACTTACGCAACAGATAACTCTATTAGAATAGAATTTATTCCAAATGCAACAAACGAATACAGTGCTTCAATGCTCACCTACACAGTTGATGATTCCCAAAGACGAAACGGAATTTATACAATTGCGCTTTCGGTTGAAGAGTTCTTTGAAAGATACAAAGACCAAATTACAAATATTAACGCAGATTTAAGCGGCAAACTTTACATTTATCCTGCCGAGTGGGGAACTTCTTACACTTCTCTTGACTCGTCACAAAATCCTGTTTGCTTTAACATTCAATATCGAAATGGCTCCAGGCTGAACCCTTATCTTTTGAGGTCGGCTCAAGATGTTTTGGATATTGGAAAGAATGACATAAAACTTTCAAGCCACTATGAACTGCGTGAAAGAATAAGCATGGCGGCAGTAAATAACGCCACGCCAATTGGAATTGTTGACGGAAAAGTTGTGGGCTTCAGCGGAACAATTGTTGGAACAACTTCCCAAGCCTCAATCACAGACATTATAATTTCTGACACCAATTTCAAGGCGGTTGTTGGCGGAAAGGTTTATGCTGGACTTTTTGCAAAAATAAACCAAAATCCTTCGCAAACAGATGTGGTTGGAAGCACTGAAGTCACCTATGAGTTGCCTTCAATTGAAAATGTGTCCTTCTCGGGCAGATTTAATAGTTTGTCATTGAGCGGAACCGCCTATGTTGGGCTTTTGGCGGCAATAAATCAGGGCTCACTTGTGAACATTGCCACGAGAATTGAAAAAGGCTCGAGGGCTTCTAGCATAAATGCTGGAAACAGCACTGTTTATTTTGGCACAGTGGCAGGGCTTAATTTTGGGCAACTTACCCAAAACTTTGAAAAATATGATGAAAAAACCTATTTTAGGCTTTACGACAGTGAAAAAGATGGAAGGTTGCAAGATGACGGGCTTGGCGGACAATATTTCACCGAAACAGTTAATAACACATCTTACACATATTTTGTCAGCAAAGACCAGTTTGTTGTTGACGAACACAGCAACACAAAATATTATGTTGTAAACCAAAAGAACGAAAAAGTTCCATTTAAAAAAGTGTCTGTCAACAAAGAGGGCAGTGTTGTTGAATACTTCTTGCCTCTTCGTGAAGCCGAAAATTTTGCTGGGCAAACAACAAAAATTATGGCTTATTATGACGACTATGTGAACATCAACACAAACGGCGGAAACGTTTATGCCGGCGGCGTTGTTGGGGCAACAAATTCAGGCATAAAGAGAATTGAAGATGGCGAATTGGTGCTTTTGGGCTATTCAAAATATACTTCTTACACCCTTTTAAAGGTGACAGGCCAGACAAATGGAAATGTTGATGTTGGCGGCGTGGCAGGAGTTTTGACTTATGTTGCAACAGGCTCACTTCTTCCAAATGAAATTGCAGAGAACAACGAGGCGGCAGTGCAAACTTCTTTTGCACTTGACAATTTGCTTGTGGGCGGAATTATTGATTCAATTGATGTGACAGGAACGCGCACTGCAAGCGGCGTTGGGGGAGTTGTTGGCTATGCAGACTCGCTTACAAGCATAAACAGAGACATCTTTGTTTCAAACAACACTATTAGAACTTTCCTCCGCGGTTTTGACGATGTTGGCGCGGTTGTTGGCTATGAAAATTATCACAGCAGTGAAGGAAGCAGCAATGTTTATTACTCAAGCGAAAAAGGACAATCTGTTGGCGGAAACACAATTGAGGCTGTTGATATTGGCGGCGGAATATTTGAAAGTTCAATGATTATCAGACAGGCCAAAGACGGGCTTACAAATGACGGGGCGGGGCTTTTGGACACAATTCAAGATAAAATTGACGCTCTGGACGAAAAGTTAAAAGATAGCCCAGATGATGAAAGTCTTAAAAATCAACGACAAGGTCTTTTGAACGAACAAATTGTTGTGGCAGGAATTGTTGGGAATGCCTATAGAAATGATAGAAAATATGACGCTTTCACTTTTGAAACGGCATCTTATCTTGCTAGAACATTGCAAGAAAAAAACGGCGGCGCCGAACTTGACCAAAAGAGCCCAGATACAGACAAGTTCTATGGCGACATTTTGATTGTCAACAAAACAGTTGATAAAATTTCTTATGTTTCTTCGTTTGTTTTTGAACACAAAGAAGTTGAACTAAATATTGGAAAAGAAACGCCTTTCAAATTGTCAAGCAGCGACGGCGCAAGCGGAGTTGATGTGTTCTTTATGTATTACTTCTCTGTTCAAGGCGTTGTAGGCGTTGAGGAGGCAGGCTACGCGCAAGACGAAATTTCAAGGCTCAACTACATAACCACAAATTCTGACTTCCACCCACTGAAGCCAGCAGGCGGCACTTTGGACTTGGACCCAGACATCACAATTTCTGGCTCTTCAAGCGTTTTGAATGTGGATGTTTCGGCAAACATAACAGTTAAAAATACTGGGCTTGCGAAACTCAATGTCTCAAGCATTTTGAATGTTATCAAAACAAAGACAATATACATTTTGGCTGTAAATTACTTTAAAAAGGACATAAACTCTTCGCTGTTCTTTGCCGACAACAACATAAACGGAAGCGTTGTTGACGACAATACAAGTTATGTATTGCGCGGAGACAAGAAGTCTAAATTGTATCTTAGACCAAGTTATTTGTGCGAGACAACTCGTGACGTTGACGGAAAGGAATTCTCAATTTCACAAGACGGCATCCTTAACTATCAGGGAAAGAACTATATTCTAAATCCAAATACAGACCTCACCGTTGACGTTGATCCAAAAGAGGGAAGTTTCTCAAGGACGCAGGTGGACGGGCAGACTGTAATCTTTTATAAGACAAAAAAACCAGAAGTGGAAAACGCAGTTGATAACTATTCTCTTACGCCTGTTTTGAGGGTGGAAGTTGAGGGACAAGTTTATGTGTTTGAACTTGACGGCGCAAAATTATCCAACTTGCCACTGACCTACAAAGAAAGTCCAGAAAGAGTTTTCACGGGCTCTACGCTTCACAGAATTACCACAAATCAAAATTTTGAGGATTATGTTGAAATTGTCTCGACAAACGATGTGGAATTTGTTTATTATGAAATTCACAAGGTTGTAAACGGACAAACAGACCCAAATTCGGTTCAAAGCAGAAGAGTTGAACAAAACAGCATTGATGCTTGGAAAAACTATGTTAACAACGAAACCAACAATGATTTGTTTGATTTTACATTTAAAGAAACTTCGGGCAAACAATATAGTTATGTTTGCGCAATAAATCAAACAAGCGACAAATATAAAAACCGCTATTTAAACCCAATTTATGGCGAATATATTTTGGAATTTCATTCAAGCAAAATTGACGACAACGGCACAACTGTGATGTGTTCTACAAGAGTTTATGTTGACGAGGCAGAACTTAAATTTATTGGCATAAACAACTACTCAAACATCAACGATGTTTCAACCACAGCCGAGGTTGTTGTGCCATCTCAAAGAGGGCTTTTGGAAGTTACGCTTGACCCAATTGAGGCCGTGTTTGACACCTTTACAATTTCAAACAACGCCGCAAATTATCAGCAGGGCGCAACGGAAATCTCCTTGTCCTTTGCTTATGAAACCAGTGACGAAAACGGGAGTGTTGTTTATGAGACCGTTCCAAACTTTGGGCTTTACAGAGACGGCTCGCTGACATTCACATATGAGCAAATGATCAACTTCTTAAATAAGCAAGGTGATGCAAGATACCGCGGAAAAGTTTACATTTCTTACATTATGCCTGCAAGCAGCGTAAGCGACAAAGTGCCAGTGGGATTTGATATTGCTGTTGTCCATGGCGGAGAAAACAAAGAAACCATAAGAGAAACCAGGATGTATTACACAAGGCTTGGAAGCTATGCAAGACTTAGGTTTGCAAGCAAAAATGCCATTGACAACACCTATTATGTTGCGCGCGGGCTTGAATACAGCCTGATTTTGGATTCTTTCGGCTTTGAAAGAGAGCAAATTACAATGACTTCTTCCAACACCAAAGTTGCAAATGTTGTTGAGGAAAACGGAGCAATTAGGCTTCAAATTTCGCCAGATGTTATCATTTATCAACAAGGTTATCCTGGACTTTATGTGACAATTACCACTTCCGCTTTCAAGATTGTGGACAATGTTAGAATAACTTTTGATGACAGTCTTAAACTTTGCGTCATGGACTTTGTTATGAACTATGACTACACCGAGGGTGTAAACGAAGATGTTGTCAGGGGAATGGAAAACGGCGTCATCACAAACACTATTGGAAACCCATACACCCTTGAACTTGCCATTACTGATTTTCTTGAATATGACAAGAACAATCAAGCCGTGGTTGAAAATGTCAACAACTTTGTTTCAAGAATGACAAGCCAAGTTGTTTGGACAGTTTATGAAAGCGGCTTGCCTGATGTTAATTTAGGAAATCAAACTCAAACTTACAGGTCGAATTTCTTCCTAGCTGACGGGCTGACAATCACGCCTCTCCGTGTTTATAATCACACGGCAAACATCTATCACTTCTCAGTTTCGGGCTATTATCTCATGGACGGCGGCACATACATCTACTCTTCAACTTCAATTGGAACTGACAGATTTTACACTGAATTTTCGTTTGATGTAAATGAGCAGAGCACAGAGGAAAGCCCTCTGCCAATTGAAAAAGTTGACGAATTTATGAACATGGGCTCAAATCAGTGGTATATCCTCTTAAACGACATAACCTTAAGAAACACAGAGCAGGCAACTGCGGAACAAACTTCTCAGTTTATGCCTTTGACATCACAGATTGCAGGGTTTGATGGAAATGGTTATGAAATTCTCATGGGTGGAGAGTATAACATGACTGACCTGACAGACATTGGAATTTTTGCCACGGTCAGAGAGAACTGTATTATAAAGAACATGACCATCAGCCTAACAAAAGATGTTACAATAAATGTGAACACTCCTACCTATAATATAGGACTTTTGACAGCGGCGAACGAGGGAACAATTGCAAACGCAGTGATTAAGTCAAACGGCCATACACTTTCGGTGGTTTATAGAGGCACGGAGGCAGTTTCAGCATCATATGTTTCCGGCATTGCCGCGGCAAACTCTGGCTTTATCACAAACTCACGTTCTGACTTGAACATATCTGCAAATGTCAACCTTTCCGGCATTGTGGGAAACAACTCGGGCAAAATTGCGGGCTGCTATTACAAGGGCGGCAGTTTGTATAACTACACGCTTGGCACAACCGAACTTACCGCTGGCTTTGTTATTGAAAACTCGGGAGAAATTTATTCTTCTTATGTTAGCGGACAGGCAAACGCAGATGATGTTTATTATAAGGGCACACAAAACACGCTTCACGCAAACAACAACATTGCAGGCTTTGTTTATGAAAACTCGGGCGTCATAAATGACTGCTACACAAACATAAACATGGAGGGAAACGGCTCTTATGTTGCTGGCTTTACAATAACCAATTCGGGCACAATTGATAGGTGCATTTCTTGGAGCGTTTTGAACAACCGAAACGACTCTGGCTATGGCTTTGCGGGCTTTAACGAACTTGACACAGAAGATGTTGAGGGCGGAAAGATCACAAATTGCTATTTCCTGCAAGACCCTGACCCAGACGGAAACGGGGACACAAGTGATGGCGTGAATGTGAACATTGGAAACCTTGAGGATGACCCTAACGCAATCATTTTGCCATTAACTCTTAAACAGTTTGAACTTGGCGAGCAAGTGACCACAGAGGGTGACGCGCAAGTTGACCCAAATGACGACTTTACAAGCCTGTTTGACGCATATAGTTATCAGACCACAAAAGGCGCAAATGCAGTTTGGTTCTATAATGACGGCAACGCAGGGTCAAGAGACTTTGGGACTACGGTGTTTAACAAAAATAGATTGGAACTTGTTTCTCCAAACATAATTGCGTTCTCTAGACGAAACCTTGACAGTGTTGAGTCGGTTGTTGACCCAGAGACAGGCGCAGAAAATGTTGTTTATAACTATGTTTATGATACAACAGTTTGCGAGGCTCTTGGCGCAATTCACAACCCAATTCTTATTGGCAGTGCAACGGATTTGGAAGAATATGTTGTAAGACAAAACAATTCTGTAAACATAAACCGAGCATATTACAGGCTGATTTCTGACATTAGATACGACGAAAACAGTGACAACAGCGCCCTTTCAAGCACGAAGTTCTTGGGATATTTTGAGGGCAATCATATGGAAATTGCCGACATTAAACTTGTTTCAAACAACAAACAAAACTATGCGGGGCTGTTTGCAGAGATTGGAAGCAGCGACATAAGTTCTGTTGGCGTTGTCATGAACATGACCTTAACTCCAAATGAAGTAAACTTCCCAAATGCCACCGTTGTTGGTGGTTTGGCGGGTAGGCTTTATGGCGGAAAAGTGTTCAACGTGGATGTTTTGCCTGAAAGTGGTATAACCGTGCAAGGCGCAAACATTGTTGGCGGCGTAATTGGTCTTGCAGTTGGGAATTATGAGATGGCACACATCAACTCAACTGCCTCTGCAAAAGCAAGATTTTTGCCAAATTTAGCAGGGAACAACTTCAATCAAAATTCCTCTCTTCTTGACGAATATTCATATGCCGGTGCTTTGGTTGGCGTGGCAACAGGAAGCGGAACAATTAAGTTCTCAAAACTGGAAGACGAAATTCGCGTTACAGGCGGAAAAGTTGGCTTGATGTTTGGGCTTATTGACACTGGTGTTACCGTTAAAGACATGACAATTTATATTCAAGAAGAAACGCGTGTTACAACTTACTCACAAACTGCAGGGCTTTTTGTGGGGCAATCTAGGGGCAATGTTTCGGGCGTGAAAGTGTTTGGCTTGGCTGCCGTTTCAAATCCATTTGAGACAACCTCTTATGTTCCAGAGTCCGTTGGCGGCTTTGCAGGAACAATTGACTCGGGCGAGGTGACAGGAGTTTATGTTTCTCAAAATATTCTTGCCAGCACAACCTCCACAAGACCTTTTGAAACAGACATATCCACAGGAAGAGGAATAAAATACATTGGCGGATTTGCTGGAAAGATTGTTGGAAGCGCCTCAATTTCGGATGTGACAGTTGATTCTATTTCAATTGTTGGAACGGAATTTGTGGGAGGCGTTGTAGGCGGAACTATTTTGACGGGCGGAGTAAGTTTTGCTGACATTCATGTTTCCGCTTCACTTAAAGCCACGGGTTTGACTGTTGCAGAGGCCGGCGTAGGTGGACTCGTGGGAGTTGTTGGCGAAGGGGCCACTGTAAAACTTACAGCAACAAAGATACAAGATGAAAAAATTGTGAGAAACGAATTTAACATTGAGGCTTCAATGGAAATTAGGGTTTATTCGCTCAATTTGGCTTCTTATAACTTGGGCGCAATAATTGGCTTGAATCAATCTAAATATTCTCACAATGTTGATAATTCAAATTCTTCCATAACAGGAAAGTCTTCAATTAAAAGCGTGGGAGCAAATGAGAATTGGACAGAGTCAATTCAGACGGCGCTAAGAGGAGAGCAAGTTGTTTTGGAACACACAAGTTCGGACGAACACAAGCCTATTGTTCACGAGAATGTGTTCAGCGCTAGCGAATGCTCTTATTCGGCAAAGGTTGAATTTGAATTGAATAGCGAGACCATGCAAATTTACCTCACAAATTACGGTTCGGCGGTTGCATTTAACTAGAACAAGTATAAAAAATTTCAAATATGGCAAAAATTTTTGAAAAAAGTATTGACTTTTAGAAAAAAATTTGATAAAATGAATTAGTTAATTAACGCTATGTTGAAATTTTTTGCCATTCACAACTTAAAATAGGACTTTTTTGGCGAGTTTTTCTTGCCGAAGGAGTCTTTTTTTAAATTTAAGGAGAGCCTATGTCCACATTCATGAAAAAACAAAAATTTGGAAAAACTGAGAGATATACCTTTGCTCAACTCAAAGATTATATCGACATTCCACCACTTCTTGAAATTCAAAATAACTCTTATCAAGATTTTATTGACAACGGCATCAAGGAAGTCCTTGATGAGTTTTCTCCTGTTGTTGACTATTCTGGAAAGGCAAAGCTCTATTTTCTAGAGCCTGTCATTGACAAAGTTCCAAAATACACAAAGAAAGAGTGCAAAAGAAGAAGTGCCACTTATTCTATTCCACTCAACGTAAAAACGCGCTTTGTTGTTGAGGAAACTGGACAAGCAGTTGAAGATGTTGTGTTCTTGGGCGACATTCCTTACATGACCGAGGATTGCTCTTTCATTTTCAATGGCGTTGAAAGAGTTGTGGTAAACCAAATTATCAAATCTCCAAACTACTATCTTGTTCGTGACAAACAAAGAGACAACACCACTCTTCACGGGCAAATCATCCCAAAGAGGGGAATGTATATTGAATTTGAACAGGGCGCAAACGAAGTTTTGAAGGTTGTGCTTGATAGAAAACACAAAATCACACTTGGGCTTTTCCTCAAATGCTTCGGCTACACCGCTGACGAAATTTTAAAACTCTTCGGCGGACATAGGCTTATCAAAAACGTGCTTGAAAAAGAAACTCAAAACACTCAGGAAGAGGCACTTTTGGAATTTGCAAGAAAAACTCGTCCTGCTGACGTGCCTTCCGCTGAAACCACAAGAAGTTATTTGAACCTTTGGTTCTTCTCTGACCAATGGTATAACCTTTCAAGAGTTGGAAGATACAACTTAAACAAAAAACTCTCCCTTGCAAGAAGAATTGAGGGGCATATCTTGGCTGAGGATGTTGTTTCTCCTGACGGAGAACTTATTGCCAAGGCTGGAACGGTTGCCGAGCCTGACATTTGCCAAAAGATTAAGGCTTCGGGCGTAAACGAAGTTTGGATTCAACTCACGGATAAAAAATATTTGATGAGAGGAAATAACCGCGTTAAACTTTCTGCCGTTTTCCCTTGCGACGAAAAGAGCCTTGGAATTTTGGAAGAGGTTTATTATCCTGTGCTTGCCCAAATTCTTAAAGACAACAAGACAAAAGAAAAGAGAATGCAGGCAATCAAAGAACACGCCAAAGACCTCATGGTTATGACCCTTACAATGGACGACATTTTGGCATCAATGAGCATGTATCTTGACGTTTTGGAAGATATTTGCAAGACCGACAAAATTGAACACCTTTCAAATAAGAGAATTGCCACTGTTGGAGAACTTTTCTATGACCACTTCCGCTCTGGCGTCACAAAACTTGTTGCAAACATCAGAGAAACCCTGCAGGGCAAGGAGCTTTCTGAGGTTACTCCAAGACAAATCATAAATCCAAAGGCTATCAACCGCGCGCTTCGCGACTTTGTGGCATCTTCCCAACTTTCCCAACTTATGGACCAAGTTAACCCACTTTCTGGAATAACTCAAAAGCGCCGTGTTTCGGCTGTTGGCCCTGGCGGAATTAAGAAGGAAAGAGCAGACGCAGAAGTTCGTGATATTCACTACACAAACTACGGCAGAATTTGCCCTATTGAAACCCCAGAAGGACAGGCTATTGGACTTGTTAACACACTTACAAGTTACGCAAAAATTAACGAATATGGCTTTATTGAAACCCCTTACAGAAGAGTTGACAAGGCCACAGGAAAAGTTTCGGACAAGTGCGAATACTTCATGGCTGACGTTGAGGATGAGGCTTACATTGCTCAGGCAACTGAGCCTCTTGACGAAGAGGGCAGGTTTATAAATAAGAGAGTTATGTGCCGCCATAAAGACTACGCTTTGGATGTTCCAGCAAGCCAAGTTGACTTTGTGGACGCTTCTCCAAGACAGTTTATTTCGGTTGCTACAAGCCTTATTCCATTTGTAAACAGCAACGAGGCAAACAGAGCGCTTATGGGCGCAAACATGCAGCGTCAGGCAGTGCCTCTTCTTCGCAGCGAAGCCCCAATTGTTGGAACGGGCATGGAGGCAAAGGTCGCGCATGACTGCGGCTACACAACTCTTGCAAGAGAGGACGGCGAAGTTGTTTATGTCAGCGCTGACGAAGTT
The DNA here is from genome assembly GCA_947626155.1 of uncultured Clostridia bacterium. GTDB lineage: Bacteria > Bacillota > Clostridia > Christensenellales > UBA1242 > Caccovivens. The sequence continues at coordinate 738 of CANQRC010000004.1, read as the reverse complement.
AGAGTTAAGAATATAAACGGAAATATTGATATATATAACCTTATTAAATTTGATAAAACCAATGACGAAACCTGCTTCAACCAGAAACCTTGCGTAGTTAAGGGCGAAAAGGTGAAGAAAGGCGAAGTTATCATTGACGGCTACTCCACAGAAAATGGCGAACTTGCACTTGGAAAGAACGTGCTTGTTGGCTATATGAACTGGGAGGGCTACAACTACGAAGACGCCATCCTCATCAACGAAAGATTGGTTAAAGACGACGTGTTCACCTCAATCTGTTTGAAAGTGGAAGAACTTAAATGCCGAACAACCAAACTTGGCGACGAGGTCATCACAAGAGATATTCCAAACCTTGGCGAGGACGCACTTAAAAACCTTGACGAAAACGGAATTATTAGAATTGGTGCTGAGGTTGAGCCTGGCGACATCTTGGTTGGAAAGGTTACTCCAAAGGGTGAGACGGAACTTTCACCAGAAGAAAGACTTCTTCGTGCTATCTTCGGCGAAAAGGCAAGAGAAGTCCGCGACACTTCACTTCGTGTTCAACACGGCAAGGGCGGCGTTATTGTGGATGTTCAAGTGTTCTCACGTGCAAATAAAGACGAACTTGAGCCTGGCGTAAACGAACTTGTAAAAGTTTTCATTGCTCAAAAGAGAAAAATCTCTGTCGGCGACAAAATGAGTGGCCGTTACGGAAACAAAGGATGTATCTCAATTGTTATGCCAGAGGCTGATATG
>CANQRC010000003.1 GCA_947626155.1 uncultured Clostridia bacterium | reverse complement strand
CGCTGGCGAACTTTTTAAGGTCAGCACGCAGGACATCTATTCTGGCAAAAAGTTAAAGCCAGAGGACGAACTTTTGGGCGGAAAAGTGTTCCTGTCCCCTTCCTGCCAACTTGAAGGCGAGGCGTTTGCGCTGGCTTTTGGAAACATCTACACTTTTGGCCCATCTTTTAGGGCTGAAAACAGCAACACCGTCAAGCACTTAAACGAATTTTGGCACATAGAGCCAGAAATGGCGTTTGCTGAACTTTTTGACGACATGGACATCATGGAAGCAATGGTGAAATTTGTTATAAACTACCTTTTTGACAAGTGCAAAGACGAACTTGAACTTTTTGACGGATTTGTTGAAGAGGGCTTGCTTAAAAAACTGCACAATGTGGCTGATAGCGAATTTGCAAGAATAACTTACGACACCGCCATTGAAGAGCTTTCAAAAAACAACAAAAACTTTGAGTTTAAGGTTAAGTGGGGCTGCGACATTCAAACTGAACATGAAAAATATTTGACCGAAATGGTTTATAAGCGCCCTGTGTTTGTTTACAACTATCCAAAAGAAATCAAGGCATTTTATATGCGCCTTAACGACGACAACAAAACGGTTAAGGCAACTGACTTGCTTGTTCCGGGCATTGGCGAACTTTGCGGCGCAAGCGAAAGGGAAGAACGCTATGACGTTTTAATCAACCGAATTCACGAACTTGGGCTTAAAGAGGAGGACTATTGGTGGTTCTTGAATTTGAGAAAGTTTGGAAGCGTCAAACATAGCGGCTTTGGCATGGGCTTTGACAGATTTATCATGTATGTAACAGGCATGAAAAACATCCGCGACGTCATTCCATTCCCAAGAACCCCAAACAACTGCAAATATTAATATCTTATAAAAAAATTGGGCAATTTCTCCCAATTTTTTTTAACGCTCACATTAAAAATTTTTAAATTCAATCTCTTCCAAAATTTCTTGGATTGTTTTGTTTTTTGTCGCCTCCAAATCAATCAAATTTAACACCTCAAGAATGCTTTTTTTGATAGCTTTGTCCGTCTCATTAAACACAATGCCAGCCTCCAAACTTTCGCTTGGAAATGAAAATAAAACATCCACAATCTTTTTTAGTTTATCAATGGACGACTGTGCATTGTGACGCCTAATTTCGCCCTCAAATTTGGGTGGCGTTGTGACAAAAGCAATGGTGGGAATATTTAATTTTTTTGCTATGCTTGCAACCACAGGCGACGCACCAGAACCCGTTCCGCCGCCAAGCCCCGAGACAATAAGCAAGAGTTGAGAGCCGCTTAAACTGTCAGTTATTGTTTGCTTGTCTTCTTCTGTCGCCTTTTCGCCGACAGCTGCAAGCGCGCCTGCGCCCATTCCAAGCGTTGTTTTTGTGCCAATTTTTATAAAAGTATTGCCGCCTATGTTCATAAAAGCCCAATCCGTGTTCATTTCTAGGCACTCAACATTTAAAAGGTTTCCGCCAAAATCTCTTATCACGCTGATTCCATAGTCGCCAATGCCAACAAGACTGATTTTTTTGTTGCCAACAGGGTTTTCCACAGCGCCACCTTAATGTTGCCAATTGGCAAAAGGCAAATTTCCATATTGCTCTTCAAACGCATTTAACAGCCTGTCCTTCATTTGTGAAGGATTGTCACACTCCAAATACCACACCTGCAAATTGTCAAAATTTTGTATTTGCCCAATAACTTTGCCGCCATAAGCCGAAACATTTTTCCCGTTCCAAAAAGCAATATGCTTTAAAACAAGTTTTTTTGCGGTTTTTGTTTTTGAAGAACATTTTCCTATATACAAAACTTCTGCATTTTCAACCCATTTTTCCTGAAGCGTTTCCACTGGAACTGAAACCTCTTCGCCTCTCCAAATTTTCAATTTGCTTTGTTTTTCAAAGCCAATTTTGCCAAAATTGTCTGGAAGAACAATCATATAAATTCCATTATAGTTGCCCTTATCTTCGTGCAAATTTCCTACTGTTCCTCCAAACTCAAAACACTGGTTAAAAAATTCTTTTTTCATTTTTCCTCCTCATAAAAAACGTCTTCTACATTCACTTTAAATTGAGAAATTATTTCCGCCAATTCCTTCAAAAACACAGCAAAATTTTTGCTCAAAACCGTTTTTGTAAAATATGCGCTTTTGGGCTTTGTTGCCCCTTGCAAAATGCAATCTTCACACAAACACCAGCGCCCGCAACACTTATAATCTCCATAAGTAAAACAAAATGATTTCAACTGCGGCTCACAAATAATTTTGCCGCATTTTTTGCATTTATAGAGTGGCATTATAAATGGTCGAATTGGCTCCAAAGCTTTCCTCCTTAAACATTGTTTTTCTTTTTTATAAATATAGTTTGTCCAAGGCACGGATACGACCTCATATAACAGCCCTTGCCCTTAATTGTCACTATGTCACAGCCATATTCACGAAGATAGTTGATGTTGCGCGCAATTGTTTTTCTGTCACATGGCACGCCACAAAATTTGCTTATTTGCTCTGCCATTTTTGTTTGATGCAACAAACAGTCTTCAGCACTTCCATATCTTAACGCGTCATAGACATACAAAATAATAAGTTTTTTGGATTTCTTCATTTCCCCTCCTTATAAACATTATAACAAAGCACATGGGACAAAATCAACCCATATTAAAAATAAAAATCTAAACCTTTGAGATTTAGATTTTTCCGCCTGTGTGTTTTCAATGTTTTTATTTTACGCCATATTTGAAACTTTTGAAGCCCTTGAAGGCAATAAACTTTTTTGGCTTTGAAACATAAATCCTTTTTGTTTGGGGATTTCTATATTTCCTCTCGCCCTTCTCTTGCAGACAAAACTTTCCAAAATTTCTTATTGTCACCTCCTCGCCCTTGGAGCAAACATCCAAAATGCTATCTTTGAAGGTGTTTAAAAATTGGTCGCACTTGCTTTTTGAAAGTTTTGTTTTCTTGGCTAAAATCTCCACAAATTCTGTTCTATTCATATTCTCCTCCAAAAAGATGTTGAACATTTGAAAACTTTTTAAACCTCTTTTTTTTCGCGTTTTTTGAAAACGCCAAGCTTTATTGTGAACGGCAGCGTGAAAAAGCCATAAACGAGCCCGCCAAGGGCAATGCCAAACAAAATGTTTAGCGCGGGGCTGAAATATTCGCACTTTATGAACGTGTAAACGGCGAGGAACATCAAAAGCGTGCCAAAAATAAGGGCAAACGCCTCGCCAAAAGGAAGGGAAAAGTTTGCAAGTTTTTTGATTTTCCAAACGGACAAAACGCTGACAACTCCCGCCAAAATCAGATTCCCAAGCGGAAGAGCAAAGATGTTTATTGACGGAACGGCGGAAAGGAAGAATGTTAAAGCCACTTTCAGCGCCCCTCCAACGGCGGTGCTGAGCAAAATGAATTTAAACTGCCCGTTTGCCTGCAAAAGCATGATAAAATACTGCATAAGCGCCGTGAAAATCACTGAAAATGCGCCAAAGACCATCAAATCAAACGCCTTATTCAAAAGTTCGGGCGAAAGATTTGTGTAAAGCAAAGAAATCAGCGGCCGTGAGATGGCAAGCATTCCAAAAGTTGTTGGAAGGATGAGAAACAACAAAATTTTCAGCCCGCGCTCAAACTTTCCGCCCACGCCGCGTGAAATCGCATAAGAAACATTGGGCAAAAAAGCGGTTGTAAGCGCCATGGAGATGATGAGCGGAAAATTTAGGATTGTGCCAACAATTCCCGTTTGCAGGCCATAAAGCTTTGTTGCCATTTCGCTAAAAATCCCTGCGCGAGTCAGCCTGCTGACAATAAAAAGTCCGTCAAGGGCGTTTGTAAGCGGCACAACAGACGCCGAGGCGGTCAGCAAAAAATTTGCGCCGTCAAATTCCCTTCTCACCTCTTTAATATAATGCATCTTGCCACTTTTCTTCCTGAGATAAACAAAAAAGATGTAGGCAAAAGCCACCACTTCGCTCAGCACAATTCCCAAAAATGCGCCAAAAACGCCGCCGGAAACGCCAAAACGCCCAAACAAAACGGCAAACAAAAGCCCAAGCGCAAACTTGAAAACCTGTTCCAAAACCTGGCTTATGGCGGTTGGAAACATATTTTCAAAGCCCTGAAAGAAGCCCCTAAAACAAGCCAAAAGCGCCCCGAGGGGAAGAAGCAAGATAAAAAACAGATAACTTCCGCCCGCGTCAATGCCTTGGATTGAGGAAATAAGTCTTCCAAAAATCAAAAAAATTCCGCCCAAAACAAGCCCAATTCCGCAGCAGACAAAAATTGCGCGAAGAAGATAAGAGTCAATTTTTTGATAATCCCCTTTTGCGCGCGCCGAGCCAATAAGTTTTGAGAGGGTTGCGCTCACCCCTCCGCAGGTCAAAACGAGGGCAAAAGAGTAAAGCGACATGACAAGTTGAAAGACGCCAATCCCCTCCACACCAATAAGATTTGTAAGCGGCAGGCGAAAAAGCGCCCCAAGAATTTTGCAAACAAAGCCACTTACAAGCAAAACGAGGGTGCTAACCCCCAAATTTGACCTAAATTTGCCCATAACTTATGAATATCTTGCAAAATAGAGCCAAAAATATGCAAAAATTTTTAAAAAGGGTATTTACAAATAAAAAATTTCATGTTATAATAAGGACAACTAAAAAATTAAGGAGAAGAAAAATGTCAATATATACAAAAAAAATTACAGACACAAAACCTCTTGCTGAATTAGTATTGGATGAGGATGGAGAAGAGGTTGCAAAACTTGCTTTTATTGCTAGAGCTTTAAGAAATGATTTGTTGCGTTATGACTCAACTTTCGCTATTTTTGTCAGAGGTCCATTAACCTCAGATCAAAAAAAGGTTCTTGGCAATTTGTCAGAACTTTTCAATTCTCAGATAAACCAATATTTCTCGGGATTTGCAAGACAAGGAAAGCCTATGTATGTTCCAGATAGAGACGAACTCCTTAAACTTTACAACCGTTCTTTAAATTCAAATTACAAAATCGAAACATTGGAAAAAGAATGGGAAGACACATTAAGAGATTGCATTGCCAAGAACTATGAAACGGCTAGGGAATGCGGATATGTTCAAAAAAATTCTCCAAATCCAATCACAAACTACACAGGCGAAGCAAAAAGGCGTTGGTAAAATTATAAAAAAAGACAAGTGTCAAAACACTTGTTTTTTTTGTGAAATTCAAATTAAAGAGGCTTTCCTAATCCACCATCTAATGTCTTTGGTGGTTTGCCTTTTTCTTCGGTGCCCAATTCTTTCTCCTCGCCACCCAACTCGGCTTCAGGTTCCGCACCAAGACCACCACCTACGCCAGGCAAAGGCTTTCTTTCGGCTGGTGGAGTTTTTGCTGATGGCGTGGGAATTCCGCGGAGAGGTGGCTCTTTTGTAGGTGGCGCAACAGTTGGCGCTCCCTTCTTTGGAGTAATTTCTGGAATGACAACCGTAACAACTGGGCTTGGAGCTGAAAATTTTGGAGCATCTTTTCCAAATATTTTTCCATAATCAATTTTTGGCGTTGGCTTTGTGACCGTCTTTGAGCCGCCAGATTTAACCTTTGGCTTGGCAGCGGCAACGGTTTTCTTTTCCTGCTTTTTCTCTGCCTTGGCGTCCTCGGTGATTGTCTCAAACCTCTTCTCTTTGATGTTTGTGATGGGCTTGATGTAGCCCTCAAGCACCGCCTTGCCCTCTGCCGTCTTCAAAATTTCTGGCAAGGCGTTGTTTTTCATGATCACATAGTCCAAAACCTCTTTTTGAAAAGCAAAGTCTTGGGAAAGTGATGGGTCGGCGCTGAGCTTCTCTTCCATCAACTTTCTGTATTCCATTTTAAGTTTTTCGCCGTCCTCCCCAAGTGTGTCAAAAAGTTTTAGCATCCTAACCAGATATAGCTGAGACAAAATGGCAACAAGTTCTTGGCTGAACAAATATTCTTCGCGTTGCATCCTCAAAAAGTTTTTTAAATATTGGTCAATTTCAATTTGTTGGTCATCATAATAAACATTCCAGCCATCAAGGGTTTTCTGCCTAAATTCCTGGGAATAAATTTCCACAATTCGGTCCAGTTGAGTGAGGTGTTTTATGTCTTCTTCCGCGCCATTTTCAATTTCTATAAGCCAAATTCGAGCGTCACAATATGAGTAGGAAACATCCATGTCAATTCTAAAATTTAAAACAAAGTCGTCCAGCCTCGAAGAAACATATATTGAATCTCCCTCTTGATTTTCAAACTTCTTTGGCAGTTTTATTAGGGCTTTTAAAATGTTTTCGTCCCTGATGTCATATTTCCCGTCCGCAAAATCTCCAAGCAAATTGTTTTTTTGCTTTCGCTGATAATATAAAAGTTGCGTAAAATCTTTTATAAGTTTGTCCTCGGCGCTTGGCTGGGGAGTTTTGAATTCCCCTTCAACAACCCCAAAAGATTTTTTCCTCTTTTTTGTTTTCATGTGATTATTATACAATACTTTTTTTGCATTTGCAATATTTTTTAAAAATTTGTTTATAACAATTTCCCTTCAAAACAAATAAATATAACTATGAAACGCACGGACGAAGAGATGGTGCTTCTTGCCACGTCAATTGCCATGGAACTTGCAAAAGACATGACAACAGAAGAAATTGAAGAGCTTAGAAATTTTATAAATCAAATTTCCTACTCGCTCACCACCCTGATTGGCTGCAAGTTTAAAAAAAGATGATTTTCTCATCTTTCCTATTTTTGCGCAAGCACCTCAACTGTGAATTTTGCCGAAATTTCAGGATAGACTCTTGCTACAACTGTGTAAATTCCTGCCGCTTTGATTGGCTCTTTGAGGTCAATCTTTTTCTTGTCAAGTTCAATTTTCATGCCAAGCAACGCCTCGGAAATTTCTTTGCTGGTCACCGAGCCAAAAGTCTTTCCGTTTTCGCCGCACTTAATTTTCAGCATGACAGTTTTGCCCTCAATTTGTTTTGCAAGTTCTTTTGCCCGCAAAATTTCTTGTTCCTTATGAAATTTTGATGCGTCCTTTTGAATTCTGTTTTCACTCAGCGCGCTGGCGTTTGCCACCCTTGCAAGCCCCTTTTTAAGCAAAAAATTGTTTGCAAAGCCGTCAGCAACCTCTTTGATTTCCCCTTTTTTGCCCGTGCCTTTTACATTTTCCAACAAAACAACTTTCATTTTTCACCTCTAAAATAAGTTTACAACATTGCGTTTTTTTTGTCAAGAATTGGACAACAATAATTGTGAGGTAAAAAATGGATATAAGATGCAGAAAAACAAAGTGTGCCTACAACGACAGATACACTTGCAAGGCAAAAGAAATTTTGATAAGAAAAAACACCGAGTGCGACAAATTCGAACCCGGTGACAAGCCCGCGGTGGACAAGACAAAGTGGCTTTTCACTGACACACCACCCAAGTATGCACCGCAGAGGGATTCCGCCACGCTGGACATAAACTGCAACGCGGTTTGCCTTTTTAATAGTGACGGCAAATGTGTGGCAAACGGAATAACTGTGAACGACCTGAAAGAAAAGCCCCTTTGCGTGACTTTTTTGCATAAATAGTCAGTTTAGTTTTTTAAAAAGCTCAACAAATTCCTCTGGCGAAAGCGTCTCCGCCCTCTTTTTTAGGGTCTGTTCGCCAAGTTTTTCTTTTAACTCCTCTTTGGAAAAATTTTGAGAAAGGTTGTTTAAAAGCGTCTTTCTTCTCATGGAAAAACACGTTTGAACAAACCTGAAAAAGGCCTTTTTGTCAATGTTTGGAAATTTTTCGCGCAGGTCAATCCTCACAAGCGCGCTGTCAACATTTGGTGCAGGATAAAACATATTTCTGCTAATGTTTCTCACAATTTTTGGCTCGCCATAAAAGTTTATCATCACGGTCAAAACGCCATATTCCTTTCCGCCAAAGTTAGCACATATGCGCTCGGCCACCTCTTTTTGAACCATTATTGTCAAACTTTCAAGCCTTGTCGCCTCTTCCAAAAATTTGAAAATAATTGGCGTGGTAATGTAATAAGGAAGGTTTGCCACAACCTTATATTTGGCCGAAAACTCTTTTTCAACTTGCGCCAAGTTTGCTTTCATAAAGTCTTCAAAAACAAACTTCACATTTTTCAGTTTAAGCGCCAAAAGGTGGCTTTCAAGGTCTTTATCAATCTCAAAAGACACAACTTTTTTTGCCCTCTCACTCAAAATTTCCGTCAGTGCACCAGCGCCAGCGCCAACCTCCAAAACTTCGTCTTGCCCCGTCACGCCGGCGTCGGAGACAATTGCCGACAAGAGGTTTTTGTCAGAGATGAAATTTTGTCCAAACTTCTTTTTAAACTCAAAATCAATCATATTGAAAACAACCTTTTTGCGTTTTTTGTGGTTGCTTCTGCAACTTCTTCAATTGAAAGCCCTTTAAGCGTGGCTATTTTGTCGGCAACATATTTCACATTTTTTGGTTCGTTCCGCGTGCCCCTAAATGGCTCTGGGGCAAGATAAGGGCAGTCTGTTTCAAGCAAAATTCTCTCAAGCGGCAAACTTTTCACCACTTCCTGAACGCTTTTTGCATTCTTGAAAGTGGTCACGCCGCCAAAAGAGAAAGAAAAGCCCATGTCCATAAGAATTTTTGCACTCTCCACGCTTCCGCTGTAACAGTGCAAAAGACTGGCGCGCTTTGGCGGATTTTTCTTCAAAATTTCAATTGTGTCGCCCATTGCGTCGCGGCTGTGAACAACAATTGGAAGATTAAATTTGTTTGCAAGGTTGATTTGCCTGATAAAAACTTCCTTTTGGCGTAGTTTTTGCGCATCAATTTCCTCCGGCGAAAGGTCTTTAAGATAGTGATAATCCAGCCCAATTTCGCCAACCGCCACAACTTTGTCACACCTTAAAAGTGCTGACACTTTTTCTTCGTCAAAGTCCTCCACGTTCTCTGGATGAACGCCAACATTGGCAAAAATCTTTGGGTTTTCTTTGGCAAGCCTGATTGCCTCTTGGGAAGACGAAATATCACTGCTGCTGCAAATGCACGCGGCAAGTTCTTCGTTCACCCTCTCAATAACCTCTTTTAAATCCTCTTTATATGCCTCATCATTAAGATGGGCGTGGCTGTCAACAAGTTTCATGTTCACATTTTATCAAAAAAGGCCGTTTAAGTCAATCAGTGGCTGCAAAATAGTGAAAAATTGCGTTTTTGACGCATAAAATTTTGTATGAACACCTTTTGGATAATCATGATGCTTGCAAGTATGTTGGTTTTGCTGGTCACAAATCCGGGCGCGGTTCTCTCTGAGATGATTTCCGCCTCCACCGAGGCACTTAATCTTTGCATAGAACTCTGCGCCGTTTATGCCGTGTGGCTTGGAATTATTGAACTTGTAAATTTGAGTGGGCTAAGCGAAAAACTTGCCCACCTTTTGCGCCCCCTAATCAAAAAAATTTTTAGGGTGGACAACCCCGACACACAAAAACTTATTGCGCTTAATGTTTCAGCAAATATGCTTGGAATTGGAAACGCCGCAACGCCGCTTGGAATAAAATCTATGCGCGCCCTCGACGACGGAAGTGGAAAAGCAAGTTTTGCAATGATAATGCTTATTGTTGTAAACGCAACTTCAATTCAACTTTTGCCCACAACGGTGATTGGGCTGCGCGCAAACGCCGGCTCTGCCAATCCTTCCGACATAATTTTGCCAACAATTATTGCCACATTCATCACAACTGCGCTTGGAATTTTGCTTGTGCATTTGATTGACAAAATTAAAAGGAAAACAAAAAAATGAGCGTCTTCATTCTGCCAATTTTGTTTATTGGGCTTTTTGTATATTGCCTTGTTAAAAAAATAAACACCTATGACGGTTTTGTCAACGGTGCGAAAGGCGCAATTAAATTGGTTGTGGAAATTTTTCCTTATATTGCAAGCATTTTGATTGCTGTGGCGCTTTTGAGAGTGAGCGGAATAACAAATTTTCTTGCCGAGATTCTTTCGCCCGTTTTCAACTTTTTGGGAATTCCAAAAGAACTTGTGGAGCTTGTCCTGCTTCGCCCATTTACGGGAAGTGGAAGTTATGGGATTTTGGAGAATATCTTCTCTTCTTATGGGCCGGACAGTTATATTAGCCGCTGCGCCTGCGTGATTATGGGCTGCAGCGAAACAATTTTTTATGTGGCAACCGTTTATATTTCGCAGACCAAAGTCAAAAAGCTTCTCTATGCCATTCCGGTCGCCCTTATCTGCTCGCTTGTTGGCACAATTGTGGCGTGTTTAATCTGCAAAATAATGTAAAAAAAGACTGAAAACTCAGTCTTTAAAATGCTCGTGCACATGAACTGCCTTTTGAGCAACAACCTCTAAAACTGTATCACGCACTTCCACGCAACTTTTCATTGCGCTTGACTCTGGAGAAAAGTCAACAATCACGTCCCTAAGCAGAGCCTCATTTTTAAACATAAGCATATCGGCGCAGCCGTTGTCTTTTAATGCATCTTTAAGCCACGTTCCATCTGCAAGTCTGTCATCAGGGTTCAATTCAATGTCCTCCAATGACAAGGCGCTATAGCCGTCAACGATAATGTCAACATTTAAAGAAACCTTCTCAATCTTATTAAGATCAGCTTTGTTTGTTATTCTCTCGCCGTTTGCGTCGCGGCAAATTATTGTGTCAACAAGCAAAATTTCCTCAATTTCTTGCTTGCCAATTTTGGCTCGCTTTTTATTTGTGATTTTTTTATATTCCTTAACAAATTCGCCAAGGCTAATTCTAAACACTCCGCTTTGAGCCGCTTTTCGAAATAATCTTTTCTCTTCTTGATTTATTCTTTTTTCATATTCGCTCAATTCTTGCTTTTTTTGGGAAATCTCTTCCCTAACTTTTTCAAGTTGATCAAGAGCCAACATAAAATCAAGTTCTTTCATTTTTCCTCTCCTTTTTCGCCTAAAATTATATCACTCTTGCGTCCACTTGTCAATACCCTTTTACCCAAAATATTTTGTATGCAACTTTTCCAAATAAGTTCCGTCCTGCTCATTTGTGACGAGATTTGGAAAAACCTTAACCTCGTTTTTGCCGCCCTTCACGCATTTAATCACCACAAGTTTAACTTCGCCCTTTCCGTTCTCAGTGAAAAACATCTCTTTGACCGCCAAATTGTGATTTTGGCAAGTTTGAATAAGTTCTGCCGCACGGCTTGCAAGATAACAACAATAAAATGCGCCGCCATTTTTCAAAATTTTTTCAGCAACATAAATGAGTTTTTCGCAGTTTAAACAAACCTCTTCCTTGGCAATTTTTTTTACTTCGTTTTGCTGAAAATTTGTAACCTTAAAATATGGAGGATTGGAAAAAACAACATCCGCCTCTTTCACATATTTTGAAAAATTTAAGATGTCATCACCAACAATTTCAATCTTCTCTTCAAGGCGGTTTAAACAAACATTTTTGCTTGCAAGGTCCGCCATTGGCTTTTGAATTTCAAATGCAAAAATCTTTTTTATGTCAGTTTTTGCGGTCAGCAAAATTGAAATTACGCCGCTGCCACAGCCAATCTCAACTGCCACATTCTCTTTTTTTGATTTTATAAAATTTGCCAAAATAACGCTGTCTGAAGTGAAAGTGTAAAGTTCTTTGTTTTGAATTATTTTTAAATTTTTGCATTGCAAATCTTCAATTTTTTCATTTTTTTCTAAAAAAACAGCATTTTTTTGCAATTTTTTGCTATTTTTTTGAATTTTTTCTGCATTTTTTGCTTTTTCCATAATTTTTCCTTTTTAAAAAAGGGCTTTATTTTAGCCCCTAAATTTTATCTCTTCAAGCGGATAAGTTTTAATTTCGCTGTCATCGCCGCTTATGAATTTAACATCAACTTCACGCTTTAAAAGGTCGTTGAAAACAACTTTCCCCTTGCCGTCTTTTGTTGAAACTTCCGTTCCAACTTTTGGCATAACTTTAAGCGCCTCTTGATAAGTAGGATTTTCATATGCTATGCAGCACATCAGTTTTCCGCAAAGCCCGCTTATGCTTTGAGGGTTCAGGGAGAGGTTTTGGTTCTTTGCCATTTTCATTGAAACGTGGTCAAACTCGCCAAAGTTTTGAACGCAGCAGCAAATTTTTCCGCATGGGCCAAAGCCGCCAAGCATTCTCACTTCGTCGCGACTTCCAATCTGCCTAAGTTCAACTCTTTTCTTCAGCGTCTCGGCAAGTTTTTTTACAAGTTCGCGAAAATCCACCCTGTTTTCGGCGGTGAAGTTTATGATGTAACGCGAATTGTCAAAACTTGCCTCCACCTTTACAATTTTCATCTCCAAATTAAAATCTTTGACAATTTTTTTGACGGTTGGCGCAAGTTTTTCTGCCTCACGGTCAAAAGTTTCCGCATCCTTAACCTCTTTGTCAGACGCCTTTCTTACAACATTTTTAAGCGAAGAAACAAGCTCCTCGGCAGAGATTTTTTCCTTCTCCTTCACAACAACGCCAAGGTCATTTCCTTTCTCAGTTTCAACAACAACATAGTCGCCCTGTTTCAGTTCGTTCCTGTTTGGAGAAAAAGAGTAAACATGATTGCTATTTTTAAACTTCACCCCAACAACTTCTATTTGCATAAATATTTTACCTCCAACATCTTCAAAAGCAAATTGTCAACCGCCACCGTCAGGTTTGCGTTGAATTCCTTTTTCTCAATAAATTTTGAAATCAGTTTTGAAATCTCGCAAAGCGCCTCAACCGAAAATTCTGGCTCAACCTCTTTTAAATCTTTTTTATACATTTCAAGGCTGACCAAATCTTCGCTTTCGCACTTCAATTTGATGATGTCCTCAATTCCCATACACAAAACTTTTAGTATTATATCAACAAATCCCTGCAAGTCCAAAAAGGTTTTTGAAAATTTTATCACTTGCTTGCTTGATTTTAACTCCGTGAGCAGGCTGACGGCAAATTTTGCCACCTGCGCAAGGCTCTCGTTTCGCGCAAGTGCCAGCGTTTGACCAATATAGCCGCCTCCCAAAACACACGCAAGTTCGTCTAGGCAAACTTTTTCAATCTCCTCTTTTGAAAGCGGATTTATTTTTATTTTGTCGCACCTAGATTTTATTGTTGGCAAAACGCGCTCCTCACTCTTTGCACTAATCAAAAAGTAAACGCCCTTTGGAGGCTCTTCCAAAACTTTTAGAAGTTTGTTTTGTGCCTCGTCGGTGGAGACGTCAATGTTGTTTATGATAAAAATTTTCTTTGGCAAATTGACAGGCTTGACGAAGCACTCAGAGACAATTTCGTTTGCATCCGACACCAAAAGTTTTTGCCCGTTTTTGGGAAAAACTTTGACATCAAGGTCAATCCCCTCTTCAATTCTCAAAAATTCCGCGCTTGTCTCGTCAAACATATCAAAAGTGTCATACTCAAGAAGAAGCGCCGCCAAAACAAGCACCTTTGAGGATGTGCAATCGTCCTCGCAGAAAAACAAAGTGGAATTTAACAGGTTTCCGCTTTCTTTCTTCGCCACAAAATCTTTGAAAAATGCTTGTTGTTTTATTGTCTCAACCAATTTCATGTTTAAATTTTAACACAAAACACTTGAAAAAGCAAATATTTGTTTTTACAATAAAAAAACTCTTTTAAAAAGAGTTCTTTTTTCGTCTTTTGATAAGCCTTTCAAAAAATTTGTAAAGTTCGCCAATCAAAATTATTGAAAGCGACAGGGCCGCAACAACAAGCCAGCACAGGGCGTCAAGTTTTTGAAGTTTTAAAATTGAGGTAAGGTTTGTTGTGGCTATCAAAATTAAAAGTCCAAAGCCGAGAAGCAGCGAGAGGTTGAAAAACTTGTTTTTGAAAGGATTTGATTTGAAGCAAAAATCGTTCGTTCGCGCGGTGAACATATAGAAAAGTTGAATGAAGTTTAAAGTGTAAAAAGCCATTGTGATTGCCGCCGTTTCGCTGTAAAAACTCAGCCCAAAAAGATAAGCACCCATGGTGAGAAGTGTTTGAATTGCGCCCAAAACAAAAATGCTTGTTCCAACTCCGCCGCCAAAAAGTCCCTCTTTTGGGTTTCGAGGCTTGAGCGTCATCACCTCGCTTTCAACAGGCTCTACGCCCAGCGCAATTGCCGGCAGGCTGTCGGTGATAAGGTTTACAAACAAAATTTGAACGGGAAGCAAAAAAGTGTAGCCGGGCAGGATAATTGTGATTAAAAACAGCGCCAAAATTTCCGCCATATTCGCCGAAAAGAGATATTTGATTGTCTTTTGAATGTTGCTGTAAATTTTTCTTCCCTCCTCAACCGCAACAATTATGCTTGCAAAGTTGTCGTCGGTAATCAAAATGTCTGCAACATCCTTTGTGACGTCCGTGCCCGTTTTGCCCATTCCAATTCCAATGTCCGCTTTCTTCAAACTTGGGGCGTCGTTCACGCCGTCACCCGTCATTGCCACAATGTGCCCGCGCTTTTTTAATGCCTCAACAATCATGACTTTGTGCTGAGGGCTGACCCGCGCAAACACATTTTTCTTTTCTACAATTTGTTCAAACTCTTCCTTTGAAAGTCTGTCAAGTTCGTCGCCGGAAATCACTTCGTCGGCGCTTTTGACAATTCCAACTTTTTTTGCAATGGCATAAGCCGTGTCTTTGTAGTCGCCGGTTATCATCACCGGCCTCATTCCTGCGCGGCGACACTTTTTGACCGCATCCTCAATTTCTGGGCGTGGCGGGTCTTGAAGCCCACAAAGCCCCAAAAACACATAGCTTTCCTCGTCAATTTGTCGGTTTGTCTGCTCTTTAAAGGCAAAACTTATCACCCTCAGCGCCTTTTCGCACATCTTTTCGTTTGCCGACAAAATTTTGTTTTTTGCCTTTTCGTCAAGAGGGAAAACTTGGCCGTCCTTTAAATAAAAGTCACATTTTTTCAGCACTCGGTCGAGCGCGCCTTTCATGAAACAAACATTCTTGCCGTTCACGGAATTTAGGGTTATCATATATTTTCTTTCCGAACTGAAAGCAACATCGTCAAGGCGCGGATATTTCTTTTCGGCATCAATTTTGTTCACGCCGCAAGAGCGGGCAAACTCGGCAAGCGCCACCTCTGTTGAGCCGCCCTGAAAGCCAACTTTTCCCATTTGGGCGTCGTTGCAAAGTGTCATGCAATTTAAAAAAATGTCAAAATCAGGGCTTATTTTGTCAAAAAAAGTGAAAAAATCGGTTGTTTTCATCTTATTTTGTGTAATTGTGCCTGTTTTGTCTGAGCAAATGACATCGCACGCGCCAAGCGTTTCAACCGCGTGCATCCTCTTGACAATTGCCTTTTGCTTGGAAAGTTTTGAAATCCCAAGGCTCATAATAATTGTTATCACCGCCGGCAAACTTTCTGGAATTGCCGCCACAGAAATTGCCACGGCCGTTAAAAATGCGCGCAAAATGTGGCTTGGGTCACACACCACTTCCAAAATGAAAGTTATGCTTGCCACAAGCAAAATTAAATAGGTTAAGACTTTGCCCACGCCCTGAATGCTTTTTTGAAGCGGCGTGAGTTCTTTTTTTGTGTCTTTGAGGCTCTCGGCAATTTTTCCAATTTCGGTCTCTTTCCCAATGCCCACAACCACGCCCCTGCCGTGGCCATTTTCAACAATACTTGAAGCGAATGCCATGTTTTTTCGCTCCGCAAGGTTGACCTCGCCCGCATAGACCTCGCCTGCCGCCTTTGTGACGGGTTCGCTCTCGCCGGTGAGGGAGGCTTCGCTTATTTTCAAATTGGCGCTTTCAATAAGTCTCAAATCCGCAGGCACAATTGCACCCGAACTTAAAAGCACAATGTCGCCATGAACAAGAGAGGTTGTCTTTATTTTTGAAACTTTGCCCTCGCGCATGACAAGCGTTTCCGGCTCGGTCATGTTTTTTAAGCTTTCAATTGCCCTCTCGCTCTTGCGCTCCTGATAGACGCCAAAAAGCGCGTTCATAATCACAATTCCAAGGATGATTGCCCCGTCAATAATTTCGCCGCTTGACTTTTGGGTTATTCCAATAATTATTGAAACAACGCCAGAAACAAGCAAAACCAAAACCATAAGGTCTTTTATTTGTGCAAAAAATTTGGAGAGGAAACTTTGTTTCTTTTCTTTTTTAATCAAAAGTTTTTGGGTGTCCGCCGCCCTCTCACTTGCCACCTCTTCCGAAAGGCCTTCACGCGTTGTGCCAAATGTCGCCAAAACCTCTTCAACAGATTTATTGTATTCTTTCATAGAAAATATTTTATTGGACAGCCCCACCAAAATATGATAATTAAACAATAAAAAGTGACAAGATTGAAATAAAGACAAGATAAATTGAAAAATACTTCATTTTTGACTTTTCGCTGAATTTAAGCATAAACTTAATGGCAAAAATCCCCACCAGAAAAGCCGTCAGAAACGCGACAATTGTTGGAAAAACCTCCAAAGTAACTTGCACATTTTGTGTTAAAATCTCAAACACCTCCATAGCAAGCGAAAGCAAGATGATTGGAATTGACATCAAAAAAGAAAATTTTGTGACACTTGCGCCCTCGCCCCCACAAGAAAAGCCTGCGGCAATTGTTGAGCCGGAGCGCGAAATCCCCGGAAAAACTGCAAAGCCCTGCGCTACGCCCATGAAAAATGCAGTTTTCATATTCATTGGCGCGCCGCCCGACTTTTTGCTTCCTCCAAAAAGCAGCAAAATTGCCGTGATGGCAAAACAGATTGGCAAAAAGCCGCCCATAAAAGAAAGTTTTACAATTGGCATAAGCACAAGCACAATCAGGCAAGTTGGAATTGTTGCCACGGCAAGCATAATTGTGTCTTTTGAAAAAGGGTGCCTTATCATCTTCCAGATGTCCTTGTAAAAAATTACGACAATTGAAAGAAGCGTGGCAATATGAAGCAAAATGCTTAAAAAAAGGCTTTCCTCAATGCCAAAGATTTTGGACAAAAGCACAATATGTCCCGACGACGAGACGGGCAAAAATTCGGTTAAGCCCTGAACAAGCCCCAAAACAAATAAAGCAAGCAGCATAAAAACTCCTTGCTTTATTTTATTTGCCTTAAAGGGCAATTATCATTTTTTTGAAAGTTCATCTATTGTTTTCTTTCTCTTTCTCGCGTAGAAGAATGCTATAAACAGGACAACCAAGAGAACAATTGCGCCAAACACAATGAGGTAAATATACCAGTATGTCTCGGCGCGCATGAGAAGTGTGGCGCGAGGGCCAAGCACTCCAAACAGGCCAAAGTAATAAACTTGTTCATAGAAGATTGCGTTGTTGACGCCGTCAATCCTATGCCCGTTGAAGTTGAACTTGCCGTTAAATGGATTTTCCTCTGTGCCAATTGGCGTCCAGAATTTATCGTTGAGGTTTAAATCTGCAAGCAAAACATATGAAGCATCAGCATATTTAATTCCTCGCCTTGATACCTCTCCGCCATTTACAAGCCTCATCATCAAGATTAAATCTTCTATGCTTGAAATTGAAAATGGATTTTCGTTTGTGCCAAGCCCCGACAACTCCTCTATTTCAAGTGTCAAATCTTCCCATTCTTCGCGCGCAAACACAACATCAATTCCAACAGAGCCTTCAATTTGATTGTCGGCAATAAACTGACTTGAAAGCGTGATTGTTTTGCCGTCAAAGAGGGTCAAATCGTCAAGAACATTCCCTTTGTTTGTGATTGTTATTTGAGAAATTGAATATCTGTCCATAGCCACAACTTCAATTTGGATATCTGAGGATATATCTGCGGTGAAGGATTCAACGGCGTTGCCAAGATAAGTCAAATAACCTATGTTTTTAACATTGTTTTCATCCACGGCGTTTTCCAAATCCTCTGATAAGGAAGTTGTGATAAACACAGAGAGCCTCTCACTTTCAAAAATTGGAGTGATGACAACTTCTGGGAAGTAGCCCTCCGTCCAGTCAACCGGAATAAATTCTGGCAAAACTTTAAACTCAAAATATTGGTGACCACTTTGATATTTCACAAATTTGATATCTGTAAATGCCTGAGTTTCGCCAAGAGAATATCTAATTGTCCAAGACAGGCCGTAGTTTGGAGAGTTATACACGCAAAGCGTCAGCGTGTCACCAACCAATACACTGAAATCTGTTGGATTTTGGATTGCGCCAAGGCTTTCCCCATCAAATCCCTTTCTTGAAGCTTCGGTAATTTTCCCGTTTGTGTTGTCATATTCAAACCTTAAGAGCACGCCCTTTCCAGCGAAGACAAGCCTTAGCGACAATTGTCTGGTTGCGGCAGGAGTAACGGTGTAAACAGGGTTTGTTGTAGGTCTGCCAATAAGTGGATAAGAACTCCAAGACACAAACTCATAACCATAATCTGCTTCAGCGGTGACTGTCACCTCTTTGTTAGGGTCATAGTAGCCTTTTTGGTTGAGCGCATAAGCATTTCCCCTGCTTGAAGCATCATAGCCATCCTGGGAAAGTGTAAACTTACCAAGCCCACCCCTTATTTGAACGCTTATTTCTCTGAAATACCAAAGTTCAACTCTGCATTCTGCATATGGGTCTGCCTCATCTGAAAGCCAAGGAATGTTGTTTGAGCTTCCGTAGTTTGAGGTGTCAATTTCGGTCCAATCGCTCTCGCCTGGTCTGCGCTGAGAGATGATCATCTTATAAAATTCATAGCCCGAAATCTTTGGCCCAACAAATCTTATATCCGTTCCGTAAGCCACCTCTATGCTCATAGGTTCTGTGAAGTAATACCAAGAATTATAATCATCTATTCCAGAAATCAAATCTTTTGCAGTCAAGCCAAAGTCAAGAGGAGTGTTGAACGAGAATGTTATTCTTGTCTTTAAGTAAGACATATAAAGGTAAAGCGAAATCTCAATTGTTCCATCAGGCAACTTTTGTGCGTTGTCTTCAAGCACAAATTTTGTTGGCGTGATTGAGTTTAGAACATATCCATTCTCAAGCCAAGGCCCAACAAACATAATGTCGGAGTTGACATAAAGTTTTCCTGCGCCGTTTTGTCTTGTGAAGTAGCCTTGATAAACATAATTTGTCTTTTTGGCCTGCAATTTAGACATCTCAACATTGTCAAACTCGAAGTTTTCATAGAAGTAAACTTCTTTTGTCAAAAGCGTTGTGTTGTCGTCTTTGAACAAAACCGTGTAAACTGTTGGCGTCAAGATGATTTTAACTTTGTTTAAATCCAAGAAGTTAGCAACGCTGAATGTTACTTTTCCTGTGAAGCCTGTGTCTTCAATCACAAGTGTCTCATACAAAGCCTCGGCCGTGATGATGTCCATATCATCAGCCGCAAGCACAAACAACCCCTTGTAAGTAAAGCCTGCCCTTATGTATGCCGTGACTTTAAAGCCAACATTGGTGTAGCCAGAAACAGTGGCCATTGCGGTTTGATTGTTTGTTGTCCATGCTCTGCCAACGCTGTTTTCGTCAATTTGAACGTCAAACACGCCGCCATCAACCTCATAATCATTGCCCGTTCTCTCGCTTACAAAAGACAAGTCAACAAAGTTTAGTTGTGAGGTGTAAACAAGTTTTATGTCAAAACTTCCCGTGTTGGTTGAAAGGATGTAAATTGTGTAAAGAAGCCCGTCCTCAGTTTGTTCTTCTTTATTGTAAATTGAAATGTCTCCGCTGTAGTCAATTCTGCTGAGCATATATCCTTTCTTTCTTATCTTCACCAAGAACTCAAAGTTGCAATTTGAATATGCCATAACAGAGAATTGTGAGGTGGAAAGCAGTTTTCCGCCAACAAAGTCCTCACCCGAATAGTGAATTCTTGTGTAGTTTATGTATCCAAAACTGTTGACAACATTTGAGCCACTTCTAATGCTCACATCTCCAACAGGGTCATCAACATCATCTTCTGAGATGGCGCCCTCAATTTCAATTTCGGAGCTAAAGTTAAGCACAACATCTTTTGCTTGCAAAATAGCGTAAACCTTTGTCACATCTGACGCAAGTTGGCTTCCTGCAAGTGTGAAGATTGCCTTTCCATTAAGCGTGTCAAACTCGCCTCTAAATGCCACCTTAAAATCGCCATTAAGATAATATCCAACTCCAACAAAGTCAAAGCCCAAAGGCAGTTCATACATAAATTCTGTTGATGAAATGTTTTTAATGAATGAGAATTGTGCCGAAGAGTCGCTCTGCAATTGAACTTCATCTTTATCGAAGAACAGCCCGCCATCGTCATAAATTCTATAGTCTTCATATTTAACTAAGTTTTGCTCTTGCTCAACAAAGGTTTCTTCAAGAAGCACTGTGCCAAACCAAATTCTGTATGACTCACCCTCGTAGAACACCGCGTAAAGCGTCTTGTCAGCCACAACTTTATATCTGAATTGCTCAGCGCCACTTATTGGCTGAGAGTTGTAATCTTCAAGCCACCCCTCGAAATCAAATGCCGTGGCTTTTTGAACGGTCAATATGGCCTCGGTGTTGTAATCAACCAAAACGCCATCTGCTCCATTTTCGTTATTTACAAAAGCAACATTATTTGAAACATCTTCAACCAACTGGCCCTCGGTGTCATATGAAACAACTTTCAGTGTCAAAGTAAACTGCTTTCTCAGCGTTGAAATTGTAATTGTTCCGTCAGTTTCCGCGCCAGAAATGGTGAATTTAACATATCCCTCATATTCGCTTACTGCGTCATCGCTTACTGATATTTTGTCCGCCTCAAAGTCGCCTTTTTGATAGTCGAAGCCATAAGCAAACTTAACATGGAAATCATATGATGTGCCCGTTAAAACGGTGAGAGCAAGTGGATTCTCGGTGACAGTATGTGAAGCGCCGTTATAATAAACATCGTCAATTGCCTCCAAACTGTTGTTGTCCTCTGGGTCTTTAAATGCAACCAAAATTGTGTTTCTTCTTGGTGCAGTTGAGAACACAAAGTTTAGCCCGCTCTTTATCCCCGTAACGCTCACGGTCAAAACTGACCTTTCCTCATTTTCAAGCATTATTGTGTTAACTCTTGAAGAAATGTTAAAGTCTGTGTTTTCGTCTGGGTTTCCTGTGACAGAAAATTCCTCCGTCATCTCATAGCCCTTTTCTGCGGTAACCTCAATTCTAAACGCAGTGTCTGTAAGCACTTCAAATTGGTCTGCCTCAACATCTTTTGAAGTTTCGCCCTCAAAAGCGGCAACGGTTGAAACGTGCTCGTCGCCCGAAAGTGTAACTTGGTTGTTGTTTTTGTTAACAGGAAGTTTGAAGACCAAGAATTGTTCTCTGTCTGGATTTGCCGGAACGGTAAATTGATAGCGGTTGCCCTCCACAACTGAGAATTCTTTTGGAAGTTCTCCAAGCCCATAGCCAAGTCTTGGCGTAATGGTGAAAATGATAGACGCAGCATACTCAATATCTTTTATTTCATATCCCCAAGCATATTGAATTACTGTAAGCCCCTCAACAGCTTGGAATTCAAGTGTGGCGTTTTCAACTTCAAAGTGAATTGTGATTTTTTGCTTCTCCCAAATTGCATAGAGAACATATGCTTCCTCTTGCGTAACTTGGGTTTGTCCGTCAACTTTGTGTCCGTCACCCGAATTTGATGTGCTCCATTCAACAAAGTCATAGCCCGCTCTTGTTGGGGTTTCTTGCCACCATTCTGCCTCGCCAAATGTTGTGTCAAAAGTAATTTCGTGCGTTTCAACCTTTTCACCCTCGCCCTCATCTTTGTCATAGCCAAAGTGCAAGGTCACGCTTATTTGTTTTGCCTCAAAACTGCCCAGGAGCGTCAAAACATATCTGTCATCTATCAGTTCGCTTGGCAAAATTTCAAATAGATGCGTCTGTTCAAACTGCTCTGCCGAGTGGGTGCCAAGGCTTGTAAGGTTGTAGCCCGCAAACTGAACCTGAGCAAGGTCAAGCAAGTCTTTTATTGATGTGCTGTTTTCTTTTAGAGCATAATAATTTGTTTGCCAAGCCCAAATCCTATCGCCCTGAGAAGTAAAGTCGTCGGTATTTGCCACTGTTGCAGTCCTGCAATCAGAGAAGTCAAGGGAGACCTCCACAGTCCTGATTTTAAATCTCAAATTTATTTCATAAGCTTCTTTAACGTTTGTTATGGAAAGAAGTGTAGAATCCGCCCTGAAATTATCGTCGGCCAACTCATTTATTGGTGTTGTGCCCAAATAGAAGCCAATAAAGGTGCATTTTGCATCCTCTGGAAGAATAAATCCAACTTTAAAGCCGTAGTCGAACACAACCATGTGACTGAAAGTGTGCCCCTTTATATCAAACATTTCGGTTTCTTGTGTTAAAGTTTGTGCTGTGCCATATTTAACTGTTGCTAAATCATATTCCTCGGCAAACTTGTCCCCGTTTTCATCTACAATATTGATTGTAACCTCATAAGAGTTCACCGACCAATCTGCTTCAAGTGTGAAAGTAATTGGCTGTCCATTTGTTGTAAACTTCTCATCTTGATAATAGAAGCCCAAGGTTTGGTCCTCAAGAAGCGCTTTGAAGAAGTCAACAGCAAGTGTGTTGTTTTCAATTTTAACCTTAAAAATTCTCTCGGAATAAGTAAACTGCATATTTTGAGAATAATTAACCAAAAGATTATATTCCTTTGAGTTTTCTTCAATATCTTCAAAGAGCATATACCAGCCAAGGAACGCGTGCCCCGCTTTTCCTCTGATATCGGTTGGGAAAATTGCACCTGGAGTCACTGAACTTGCCATGATGTTTCCGCTTGCAAATGGATATTTTACAATAATTTCTGAAACACCCTTGCCGTCTTGATTTACAATCTCATCTCCCGCTTCCGCCTTGGTGTCAAAGGCAATGTTCACTTGAACAGCAGTAATTGTTCCAAAATAACTTCCTACAATTGCTGACAAATTGTAGTTTCCAACATCGTCCCCATTAAATGTGAAAATGATTGGAATTCTTTCGCCGTCAAGGCTGTTTTCATATTCAACATTCTCAAGGGTGACCAAATCCTTCTCCAAAACTCCAACAAGATTAAATTTAAGTTGGTCACCATCTTTGAAGTCAATTGTCTTTGTGCCGTCATAACGCTTTGTGAAAAGTGTTGAAAGCGCAAGTCCGTCTTTTTCAGTTATTGTAAGAGGAATTTGCTCAATCTCAACTCTTGCCGCCCTTATGCGTCCTTCGTCGGCATTGTAAATTGTGCCATTGACCATGTATTGCAAATCAAAGTCCAAAACGCTTTTTGTGTAAACTCTCACATCATAGAACCCAACATCAAGGAAGCCCGAGGTTGAGATTGAAGCATTTTCCGCATCCACTTTAATGTCAAAATCCAGCCTTTGCTTGCTTGTTTCATCTTCAAGATAAGAACTAAAGTTAATTACACTTGCTGGCGCATCGTACGTGAAAGGCAAATTTTCATCGTTTTTAAGTGTGCCGTAGTCAAATATGAGTTTTGAATTGTCAATCACAATATAAAGAGTGGCCTTTGTGATTTTTCCCACAACATTTTCAACGCTTAAAATATAGTTTTTTCTGTTTGCGTCAGTTGGATCAATTTCGCCGCCCAAAATATAGTCGCTTGAAGCATTCACATATTTTGCAATGCCGCCCTTAACTGGAGCTTGCCCAGCCTCGGCGGTGTTTTCATACATTGTAAGTGTGAAGCCCAAACCCTCGCCCGAAACAAGATTTGAAAGCATATCTTGTGACTCGGCGCTTGTGAAGTGATAAACCGCCTGAGCATTTGTAAACTCTCTGCTGAAAATGTTGTCCGCAACTTTCAAAGTGACTTTCCTTTGAGTGATTGAAAGTTTAAAGCAGTTTTGCTCGCCATAAAGCCCAAGTTTGACATTTTGAGAATAGTCGCCTGCAACTGTGGAATATGCCCTCATGGCATAGGTGCCAACATCCTTTGACAAAGCGCCAACGTAAGAAAATTGGGAAGAAAGCCCCGCAACGGCGTCATGCTTAGTGTAAACCTGTCCAGCCTCATCAACGGTGTAGAAACTTATTTTGAATCGGTGAGATGTTTCGCCGTCACTGCTTGTCACAACAAGTTCATAGCCCGTCTCAGCGTCTCCGCCAATGCTTATTGAACTGTAAACTTTTCCGTCATATTCAATTTTAAGCAGGTCAGAATAACTGTTTTTGTTGATCGTATCCGCTTCGCCCAAGAGGACATAAAGTGGAACATCTGGCGCAACAATTTGATAAGCGCCCTCGCCTTCTGGCGTGTTGTCAGAAACGGAGCTTATGCTGTAGTCGTCAGAATATGTTTCGCCCGTCTTAACAGTTGCGCCGGTGATTTTATAATAGCCAATTGCATTTGTTTCAGCCTTTTCTCTTGTCAAAACAAGCGAAATTGTTTCGTTGTATCTTGGAACTGTGTAAACATAGTCAATTTGGTTGGTTTGTGTTGACTTGTCCCCAAAGAATGCCTTAATTTGACCTGAAGTCACAAACACAATTTGGATTTGCCTTGCTGTAACTGTGAGCGTGATTGATTTTTGGGTAATGTTATAGTTTCTCGTGGCTGATTCAACCGCCGAAAATGTGATTGTGTAAGAGCCGGCGTGCAAATAATTTGCCTCGCTGTATAAATCACCATCGGCCGTCCTTGAAATTGAAACGCTAAGTTCATATTGAGAGCGTGCAACTTCTGACTTATCGGTGGCTTTGACTGTAACCTTGCTGTCAAAAGAGAAGTTCTTGTCAATCTCGCCAAAAATTGCCGTAGTTTGCCCAGAGTATTCTATCTCGGCGTCTGCTTTTTGGATTTCGCCCTTGATTGTATCCTTTGAAAGAGCATAGTTGCTTGCAGCCGTTCCGCTCAAGGAGAGTTGAACGTTCCAAAGTTGCACTTCGCCGTCCACAACTTTGTTTACATTTGAATCCTCAAACTCGCCGCTAACCACAACATCGTCTCCGGAAATAGCGCCCGTAACGGAGATGCTTGAGATTTTGGTGGTTTTATCATAAGTCTTTGTGACTGTTTCATCGCTGACTGTCAATGTAACTTTTCCAATCACAAAATCATATTTCTTTGCAAATGAAACGGCGGTATAGCCATCAACCGTTCCCTTGAGAAGAAGAGTGTAAGTCCCCGCATCCTTGAAGGTGGTGTCTGTCTCTCTTCCGCTGTAAATAGTCAGCCCGGAGGCGTCAACGCTTGTTATAGTTTCTCGTCCGCCATTTTCATCAGTTTTAATATAAAAAGTGAGGTTAACGCTGGTTTGTTCCTGAGTGCTGTTTTTCAGGCTGAGTGCCGAGCCAGAAACTTGAAACTCATAGGTTTTTGCGTTGTATGTTTGAGACAAAATCTGCTCGTCCGAAATTTCAACATAAAGGGTTGTGGCAGCCACAGTGACTGTGAGCCCATTGTTGTTTTCGTCAATTGAGATGTTAAAGTTGTCTTTCAACTTTTCAGGATCGCTTGTGCAAGAGCTCAGCACAAAATTGTAAGTTCCTTGTTTGTATCTGCCGTTGTTGTTATAATCGGTTTCCTTTATGGTGTAGTGAAGAGTGATGACGTCGCCCGTGACAGGGTCGGTGTAAGTGTCTGTTATGTCCGTTTCTACACTGTCCAAAATTGTGCGTGAGACAGGAGTAACAACGTGTGTTACATTCTTTGCCACAATGCTGAATGTTGGAACTTCAATTGTAAAGACAAAATCTTGTGAAGAAATTGTTTGAATTTTGAAAGTGTAAGTCCCAACATAATAGAATCCTCTGTCTGACTGCGTTAAGTTGTCCTCTTTTGCTGTAAGTTCATATGAAAGTTCATATGTGTTGTCATAAAGTATGTTGGAAACGTCAGTTCCGCCGTCTTTTACGCTTTCACGCTGAAGAATTGTTTTGAAGTTGGAAGCCGAAACTTCGCCATATTCATATTGTGTTTTTGTTGTGCCAAATGTTATTGTTGCGTTTCTTTGTTTTATTTCTCCGTCTTCAAACTCTGTTTTTGTAAGCGTATAGTTTGAAAGGTCTTCACTTTCCCCTGCAAGCGCAAGCGTAACCCTCAAATTTGTGCCGGCGTGGAAGCCCGAAGTGAATGTTGCAACAACATACATTTCCGTTTCGTCCTCAAGAGCCTCGCCCTGAAGGTTCAAATTAAGTGTGTTTGTGCCGTCATAAGTCTTTGAAATTTTCCAAGTGTCGGAGTTGATTTTTGCCTTTTCAATAACAAACTTAAATGCATTTGAAATCTCAAATGTTTGATAATATTTTAAGAAATTTTCTCCAATTTGTGTTTCATAATAATATGTTCCGCTGTTTTTAACTGTCGTGGCGGTCTCTCCGTTTGCCTCACTTCTAAACGACTCTGTGATATCTGAAAGGTTTTCAATCAAAATATCAAGAATCACCTTTTCTGTTATAACGCTGCCTGCAGATTTGTCAAGGAGTTGCAGGTTGTAGGTCTGCTCCGCGTTGCCGCCTGAAACAATTTTTAAAACAATTTTTCCGTCTTGCGTGGTTATTTCAAAACTAAAGCCCTCTTTTTTGAATGAGGTGGTGTAGGTACTGGTTGTAAGGTCCTCAAAAGTCACGGTTAAGCCGCCGCTCTGCTTGATTTTAAGCGTGCCAAGAACTGTTTTTGTGTCCAAAATTTCACCTTTGTCCACAAGAGTTGTTTCGCCCTTCTTCAAGATGTAGTTTTTGGTGTATTCGCCGCTTCCGTCAAGATAAAGGCTATATTCCCCAACATGCTCATCTGATTTGTGGCTCTCGTCTCTTGTAAGCTCAACGGCTATTGTTTCATTTGTTTGAGAAACAGTTACATTTTGTATGAAGACGGTCTGCCCAACAAGTGTGTTAAAGGTTTTTTCAACCTCAAAAGTGTCAATTTCAACAACAATTGCATTTATTGTATATTCAAATTGATAATAGTAAGTCCCGTTTTCATCAAACACATTATAGGAATCTTGGTCCAATTCGGAAATATCATAGTCGTCGCTGCTGATTGTGTATCTTATAGTGTAAACGCCTGCGTCTTTCATGCTCTTCGTTTCAGCGTCTTCATATTTGATAAGGAACGCCGAGTCTGGCGAATATGTTGAGCTGTAGCTAGCCTCTCGCCCCCTTGAATTTGTGTAAGTAAAGGTTATGCTCCAATCAGAAATTTGCTCTCTTCCATTATAATCCGCTGTGGTGTTGCTTGGCGTAATTGACGTCAGTTTTCTTCTAACAAAATTCAATGTGAATGTGTAATCTGTTTTTCCGCCCCTTACACCGTCTTCGGCAACATATTTTGAATATTTCTCCTTTAAGTTGGAAGTGATGTAAAGTTTGTATTTCCCACTTTCTGCATAACTTCCCTTTCCCTCCAAGGCGAACTCTTCTGTTTGAGAAATAACTTTTTCCTCGCCGTCCAAAACTTTCACCCATTTATAGGAATAATCAAACAAAACATTGTTTTCATTTCTTATATGAAGCAAAGTGTTTACATTCCAAGTGTCTGTAAAGTCATAAATATCTGTTGTGTAGACATAATTGTCGCCATTAAACGCCTCGTAGAGAATATCAACATCCATTGTCCAATAGCAAGTTATGTCCACGCACTTAAAGATTGAGGCTGGGCTGTTTGCGTCATAGAATGTTGGATGATAAATCCCTTCTCCGCCGTTGGCAAACAAGCCCTTAAATGTGATATCCCCGCTGTAAATAAGGCTGTCAAGTGTAAAGCCGCTTACTTCTGGCTTATAGACATCGTCGTAAGTTGAAACGCCAAGTTTGATTAGCGCGTGAGACCTGCGCTCAGCAGGAATTTCATCTTCGCCAGGAATGTTGTTATAACTAACATATATAAGGTCGGTGTAGATGGCATACAGGCTTATTGTCTGAGCGGAGAACTCTTGGTCTGCAACAGTTTCTGCCTCCCAAGTGTAACTGATTGGGAGTGTCCACTGCGCTTTGAGTTCTGACTCTGAAACCATGTCGGAGTTTTTCCAAGCAAAAATTCCAACATTGTTGTTTATAAATTGTTTTGTGTTAAATGTGATTTGAGTAACCGCTCTGCTTACATAAATGTCAATTTGGTAGCCGTTCATAGTCATGATATCCGCAATAAACACCCTTTCATCAGCGTAAACTCTCTTTCTTTCGCTTAAAGATTTTGTGTCATCCAAACTTAACATTCCCACACTTTCATTTGAGGTGTATCTCACATCAGAAATATACAAAAAGTCTTTCAAGAAGTCTGTTGAGACTTTCAACTCTTGCAATGTTGTTGCGTCTAGAACACTAGTTACAAACTCGCCGTCTTGTTGGGTGAAATAGTTTGCTTGAAGCACTATGTGATAAACATCCTGCAAGCCAAGAATTTTAAACTCATAACTTTCGTTCATGGTGAGGTTAAATATGCTTGAAACGTTTTCAAATTCAAACAAGTTTGGCTCAACCTCTATATCTTTCAGCGCATATGCTAATACGTTGTCAAAATGAAGGAAATCCCCCTCTTGCTTGAAAGTATATGTTGTATCTTTTTCCGCAGAGCCCGTTGTTGACGTGAAAACATTTGCTGATGCAAATATCAATCTTTCGGCATCAACCAAATAGAAATCTCTTCCATATTTTGTCTTTAACGCATCTTTTGCAAGTTTAATTTTGTCTTGCAATTGCTCATTTTCAATGTCGGCATCAAATCCAGCCTCAACTCTGCTTGAGGATGTCATCATATAATATGCAAAGTCATAATCCGAGTGATTGTTCACCTCCAACACTTCTTTAAGCAGCGTTGCATTTCCAAAGTCAAAATAATAATCTTCGCCGTCAGTTGAAAGATAGAAGTTGTTTAGCTTCTGTTTGTCTTTTGCATCCACAAACACGCGCAAAGTGTAACTGAGATTTGGCATAAAACTTGCAACATCAGTGTAAATTTTGATGGAAGTAATTGAAAGCTCGTCTTTTGTTGCGAGTTCGCCAAGAGAGAATATCCCCTGTGAAGAGAAAGAAGCCTCAAAGTTTTTCTCTTGCGAGCCATATGTAAAATAGTCAAAATATGTAAGCAAATTGCGGACATTTTCAACTTCTTCTCCGTTTTCTTCTTTATAATCTAAATAATCTTGATAGGTCCAATTTTTGTAATCAACATATTGCGTCCCGGTTGTTATCCCCAAGTTGTAATGCTTAAATATAATATAGTTAAAGGCATCTTGTGGCTCTGCAGTGGTCAAAAGCGTGTCCGCATCGCCCGCTCTTGCGCTTTCTTTTTCTGAAAGATAAGAAACAATTGCTTCAAAATTTTCTAATTCGTCAATTTCAGACTTAATATAATATGGCTCAATAATCATCTTGGCAAACACAAATCTATATTGCTCGTCATCAGTTTGAGCGTCAACAGACGCAGGCGTGATTGTGAAAGTAAAGGAAATGGCAACCTGTCCAACAATGTCTTGCCCGCTCACATTTTTGGAATTATCAGTCAAAACTAAGGTCAAGTAGAATATATATTGCCCAGCGTTTGTTTGAGAAACAGTGAATTGGTCGCGAGCCTGTCCGTCAACTTCAAAGGAAAGAGAAACATTGTTGTCCTCTTCAACGCCAATAAATTTTCCGTCCTTGCCAGGAATTACGAACCCAGACTTTGATGCAATGTTGTCTGCGGTAAATTTTTTGGAAAGGTCAATTGTTTTTGCGCTTCCGTCATAGACCTGCTGCTCAAAATCTTTGTCTGTCAACTCCAAACTGTAGCCGTTTTCATAGTCGAAAGTCCAGCCAACATACAAGGTCAGAACATTTGTTCCTGCCGCCGTGTGAGATGTAATGTCAACCCCCATTTCTCCATTGACAAGCAAATTGCTTTCCAAAAGCTGCACAAGATTGTCATTTAAAATATAATAAATGCCAGCAAAAGTAAATTTGCTTCTTGTTAAATTTAGCAATTCTTCATCGCTGAGAATCTTTTTAAATTCGTCTTGCTTTTCATAAATAATATCAAATGTCTTGGTCTCGCCGCCAGCGCTTTTTCTGTTGAAATCAACAGTCACCTTATAAGAGTTTGCCTCCCATTGCGCCAAAAGTTGAATATTTCCGCTGTAAGCGTAAAGCCACTCGTCGCCGTCTTTTGCAAAGTATTTTGTGTCCGAAATGATTACACTGTCGCCAGAAATAACGGCATTTGCAATCGAAAATTGCGTGCCGCTATATTCAAAGAGCAAGTTGTTTTGAAGCGCCCATCCCTTGAAAGAATAGCCGGCTCTTGAAACGGTTTTAAGGGAGTTAAAGTCAATTTTTTCATCGAAATCAATGCTAAGGTCCGCCACTCTTTCCTCTCCGCCGTTGCTGTCAAAGGAAATTTTAAAGCCTAAAGCGTCCCAGCACATATAAATATGGAATTTGTAACTGCCATCTTCATAAGTTGAATATTGTTGGGTGCTTAAGTTGAAAGTAAATGAGTAGCCAATATACAAATCTTCAAGTTCTCCGTCTCCGCCATAATGGATATTCCAGCCATTTGGAGTGTAGCCATATCTGGTCACAAAGAGATTTCTAATAAACTCTGCTTTTTCGCCAATCATAACCGTTCCATCAGTCAAAGAAACTGTTGAGCCGCCAAAGTAAGCGGTTGTGGTGTAAGCGTTGTTTGTAACATCTTCGCCATTTGAATTTGTAACTTTTCCTGCCCTTGAATTTTCTTGCCTATAAGTCTCCCCTGCGCCAGAATGCAAAATAATTTCTGCCACTTTTTGCTTAACAACAATTTGGAAAGAATAATTTTGCGTTGTTTCAGTTTGGTTTTCTAGAAGTTTGTCAAAAGTTTCTTTAAAATCTTTTTCAAACGCATTAGGCGTTCCGCTGTTTTCACTTTCCCATTGTCCGTCGTCAAGGTCAACTTTTTCGCCGCCGTGCAAGATTCTTACTCCAACAATATCATAGCCCACTTCATTTCCTTGGCTACTTATTGGAAATGCAAAGTTTAAGGTGGTACTTTGCCCATCGCCCGAAATGTTTTTATATTCATACTTTTTTGGCGTAGATGAAAATTCTATTTTTAAGTCTTTGTTCAAGGTTGCATGGCTTTCAACACCCGTGTTGTCAAAATTCTCAACAATAATAGTGTTGCTGACTTCAAGCGTCATCTCTCTAACTTCAAAGATGACAATGACATTCAGAATATATTTTCCAACAGCAGAATCTTCCCCTGTTGTTCTTGAAACGCCGTCATAAATAGCGCCCAACGTGTTTGAATACTCAACTCTTTTGTTGAGTTCTCTGCCCGTGTTGGTTCTCAAATAAAAGCCATAGTAGTTTACGCCAATTTTGCCAACATTTTCCTCGTTTTGTTTAAGCGAAATCTCGTCGTTATAAAGAAGGTCCGTTTTTTGAAGAAGTTTAACTTCTGCGTCGGCGTTTTCAAGTTTTGAAGACTTTTCTTGAGCATCTTGCAAATTTTCACTTACTGTCAAATAATCTCCGTCATAGTCTTTCAAGAGTGTTGTATAATTTTCGCCCTTTCCTACAAGGCTTTCAAAGTTTTTCATATTTGAGTGCGACACAAATTTTGCGCCATAGTTTACGCTGTATGTAACATCTTCAAAGTGCACAGTCACAGTGTATTGCCCAGCAACAAGTTTTTCTTTGCCCTCGTCAAGGTCAATATTAAATGAAAATGGCTCAGAAATTGTGTATTCATTATTAACTGCCGCAGGCGTTTGCCCTTGGGCATCCTTTTGAAGCTCAACAGAAACAAGGGTTACTTTTGCGCTTGTGTTAAGGCGGAAATATTTTTGAGCATTCGCCGCCATGCTAAGCTCACTTGTAGGGCCGTCAGTTGTTGTCTGATAATTTGCTTGTGAAACAAGCGTGCTGGCTTGTTTGAAAGTGTCAAACAACTCCTGATTTCTGTTTCCATCATACTCAAAATTATAGTTTAGGAAAATTGAGTTATATGAAGTTAAAAGTGCAATGCCTCTGCCAGCAAACTCATTGACGTCTTTATATCCAAAATATCCTCTTACAACGGCATCCCCCTCTTTGCCCTCAACCTTTACCGCCTCCAAGAAGTTTGGCTCTCTTGTGCTTACGCTAAAGCCCTCTTCCGTCTTATAAATCAGGGCAAAATTTTGTTTGGAATTTGAAAATGTAACAAGTTGGCTTTGAATTTCTTTGTTTGTCGCCTCAACATCTTTCAAGGCCATTATAAGCAATTTTTCGTTTCCGTCTTCGTCAGCTGAATACAGCGCTAGCCAGTTATTATCGCCTTTTTGTTCATATTTATAAACATAGTAGAATTTTTGAGTATCTGCATCATTCAAATGATAGGTCACGGTAAACAAAAGTTTCTCATCCGCCGTGTCAAGTTTAAACTCGTCAGTTAAACTTTCCTCTTTAATTGCCCCGTCCTTAGACATAAGCAAAACTTGATTGTTTTTAAAATCATAGCCAAAAATTTGCTCCTCAGCGGAAATTGCCTTGCTTTCTTCTCCCTTTGTTATTGAGATTTCATAGGAAGACGCGCCCTCAACCTCAACAAATGGCGACAAAGCAAATTGAACATTGTCGCTGATTGTGACATCAGAAAAGATTTCTTGTCTTTCAATATAAATTTCAAGTTCATTGTCTCCAACAAGGTTGTAAATCTTGGTGCCGCTTATATCAAAATTATGCAGTCCCGTTTCGTCGTCCACGTCAAGAGTGGTTTTAAGTTTTCCAAAATTTGTGTCTTCTGGGCTATTTTTCAAACTTGCCCTGCCCATGTTAAAGCCGGCTTGAATGTTGTCGGTGTAAAGATGAAGATAGTTGTTGGCCCTGTCGCTGTAATTTGTGCCAAATGTAAACTCAACCACCAAATCTTCTGTCTGAGAGCCTATAGAATTTTGAGAATACGTATGAACCTGCTCATCTGTTGAAATTCCCTCCAAGTGAACATTCTTCTCTTTACTAATCCCAAAAACTTCTTCCCAGGTAAAGTTGTCAAAGCCTGTCCACTTTTGAGTGCTGTCAATAGATTTTTTGAAAGTTATCTTCAGTTTTTGAGAATAATTTCCTTCGCTTCCGCCGGAAGATGGCAGGCCCTTCCATTCTGCATACAAAACAGGGCTAAATTGCTCATTTATGAAGCCAAAAGAAGGACTAATTACATCGTCCTCAAAATCAGTTCCATCAAAGCCAGTGTGAAGACCAGCAACAACAAATCCGTCTCGAAGTTTTTTTACTGTGCCGTCAGAATACTCTGGCTCGCCCCACAAAACATTTTCATATTCCTCAGTTTGGGCGTCATAAATAAGTTGGAATTTGGCATAGACGTTATCTTCATTTATTCCATCTATTGTCTCACCATGCCCATAGGTTGCGCCAAAGCCGTCTAAATTGAACTCTCTGTTTTGGCTATAAAATTTGCTGGTTAAGTATGATGCACCTGAGTTTAATTCCGCATCAAAGTTTGCCACTTCATATTGGTTGTAAACAACATACAACTCTTGCGTCAGCAGCGCGCCGTCAGCACCAGAAAGCCAAACTGTGTAAAGTTGCAAATTTTCTTTTGCAGCAGCCAATATTTGCTCAGCATCAGTCAACACTTCTGCGCCGGCGTCAGATACAACATTGTCCTCTTTTGATGCAGAAAAACCAAGCCTCTTGTAGCCTCTTCTTATAATTGTGTCGGCCTTTCCATATTGAGTGGAAATGTCAGGAATGCTTCGTCCAAAAGTTGTATCTATTTCTTGCGAAAGCACCGAGCCGTCTTCTCTCAAAATGATGTGATATTCGCCTCTATAAGCCTGTTTGTTAGGGCTATAAAATGTTCCGCCGTTAGGGTCTATTGTAATGTCGTAGCCGTCAAAGTTTTCTCTTCCCTCTGCATTCAACTTTCCCTTGATTTTTGTGACGTTTCCGTCGCCAACAGCGTTATAAGAAGTGGAATTTTTTACATTTATCAAATAAGTTTCGCTGCCTGCAGTTCCAACAAAGGCCCCAATTTTTGCGCTTGCCGTTGAGTAAAAATCACAGTTTTCAATGGTCAAATTTTTGATAACTGCATTTTGCGTTTGTCCAAACAAGCCTATGCTTGAAAAAGCATTTAAATAAGAACTTGTCAAATTGCTTATTGTGAAGCCATTTCCGTCAAAAACGCCAGAAAATGGGTTGTTTTCATTTCCAATTGGCACCCAAGTTTTATTGCTCATATCAATGTTGTTTTGAAGCGAAAAATAATTGCCGTTCCAAATTGTAGATGTGCTTGTAAGATAAGCAAAATCTCCAGCCGTTTCAATAAGATATGGGTTTTGCGCCGTTCCTGCGCCCCTCAACTGAGCCTGTTGTGACAAGTCTTGGTCATTGTTGGCTGCGCCCATTTGATAAACTCCGCGAAGGTATGGCAGACCTTCGTTCAGCCCACTTTGGATTTCCCAAGTATTCTCAAAGTCCCAAGCATTTTCTGTTTCCCAAAACTTTTCGTTCTCATAAAAGCCTTTTGTCTTTGAAAACTCGTCCAAATTTGCAAGTTCGCTGCCAACAAGCCCTTTGCCAGAGAAACTTTGCGAGCCAGATGAAGAAGAATTTGTTTTAAAAAGTTGCTCCGTTGAAAAATCTTTTGCGAACGAATTTTTAAGCAGTCCCGAGCCCGTCTTTCCAGTTTGCCAAGTTGCCCAGCCAACAAGACCGGCTTTGGACGCGTTGGTTGAGACATTGCCGGCGGTAATTTGCCCCACATTAAACACATTTGAGATTGTGTTGTTCTCCTCGGCGCCCAAAACATCCATTCTGCCAACAATTCCACCAACCCTTACATAGGACTGAGGAGTATTGACCACGCCCTTAAAATATGAATCCGAAACATTTGCAACCCTTGTGTACCAAGAGGAAGAATTGGAGGCACTATCTTTTAAATAGCCCACAAGACCGCCGACATTTTTCACAGAAGTTTCATTTGAGGAGTTAAGAGTTATGTCCGCTTCAGAGTAACTGTTTTTAAGCGCACCGCTAACAAAACTGCCCACAAGACCGCCAACATTTATGTTTGCCGCATCAACAGTTATCTTGCCGGAAGACATAATTTTGCTGACGCCGTCATTATTCCAAACGCCACCTATAACACCCCCGACATCAACGCTGCCGCTTGAAGATTTTACCGAAATGTTTCCTTTTACTGAGCAGTTTGAAACGGAAGCCGAGTTTGAAGAACTTAATGCGTTCACACCAAGGCCTCCCAAAATGCCGCCGACATAAGCAGTGCCGGAAACCCCATTTTGGATGTTTATATCAGCATTTCTTAAATGCAGATTTGAAATGCTCTTTTTACTGCTGGCCGAATAACTTCCAAATAAGCCCGCATAATATTGTCCGCTGGATTGTGTAACTTTTGTTATTTTCAAATTGTAAACATAATGCCCTTGCCCGTTAAAATCGCCCTGGAAGTTGAAGATAGGTTTCCACTCATAATCTCCCAAATCAACATCCACATTCAGGTAAACGGTTTTCGTGCTCATTGTGTCTTTATTGTTGTTTACAAGATAAGCAAAGTAAGCAAAGCCCCTAGCCGAATTTATGTAAGCCGCATTGCTTGTGGCAAAATATTCCGATTCAGTCACCCCCTGAAAATCACTTCCTCCCAAATCTTCATAGGAATCTTTACCGTTAAGATCCCAAGTGCTGACATTTGTGCTGACAGCATAAGAGAGTTGCGCAGGCGTTTCAAAATAACTAAGCGCTCCGCAAATGCTGAAAATCATAATCAAAAGAAAAAAGAAATTTTTTTTCATTGCACCCCTCGAAATTGGCAGGCAAGATCGACCCAAATTTATATTTTAATTATACAAAATTGAGTCTTCAAAAAGCAAGCAAAAACACAAATTTTGAGTTTATTATTTAATATATACACAAAATCAAAAAAAACACGCTTGACGCCTAAAAAACAAACCAAAAATTATTTTCAAGATTTTTTAAAATTAAAATAAATAGACAAAAAATTTAGAAAAATAAAAAAATGCAAAAAAAATGGGCAAAAAATTGCAAAAAAATTAAAAAATAACGCATTTTTTGAATTTTTGCGTTATTTTTTTAAAAATTTATTATAATCAATTCCCATTGCAGACTTCATTTTTTCAAGTGTTTGAGCAGCAACTTCTCTTGCCTTGACGCCATTTTCAAAAAGCATTTTATAAATTTGGTCAAGGTCTTTTTCATATTCTTTTCTTCTTTTTCTCATTGGCTCAAGCAGTTTTTGAAGAATATTATTTAAAAACAACTTAATTTTAACATCCCCAAGGCCGCCCTTTCGGTAGTGGCTTTTGAGTTCTTCCAAATTTTTGTATTCAGGCAAAAATTCTTTAAAACTTTCGTCAGTGCAAAACGCATCAAGATAAGAAAACACGACATTACCCTCAACTTTTCCCGGGTCAGAAATTTTGATGTGATTTGGGTCGGTGTAAGCGCTCATAATTTTGCTTTTTATCACATCCGGTTCATCTTTAAGATAGATGCAGTTTCCTGCAGACTTGCTCATTTTTAAGTCGCCGTCAGTTCCCACAAGCCTTTGGCACACTTTGCTGTCTGGCAAAAACGCTTTTGGCAAAATGAAAGTTTCGCCGTAGGAGCTGTTGAAAGATTTTGCAATTTCTCTTGTCTGTTCAATCATTGGAAGTTGGTCTTCGCCCACAGGCACGCAAGTTGTGCCAAACGCCAAGATGTCCGCCGCCTGACTGATTGGATAACACATAAACCCCACAGGCATGGAGGAAGAAAAACCCCTTTGTTTGGTCTCTTCCTTAACAGTTGGGTTTCGCGTCAGCCTTGAAACGGTGACCAAATTCATAAAATACATTGTAATTTCCGCAAGTTCTGGCACTTGAGATTGTATGAAAATGTTCACTTTTTTGGGGTCAATACCCGCAGAAAGATAGTCAAGCGCCACTTGAATAATGTTATTTTTCACTTTGTCAACATTATCACTGTTGTCCGTCAGCGCCTGAGTGTCTGCTATCATGATGTAAAACTTCTCAAAGTCACCCTTCTCTTGAAGTTTCAAGCGGTTTGAAATTGAGCCAACGTAGTGTCCAATATGCAAGTTTCCCGTTGGCCTATCTCCCGTCAAAATGACATCTTTTTTCATAAAAACCTCAAATTTTTGTTAAAAATCACTGTTTTTTTTGATTTTTTTGCGTTTTTTTGATTATTTTGTAAACTTTTTAAGAATTTCCTTAACTTTTTCTTCGCCAAGCAGCGTCATAATCTCAAACAAATCTGGAGAATTTTTTCTGCCCGTTATGGCAATTCTAATGTATTCACAAACTTTTGCAACATTGCCCTTAAAAGCATTTGGATTTTTCTTGTATTCGCTGTTGTCGGTCGCGTAGCCAAGTTGCGCAGCCATTTCTTTCACCTTGGCAAACCAAACATCTTTTGTAGACAGGTCAAGGTAGTGTTGATATGCCCTAAGAACCATTTCAAAGTCATCCTTGCTGTCAACTTCCTCATAAGTTTTTGGCTCGCCAAACATATAGTCAAACAGGTCGAAGAACATACTCCACTTATACAAATCTTTTCTTGGTTTTGGCTTTTCGCGGTCAATATTCAAAATTTTTGTGACATATTCGCGATTTTTTGTTAAAAATTCAACTTTTTCTTGACAATTTTCCTTTGCCCAGTAAAGCAAATATTCATAACACTGCTCTGCCGTCAGTTTTGAAATGACGTCTTTTGCAATGTCGTTGAGTTTTACAAGGTCAAAAAGTGGAGTGTTTGCCGTGTTTTTAAAGCCGTCAAAAGGAAATTCGCGGTAGTCGGCATTTGGATTGTTCTTTCTCCAAATTTCAAAGTTGGAATTTATGAGATTTATCAAATATTCCACAACCGCCTGCTTTGGATAGCCCTCTTGGTCATAGAAACGCATATCCGCCTCTGGGTCTTTGCGCTTGGAAAGTTTTCTCTTGTTTCCTTTTTCGTTCAGTTTGTAAATGACTGGCGAATGAATATATTTTGGTCTCTTAAAGCCCAAAGCATCAAAAATCTCATGATGAAGCGGATAAGATGGCAGCCACTCTTCTCCCCTGACAACAGTGGTTGTGCCCATGAGCGTGTCGTCTATGGCGTGGGCAAAGTGATAAGTTGGCAAGCCGTCATTTTTCAGCAAAATTGCATCCTTGCTGTTTGCCAAAATTTCAATTTCGCCCCTGATGCAGTCAGTGAATTTGATTTTTTCCTTTCCGTCGCCGTTTGATTTTAATCTTATTGCAAACTTTTTGCCCGCTTTGATATTCTCTTGAATTTGCTCAAAAGTGAGGTTTCGGCAAGGGTCTTTTTCCTCTAAAAGCCCAACGG
Source organism: uncultured Clostridia bacterium (assembly GCA_947626155.1). GTDB lineage: Bacteria > Bacillota > Clostridia > Christensenellales > UBA1242 > Caccovivens. Next base: position 8,937 of record CANQRC010000003.1, on the reverse strand, counting down.
CAAATTTCTTTTCCCTCATCTTTTTTACATCTTCAAGCCCTTCAGTTTTCTTGCAAAAACATGGAAAAGCCTTGCCCTCAGAGACAAGTTTTTTTGCGTAAGCGCGGTAAATTTCCTTTCTTTCAGACTGATAATAAGGCCCATAATTTCCAATTGTCACGCCGCCTTTAAGTTGATATTCGTCAGGCATAAAATCATATCCCGTCAAAACATCCATTATAACTTCGCTTGCGCCAGAAATCTCTCTTTTTTGGTCGGTGTCCTCAATTCGAAGATAAAAGACGCCGCCACTGCGCTTTGCAATGTTGTAATCAATAAGCGCCTGATAAAACCCTCCCAGGTGCATAAAGCCGGTTGGGCTTGGTGCAAAACGAGTGACCTCAGCGCCACTTTTCAGTCCTCTTTTAGGATATTTTTTTTCAATCTCTTCCGTCGTCATTCCGCCCGGGAAAAGAAGTTCTGCTAAATCTTTGTTATTCATAATTCCTCTTTTAATTTATTCCAAAGTCCGCGCAAACTGAGCTGGTAAAACTCATAAGCATTCCGCTATTTTGCGCTTCATTGCTTCCAAGAAAAATGTCAATTATTTCCATTTCTCTTTTAAACTTGCCATTTTTAGCGCTGTATTTTTCGGTGCTGTAATCCATTTCGGAAAGCGCGTGAAAATCTATGTCGTGCAAAGCAGAAAGATAATTTGCCTCTGCTGTGAAAAATTTGTTTGCTTTTTCAAAAATTTGATTGAAAAGCTTTGTGTTGGCTTCAACATCTTCACCTATATCTTTAACTTTAGAATTTAAAAGTTTGGCTTTAAACGTTCCAAACAAATCATCAAGTTTTTTAAGTTGATTATTAACTTTTTCGTAGGCATCTCCTTGGTCGGCCATGGTTGAAGAAAAATTATATACATTTTCAATTCTGTCCAGGCGATACACGCTGAAAATAGGAAGAAGTTTTATTCTAATATAATTTTTAAGCGTGATAAAATTGTTCTTTCCTGGCGCATTTTCTTTTATAACATTGAAGACTCCGGTGCTTTCAACAAAGTTTGCAATTGCAGATGCCAAATTTATGTTTTTGGAAACAAGAATTCCATATTCTTTCTTAAAAGTCAACAGCAAAAGCCTCTCGCTTTCCTTGTTCTCAGGCAATATTGTTCCGTTTTCATCTTCAAGAATTCCAAGTTTTTTATCAAAATCTTTCATTTTTGAAACAAAGGTTGGAATTTCTGAGATATAAGAGCCAAGCGCATCATTCACATTTTTTAAGGCGTTCTGTGAATTTTTAGAAAGTTGTTTGTCGGTAAGACCGTCAAAATATTCTTTGTTTGACAAAACATAGTCGTTGGAAATCTCCAAGATTTCTTTATAGGTGCTTGACAAAACCGCGTATCCGTCTTCCTCTTGAGCCAATATGTTTTCTCCAAGTTTTACAGTCAAGCCATATTGAAGCCCTCCGTCAACAACCCCCTCATGTTTTTCTGTGACAAAAACGTCTTTAAAGTCTTCATATCTCTTCTCTAAGTTTTTAAACGACGCCTGCACGGCCACAATGGATGTTTCGCCACATCCGGTCAACCCCAAAACACCAAACACCGTCGCAAGACACAAAACTAAACAAAGCAAAATACTCTTCTTTTTCATGCCATCACCTCCACAGACACGCCAGCACTCGCCGAATAAACATTCCCTTGCGTAAAGTTTTGAAGTTTCGTCTTGATAGTTGACAAATCCTCGGCCTCGTTTATTTCCTTTGCTGTGGCAAGAGCGGCCTGGTCATACTCCACATTATAAATTCGCCAAGCGTTTTCTTTTGTGTAATATGCGTTGGCAATATTTTTCAAAAACACGCCTGAGATTGTGGATGACCTTTCGTCTGTTTCAATTTCTGCCTTTGTTTGTGCTAGCCAATAGTTTGTAACTTTGAAAACCGCCCTGGACATCTCGTTGTTCATCATTGCCGATGTTACGCACGAAGTGTAAATGCTTGAAAGCCTTACAAAGGCGTTGCAAGTGTTGTCGAACCAAGATTTGAGTTGCGCTTTTTTCGTGTTCCAAGCCTCCGCCCTATATTGCTGATGCTCATCCTTATTCTTGCTAAAGTAAGTGGCAAGTTCTGCGGCAGACTTGTTTGCGCTGCTCAATGATTTTATAATGGAATCCTTATTGCTTTCATACACACTTGTGTGCCTTGTGAAAAGCATCTCTCGGCTGTAGAATTCTGCCATCACCACAAATGCATTGTAAGAATTCAAATAGTTTTCCATTCTTTCCTTGTCTTTCTCGTCATTTATGTCTGGGTTGTCTTTTTGTTGCTCCAAAAACGCCTTGATTTCCAAATAATTTGCGTTTTTTTCATCCAAATAGCCCGTCTGCGCCATTGAGGTTATTTGATTTGCAAGTTCGGTTGTGTATTTTGGAGTGAACAAATTTATAAACACAATTGTAAGCACAACTGCCAAAACCACAATGATTGCAAGTATTATAAACCACTTTCCTTTTTTCATTTTTCCTCCATTTATTGCTGCTCTTCAACCTTAACTTTGTCGCCAAAGTTTAAGAATGTTGTATATTCGCCAACCCACTTCAACTTAACTTCGCCCGTGCTTCCACTTCTGTGCTTTGAGATGAGAAGATAAACCGTGCCAGGCTCTTCCTCAACTGCGGTGTCTGAATACTTTTCTGGGTTGTATAAGAAAAGCACGATGTCCGCATCCTGCTCTATTGAGCCGCTTTCTCTAAGGTCTGAAAGCACAGGTCTGTGGTCTTCACGCATTTCCACTGCACGCGAAAGTTGTGACAACACCACAACAGGAACATTCAACTCTTTTGCCGCAATTTTAAGCGTTCTTGTAAGGTCGCTGACCTCTTGAGTTCTGCTTTCGCGGTTCTGTTTGCCCATGGTCATAAGTTGAAGATAGTCAATAACAATAAGGTCAAGCCCCTCGGTCATTTTCAGTTTTCGACACTTGCTTATAATTGAAAATGGCGTGATGAGTGAGCTGTCGTCAACAAAAATTGACGCCTCGGCAAGTTTTTTCTCCGCCGTCCAAACGCGCTTCCACTCGTCAGCATCCATGTCGCCAGAGAGGACGTGTTTTAAGTTGACTTTCGCAAGTGACGAAAGCGACCTTTGCACAAGTTGTTCCCTTGACATTTCCAAAGAGAAAATTGCCACTTTTTTGCCCTCGTTTATTGCGCTGTTCACCGCAATGTTCATTGCAAAAGAGGTTTTTCCCACGCCCGGCCTTGCCGCAAGCAAAATCAGGTCGCTGTTTTGAAGCCCGCTTGTGATTTCATCAAAATCTTTATAGCCGGTTGGAATTCCCCTGTATTTTCCCTTGTTCTCGGCAAGTTCAGACATCTTTTTCAAAACATTTGTAAGCGTGCCGCCCTGCTTTCCAATAAGTTCAAGTTCGGAAGAGGTTTCTTTTTGCGAAAGGTCAAAAATTTTCTTCTCGGCAAACTGCATTGCGTCCTCAGCGGATTCGCTATCAAAGGTGTTTGTGATGATTTCATTCGCCTGAGAAATAAGGTGTCTTCTAAGTGAGTTGTTTTTTAAAATTGTCAAATAGTGGTTGTAGTTCGCGGCAGATGGCACAAAGTTTGTCAAAAAGGTCAAATAATCAATTCCGCCAACCGCTTCCAACTTTTTGTCAACTTCAAGTTGGTTTGAAAGCGTAACAAAGTCAACAGGAATTGACTTATTGTAAATTTTTGTCATGCTGTCAAAGATGTTTCTGTGGGCCTCGGAATAAAAATCGTCCACCGAGCACTTTGACAAAATTTGAACCTGAGCGTCGGCGTCCAAAAGCACGCACCCAAGAATGGTCTGCTCTGTCTCCAAACTATTTGGTAAAATTCTGTAATCTGCCATATTTTTCCTCCGTCAGTCCGAAAAAGGGTCTTTCTTGCCCTTCAAGCGCGCTTCTTTTTTCTTGTCCAATTTTTCTAAAAGAAAAAGATAAATTCCAAACAAAATGAAAAGGATTAAAACGCACACAAAAATGTTTAGCCACTCCTCTTTAACATAAAGCGCCATAAGAGTGGAAATGACAACCATCGGCAAAAAAACAACTAAAAGAAAGAGCCCCAATCTTTTAATCCTTTTTTTTAGAAGTTGCTTTTCAGAGTTAATCATATCACAAGTATAACAACAAAATTGAATTTTGTCAATTTATATTTTAATTAAAATTTAGGCAAATCAAAGTCGAAGACTGTTTTCTTCTTATTGTGAACATACAAACAACTTAATTTGTTGTTTAAATCCAAAATATATGTGCCAAAAGTTTTGCTGTGGCAGCCCGTATTGCCCTTCACCATAACCGAATTGAAGTCACAAGTATTGTAATAGGTTAAGGTCTTAAAAGCCTCGTCCACGCCCATGTCTGTTTTGTCACCTATTATGCTTTTTGCAATGGTGTACCTTGAAAGCGAAGTGGAAACCTTGCGTAAGCGGTCTGGCCTGAACTTCAAAAATTTCTTTGCCAAAATGTGATTTGTGTGCAGGTTTATTCCCTCAATTGGCTTTATGTCAAATCCGTCAAGCACTTTTTCTATGTAATAAAACTTTTTGCTCTTGACGTCGCACACATTTATTCCAACCGCGGTTGTTATTGGCGTGTTTTTTACAACTTCCAAAAGTTCTTCAAAGGTTTTGCAGCACGCAAGCAGTTTTCTAAAACAGTATGTTGGCATACTTTTTATGTCAACTTTGTTTGTTGCAAGAGAATTCATTGAATAAACCAAATTTTTTGAAACAAAAAATGTGGAAGTGGAAAGAAAGCGCGCGCAGGCAATTTCATAATGGGCGCAACTTTTTTGTCTTTCAATTTTAACAACTCTCATGTTGTATTTTTCATAAGCGCCGTCTTCATTATGCGCCAGCAGGCTGTTTTTTGGAGCGGAAACCATGATTGTTGTGCAATCCTCAGAAATTATTCCTCTTAATTCTGTTTGGCAGAGGCTGAGAGCAACAATTTTGATGTCAATCTTTGCCCCGTCTGCCCTTCCGCACATTTCGTCATAGGCTGGGCGGCAATTTCTTCGCAAGGTTGGCAAAAGCCAAGAAATATATTCCTCCACCCTTGGGTCCCTGAGTTGTTTTTCAAATTTTTTCAGTTTTTTATATTCGCCACGAAAAAGTTCACCAAGGGCGAAGCCAATTTCATAGTCGTTGCCCTTGATTGTTGGAATTGTGTCAAACTTATATTTTACATTCCACCTTTTCATGCTTTTATTATAACAAAAAATAGCATAAAAGTCAATTTTTTACGCTATTTTATCTCATTTGTTAAATTTCGCCCCTAAGCATCTTTCCGCGCTCACGCAAACGCATATTGTGGTCGAGAATAATTTTTCTTATTCTAATATTTTTTGGCGTGACTTCCAAATATTCGTCGTCGCCCAAAAATTCTATGCAATCTTCCAAACTCATAAGCCTTGGAGGGGTCAGCCTCAAAGCGTCGTCAGAGCCAGACGCACGGCAGTTTGAAAGGTGTTTTGTCTTGCAGACATTCACAACAATATCTCCGCCTTTTGGGTTCGCGCCCACAACCATTCCGCCATAGACGTCCACGCCCGCGCCAATGAAGAGTTCGCCGCGCTCCTGAGCGTTGTAAAGGCCATAGACAATTGCCTTTCCCGTCTCGTGAGCAATCAGTGCGCCAAATTCGCGGCGGTTGATTTCGCCCTTGTAAGGTTCATAGTCGTAAAAGATAGAGTTGATTATCCCCTCGCCCCTTGTGTCGGTGAGAAATTCTGACTTGAAGCCAAAAAGTCCTCTTGAAGGAATTAAAAATTCCATTCTCATGCGGCTTCCATGAGGCGTCATGCCTTGAAGTTCGCCTTTTCTCACGCCCATTTTGTTCATGACCACGCCCACGCAGTCCTCAGGGACATCCAAGAAAAGCCTGTCAATTGGCTCACACTTAACGCCATCAATTTCTTTAATCAAAACTTTTGGCTGGCTGACCTGAAATTCGTAGCCGTCTCTTCTCATGTTTTCAATAAGGATTGAAAGGTGCATTTCGCCCCTTCCGCAAACTTTAAACTTTTCCGCAGTGTCGCCGTCAGTGACGCGAAGTGACAAATCTTTGACCGCCTCTTTGTAAAGCCTATCGCGAAGGTGACGGGACGTGACAAACTTGCCCTCTTTTCCCGCGAATGGGCTGTCGTTGACCATGAAGGTCATCTCAACGCTTGGCTCGGCAATTTTCACAAATTCAATAGGCTCAATTGCCTCTTCCTCGCAGATTGTGTCGCCAATTGTAACATCTTCAAGCCCGGCAACACAGACAATTTCGCCCACAGTTGCGCTTTCCACAGGCACACGCTTCAAGCCCTCATAAACAAACAGGCTGACAATTTTTGACCTGACTTTTTTTGCAGGGTCGTGATAGTTGCAAACAACAACATTTTGCCCAACTTTAATGCTTCCTCTTTCAACCTTTCCAACGGCAAGTTTTCCAACATAATCGTTGTGTTCGGCGGAGGAAATCAAAAGTTTTAATGGCTTGTCCGCCTCGCCCTCTGGAGCAGGAATGTGTTTGATAAGTGTCTCAAAAAGAGGCTTCATGTCTGTGCCTTTTTGGTCGGGGTCAGTGGATGCGACGCCCATTCTTGCAGAGGCAAAAACAAATGGAGAGTTAAGTTGGTCGTCATCGGCGTCAAGCTCCAAAAACAGTTCCAAAACCTCGTCAATCACCTCTTTTATTCTTGCGTCTGGGCGGTCAATTTTGTTTATCACCACAACAACTTTAAGTTTAAGCGCAAGCGCCTTTTCAAGCACAAATCTTGTTTGTGGCATAGGGCCCTCGAAGGCGTCAACAACAAGCAAAACACCGTCAACCATTTTCAGCACCCTTTCAACCTCTCCGCCAAAGTCGGCGTGGCCTGGGGTGTCAACAACGTTGATTTTTATGCCATTATAAAAGCAAGAAGTGTTTTTTGAGAGAATGGTGATTCCTCTTTCTCTTTCAAGCGCGTTGCTGTCCATAACTCTATCTTCAACAACCTGATTTTCTCTAAAAACATTTCCTTGTTTAAGCATTTCGTTAACAAGAGAAGTCTTGCCGTGGTCTACGTGGGCAATGATTGCCACATTTCTTATGTTTTCGTTTTTCATAATTCTTCCTTTTTTACAACTTATATAGTATAGCACTAAAAAAGAAAAAACACAAGACTTTTGGGCAAAAATGGGCTATTTAGCCGCCAAAATTTGTTAATTTTTCTTCAATTTTTTGTTTTTAAGATAAAAATACGCCGCCGCCATACCAATTGGAACAAGCAAAAGTGCCGCCAAATACCAAATTGGCGTGTTTGGATAGGTGACAAAATATTCAATTTCGCAGTTGTCACCCATCTGGTCTTGGGACTTGATAAAAACATTGTGTTTCAGCCCCTTTCCCTCATACATAACCTCGGATTTTAGGGTGTTGTTTGCGGAAGCCGTGTCATAAATGAAAAGGCTCTCGTCAAGAATGGCTGCAAAAGCGGCGCTCTTTTCTTTTTCAATCTGATTTTGCCCTGTCCAAGTTTGAATTGCCAATTTGCATACATCCTTGATGTTCTCTGCGGACTGTTTGCTGGAAATTGGAAAAGCGGTGTTTATTTTCACTTTTTTAATGAAAAATCCTGAAGTTTTTGTGTTTAAATCGGTCTGCTCATTCTCGTCAACTTTGAAAAAATCCTTTTGTGCCTGCAAAGAGGCAAACTCAATAGAAAAGCCCACGCCGTCAACATCGGTGTAGTAGACGCATCTTGAAATTTTTGTGCCGTCATTTGCATTTTCTTTATATTTCTCCGCCAAAGTAGAGACAAAGTTTGAGAGATAAAATTTGTAAATTTTAACATCCGTCTCGTCAAAATCTAACTTTTCAAGTTTCTCACTATTCACGGGGAAAATGTATGAGAGCGTTATCTTCCCCTCCCCGTCAACTTGCCTCAAAATTCTAAAAGCGTTTTTCTCAAAAATCTCACCTGGCACGCTTGCCTGACCGCATCCCGAAAGGCAAAAGACGCAGCAAACAAGGCATAAAAAAAGAGCATAAACATATTTTTTCACATTCTATTTATACTCTTTTTTATTGTTATCTATTCCAAATTAACCTCTTCCGCCGTTGTAACAGTTAACTTTGCTAAATTTAACGCCATCAAAAGTGTCTGGGCTCATTGTGGCTGTTATTTTTGTCTCGTCCACTTCAACTTTTCCTCTTCCGCACACAACAACGCCGGCAATATTTCCCTTGCACAGCCCGGCGCTGCAGGATATATTGACATTAAATGAAGAGGTGCATTTATCAATAACTGAGGTTGAAGCGCTTGTGCTAGAGCAAGCAATGCCCCCAATTTGAGCAATGCTGCTGTCAGGACTTGTAAAGGAAAGTGTGATTTTGTTATTGGCGTCGCAGGTGCTTATCTTTGAATAATTAAACGCAGCAACTCCGCCGTAGAAAATTGCCATTTTGTAGCCCAAATCAAAGAACTGAATTGGTGCAGATATTTTGCAATTTTTAATTTCGGCAGATTCGCCATAATTTCTTCCAACAATTCCACCATAGGCAGTTATAACTGTTTGGCTTTGGTGGCCTTGCGCATAGAAGCCAGTGGACAACTCAACCAGTTCAACTCCGTCAATGTGTCCTCTGTTTTCAATGGCAAGCCCAGCAAGAAGCAAGTTTGTTCTAAACCAATTTTGATAGTTGTTATCCCCTTTCACTTTGAATGAAACTTTAAGTTTTAATGAAGAGATTGTGCTGGCACTTGACAAGGTTTCAAACAAAGCGCTACCTTTTGAAAATGTGCTGTCGTTCTCTGTTGAAAGGTGAAAAAGTGTATCTTCTCTTGAAACAACAATTGTATCTTTAAGGTCCACAACATTGTTTGAATGGTAGGTTATTGTGTGTCCGTTTCCATCTATGTTTCCATCAAAAGTGCCCGG
>CANQRC010000002.1 GCA_947626155.1 uncultured Clostridia bacterium | reverse complement strand
CCCACGTTTGCAGCGTTGCCGCTTCCTGTAAGGTTTATTATGAGATTGGAATAGTTTTGGCTGATGGAGTGGCCGCTCACATTGTCAAGTTTTCCAACAAAGCCGCCAAGGTTGAATTCCGCCTCGGAAGACGTCAGAGTCACCGCCCCCTCGCTTGAAGACTGACAAATTTTTGTTGCGCCGCTGACCTGCCCGACAATTTCGCCAAAAGCAAGTTTGCAATTTGAAATGGTGATTGTGATAGTTAAATTTGACTTGCAATTTAAAATTTCGCCGCCCCTGTCCTGCCCAACAAGTCCGCCAATCACGGCGTCGGCATTTGATTCTATGCTAAGCGTGCCGAAGAGCGTGCAATTTTCAAGTTTTCCGCTATTCACCTTTGCCAGCGCGCCAAAAAGAGCGGCGTTTTTAAGCGTTTGATTAAGTTCAATCTCCAAATCTTTGACTGTTCCGCTGTTGTGTGCAAGAAGTCCACCCGAGATGGAGACGTTTTTCAGTTTGTGATTTTTTCCGTCAAGCGTGCCAGAAAAATTTGCCTCGCGCCATGTGATGCCGTTCATGTCAACATCATTTGCAAGTTCAATTTTGCCATAACTTGCGTTTTGAAGATAAGTTTTAAGTTCGCTTGCGTTTGTCACCACAATTGGGTTTGGAAAAATGTAAAAGCCGACTATAAACAAAATCAGGTTCACAATTCCAAGGGCAAACAAAACAATATTTACAATCTTCCACTTTTTGTCAAGTTTTTTCCTTTTTATATAATAGAAAATTATGTTTGCAACGGCAATCACGGACGTGCAAATCACTGAAATTATCAAAAAGTCCTGCGAGAAAAGCGCAAAAACTTCTTTGGGAAAGAAAACAGTCAGCGCCAAAAGCAGCGTCAAAAAGCAAATTGGGAAAAATTCCAAAAATCCGCACAAATAGCGCTTTAAAAATTTGTCTTCTTTAATTCTTTTAAGTTGTTTTTCATGTTGTTTCTCTTGTTTTTCCTGCTGGTCATAAATTTTCTTCAAGCCCTCGTCTCGCGCCGAAACATCCAAAACGCTTATTGAAGATTCAAGCGTTAGGTCAAGCAGGTTTAGGCGCTTTTCAATCTTTTGCGAAAGGTCATAAAACTCCTGATAATTTTCGCTTTGCCCAATTTGATTTAGCGCCTCCTCAAGAGGTTTTAGTTGAACTTTAAAATATTGCGCCCGTCGCTGAGCCTCGGGAGCACCGTCAATTTCAAGCAAAATTTTTTGATTTCTGATAAGAAAATCATTCAATTTCTCTTTCAAAGTTTTTTCATCCAGAAGGTCGGGCAAGAACTTTGTTCTTTCGCCTTGATAGAGGTTGTTTTTGCTGATAAAGGCCGCAACTTTTTCGCGCTGCTGCTCGTTTGAAACGCTTATCAAACTTTCCCATTCTGGAAAATCCGAAAATTTCACCGACGAGGTGACAACTTCGCCGTCAGAGACACAATGCGCCTTAACCTTAATTAAAGTCCAATAAAATTCGGCGTTTTGATTGTCTTTTGAAATGGCAATTGTTATGTATTTTTCCGCCTGCTTAAAAAATCTCATCTCCGCAAAAGTGGTGGCAATTTTTTGTAGGCAAGCGCAAAGATCGGCCGTGTTTATTATGTAGGAAAGATAAAAATCAAGTTGCCCCTCCGCCGCCTCCAAATCTTTGTAGGCAATTGGCAAAACAAGGTCGGTCACCTGCATAACAAAGTTTGCGCGCGAACTTTCGCTTAAATACTTGAAAACTTCCTCAATTTCATCCTTGTTTCTGTAACTCAAAATTTGCTCCGGCGTGCCAAAATGTTGCAAAAATCTGGTCATGTTGCTCTGCTCGTGACCTTGGTCCAGGCTCAAAATTTGGTCATAATATTTTTGGTCGCCACTCTTTTGCGCAAGTGCATAATAAAAAGAAACAAACTTGTCTGTGTCGTTTGGGTCGAAACACTTTTGAACATCTTCAATAAGTTGTTCGTCCATGGTCTCGACGGCAAGATTTTCTGCCGCCTCAATAAAATTTTGCCTGTTTGGAGTGTTGAAGCCGGCAAGGAAAAGCAAATATTTTTGATAATATTCCTTTTCGCCAAGTTTTTCAATAAGCCCCTCCAAACTGTCAACAAAATTTTCGGCAAAATCCTTTGGCGCAAACTTCAAAATCTTCTCAATTTGTTCTAAATCTTGGAAGTTTGAAATGCTGGCAAAAAACTCTTCCTCTGTCTTAATTTTTCGCGAGGACATAAGTTTGGCAAAAAGAAGATTGGCGTTGTTTTCGTCCTTTTCAAGTTCTTTCTTAATCAGCGCGTCCGCCGTTTCAAAGTCGCCATTTTTTAAAAGCAGAAAAATCCAATCCACCATGTTCGCCGCGCTGAGAGGCATATTTTCAACCTCATAGTGGCCAAGGTCAACAGGATTTATTGTTTGAATTTCAACTTGCTTTTTCTTGACAGGCTCGTCAGTTGAAAGCGTGACGGTGTCAATTTTTGCCACCTCTTTTGCCGTGCGCTCCGCCTCATCCAAAACGGTTTGGGCAAGTTCGTCCATGTCGCCAACAGAGGCAAGGTTGAAGTTTAAATATTCTTTTGGCAAATCTTTTTTCTGCACTCTATTTTCATCAACTGCAATAATAAGGCTGCTTTTGGCCTTTTTCTTTTGGGTTATAAAATAAAAATATCTGTCAAAAACACTTTTAACTTCTCCAAAATCAGCGTTTTTCTCGTTTATCAACACCAGCGCCTTGCTTGTTTCAAGCGCGCGGAAAAGCCGAGGCTCTTTTTCGCCATTCTCTGGCAAAAGATAAACGCTTTTGTCCTGCCTCAGTTTTTCTACAAGCCCCGTTATTGCTGGGCTTGGATTATTTTTATCATAAGAAGTTGGCGCAACCAAAATGTCAAAAGATTGGTCAAATTCTTCATATTGTCTTTTGTATTTTTCAACTTTTTTTGCAAGGTCGTTGTAAGTTTTTGCCGTCTCCTCAGGCGCAAGTTCCACCGCCCTTTTAAAGTCGGGGTCATCAAAAAGGTTTGTCACCTTGTCAAAAAAGCGAGGGCTTCTGCCCGTGCCTCTTTTGTTTGTGTAAAGCACAATTTTGTTTCTTGCAAGCGCACGTCCAAAATGCCCCTCAAAAGAAAGTGGAAAAAGTGTGAGGATTTTGTTAAATTCGTCAACTGCATCATCAAATCTCAGCGCGCGGGCAATTTCGTTTGCGCCAATGACCAAAACTTCTTCCTCTTTTGATGCGTGTTCGTCAACATACAAAGTGCCACAGAAACGGCATTTGACCATGTTCTGCCCAACCACTTTATATGACCTTCCTCCACAATTTTTACAAACACGCTCTCTCATAAATTTCCTACTTTTTCTTTTTTACAAGCCCAAGTTCCTCGTTATAGGCCTCAAACTGCTTTACTTCCTTTTCCGTTACGCTTGGCGGAAAAGTTTCAAGCACGCTATCAAAATTTTTGTTTGACACAAGCACAACTTTATCGGTTTTGATTGCCTCCAAAAGCGGCTCGTCTTTGGCGCGGTCACAAAGTTCTTCAATGTCCGCCCCGCTGTAGCCCTCTGTTTTTTCAACAATTTTGTCTATGTTAAAATCCTTTTCAACAGGCACGTTTTTCATGTTTTTTTCAAGCATAAATTTTCTTGCCGCCGCGTCAGGAAGTGGCAAATATATTTTTTGAGAAAATCTTCCCGAACGCATTGCGGCGCTATCAATATCCCAAGGCCTGTTTGTTGCGCCCAAAAGCAAGAGGTTTGGATTTTTCCCAGAAAAGCCGTCAATTTGTTGCAAAAACTCGTTGACGCGCTTGTCGTTGTGAGTGTCCACGCCGCGCTTGCCAATCAAACTGTCCATTTCGTCAATAAAAATTATGGCGCGCTCCTGTTTGTTAGCCTCAGCAAAAAGCGAGTTTATGTTCTTTTCGCTGTCGCCAACCCACTTGCTGACAATGTCCGAGCCTTTAACGGCATAAAACTTGGCTTTAACCTCGTTTGCAATGGCCTTTGCTATCATCGTTTTCCCTGTGCCGGGTGGGCCATAAAGCAAAACGCCGCCGCCCGTCTTTTTGTTGTATAACTTATATTTGTCGGGATATTTCACGGGATTTATCATCTTCAAAGTGATGGCTTTTTTAACATCTTCAAGCCCGGCAACATCATCAAAGCTGATGTTTGGAATTTCCGCAGCCTGCCACTTTTTAAGGTCGTCATCCTCGTCTGCATCAGTTTTTTCATTCTTTTTGCCACCGCTGGAAATTGGGTGCTTTTGGAGGTTGTCAGAAATTTCAACAAGCCTTCTTGCGCGCTCCATTCTAACTTCTTTAAGTTTTCCCTGGCTTATCTTTGCCATTTTCATCATGGTCTCGCCGGCAAGCAAAAAATTACGCTTGGCAAGGGCAACATTTCCCTTGTCCTTTGCCTCTTTACCCTTTTTCATGTAAAGTTCGAATGTGTCTGAAAGCACATCAATGTTTTCTTCTTTCATTTTTCTCCCGTTTAGTTTTCTGAGTCAATTTTCTTTCTCAACTCTTCCATTTCTTTGTCAATGTTCTCAGAAGAAAGTTCGTCTTGGCTGGCTTGCTCCATGATAAACTTTTCAAGTTCCTCATCGCTCATGTCTTTGCCGCTTTTATCTTTGCCGGCGTTGTAAAAAGTCTCTTGGCTCATCTCCATGAAGTTGTCCATTTGGTCGGTTTGAGTTTCAACGGCAACCATTGCCTCCTCAAACTGAGCCTGAATTTTTGCAAATTCTTTTGCATCAGCAAGTTTTGACATCTCTTTTGAAATGTCGCTCATGCCGCGCAAAAATTCGCTTGTCATCATTGTGACATCTTTCATTTGAGCGGTAATTTCAAAGTTTAAAAGCATCTCTTGTGCGCGCTTTTGTTGTTGCACCGTCATTTTGTAGCCAGAAAGCGCAAGGTTAAACTGTGCGTCAAGGCCCTTGATTTTTGCTTTTTTTGCCGCCTCAATAAACACTTTCTTTTGTTCTTCCAAGCGGTTTATCTGCTTGTTCATTGTGTTGATTGTTCTTTTAATCAACATCTTTTTCTCAATTTCTTTTTGTTGTTTCGACTTAAAAATTCCCATTTTTTACTCCTCCATTTTTTGTTTTTTTCTTTTGATTGGCTCTTGCTTTTCTCCTTCAGCAAGAAGTTCATCATTAAGCTGATTTTCTTTTTCAAACATTGTCAAAATTTCTTCCTCGGTTGCGCCCACGCCATAAATTGTTTCATTTGTGTCATATGCCGCCTGAACTTCTGTGAAAAGTTCGTCAGCGCTGGTAAGCACATCCTCCGAGGCCGTCCTTGTGACAAGCGCCTTATTCAAAAATTTGGCAAGTTGTTTTTGGTCCTGCAAAAGCTCTGAAAGTGGCACTTTTGTTTGGGTTTTATAAAAATTGTTGCTGTCGTAGGCGTCTTTGAGCCTGTTCATCAGCCTTATGTTGTAAAGAAGATACATTCCTCTTTCCATGCAAACCTTTTTCTCTTCATTTATGTTTGAAATTTTCTTTGCATAAAAAAGTTGGAGTTCTCTGCTTTTTTCTTTCTTGCCCTTTTCCATAAGCGCGTCAATTTCTTTTATCTTTTGCAAAACTTCCGCCTCAACAGTCCTCTCCTGCCTTTCAAGTTCGCAAATAGAGTTCACCAAGTCCTCTCGGTTTAGGTTTTTGAATTTGTTTCGTTTAAACGGATTCCACATAACTTCCTCCTAATATTTGTCGCCTTCATTTATGCTGTAAATTCTTTCAAGCAAAGAATTATATTTGTTTTTAAGCCCTTCATCCGCAAGCGCCAAGGCTTTTTCGCACTCTGGCAAAAACGGAGCAGACCTAAATTTCAGCGCATCCGAAAACAGTTCGTCCTCATTTTTCAGCCCAAGTTTAATCAGCATCAAGCCCCAATATGCGTCCGCGCAATTGGGGTCTACCGAAAGCGTGACATTAAAGTTCATTTCCGCCTGCTCAAAAAAGCCGTCCGACAAGTTTAAATAGCCAAGTTGCAACTCCTTCTCTGCGCGCTCTTTCACGCTTGGGTCAACATCCGCGGAGATTTGATAGGTTCTTTTCATCAGTCTTGTTCTTCCTTCTTTCTTTGCACAATGTATGCCTCAACCTCTTCCAAAACCCTAAAACAGGTCTCTTGAGTGTTGTCCTTTGCCACCATAATTTTCAAATCGTCCAGCCTGTTTTTAATTTTGTTGTCAACAAGAAGCACTTTGTCATTTGTGGTTGGGTTGAAAAACCTGATGTTGTCCTTAACCTCAACAAGCCGTCTGCAAAGTGTGTCGTTTCCGTTTGCATAAACAATAATGCTCTCCACATTTGCAACCATGTTTTCAATTTCTTTCTTATTTTTCAAAATTCCTCGGCTTCCTGCCTTTGCCTCGTCGCGTGGCTTTTTTATGTATTCTCTAACCACATAAAAAACCGCAAAGCCCACAATGGCAAGAATGATTATAATGTATAAAGCAATTGGCATAACCCCTCCTTAAAGTTTTTGTCCGCAGCCCGGGCAGAACGCAGAGCCGTCTGGCACTTCCGCGCCGCAATTTGGGCAATTTTGTGTTTTAGATGTGCTTTTTCCGCACTTGGGACAGAATTTGTCGCCCTCATGAAGTTCAGCTCCGCAGCCGGAACAGATGATTTTTTCGTTTTTAAGTTTTGCGTTCAGGCGGTCAAGCTCTTCCCTGTCAATGATAATGTTTGCAATATTAAAGGAAAAAACCGCAATCCCATACTCGCTCATAAGTTTGTGGGAGAGCGCCGTCAAAACCTTTTGGGACATATCTTTTTTGTAAGTGGAAATTTTGTTGAAAGGAATTTTGTTTTCATTTACATAGTCCACAATCACCGTTTCAACAACCGAAACAACATTGGACATAAGCCTCTCTTGAAGGGCGTCAGAAGTAAGGTCGTCCGACACGCCAACAAGATAAAGATAACACTTTCTTGGGTCTCCAACCTGAACCTCAAAGTCCCCCGAAAGGCCAAGGTGATAGTTGTCTCCTGCGCCCTCGTCGAACATAAGCAGTTTGTTTGCCGTGCCCCACAAAAGTTTTAGTTTTGCCGTTTTGCTCATGAACAAAATTTCAATGTTGCTATCAAGTTCGGTTTTAACATCTAAAAAATCTGTGAGTTGATACTTTCCCGAAGAGAGAGTTTGAAGCATTTGCCCGTCTTTAATCAAAATGGCGTTGTGTGTTTCTGGCACAATTAAAGCAGGCTTCAAAGAAAGGTCTTTTACCACATATCTTGATAAAAGTTTTTCGTTGCTGCCATTAAAAGTGATGATATTTTGTTCCATAAAACCCCTAATAGATATTCTTATCCATTAAAATCTTAACAAATATGCAAAAAAAAGTCAAAAAAATTGCGCACAAAACCATTTAATTTGGCAAGGTCTTTCTAAAATTTCCCTCACTATGAACATTTTTTGTGAAATTTAAATACATTGTAATGTGCAAGTGTTTTAATGCACAAAATGAAAAGTCGTTTACATAAGAAATTTTTTTAGGAGGCACAAATGAACTTTTTTGGAGGCTCAAATTGTGGCAATGTAGGAAACTGCGGCTCTAATAATGACTGCTGCTCACTCATTTTCTTACTTTTGCTCTTGCAAAACTGCGGATGTGGTTTTGGCGGCTTCAAGGGCGGAGAAATCTGCATTGACTGTGGAACTCTCTTGTTCTTGCTTCTGCTCTCTGGCTGCGGAAACAATTCTTGCTGCAACAACTAATTGTTCTCGCAAAAAATTCCTGCACTCGTCTGCAGGATTTTTTTGTTAAAAATGGGAAAAATTTTTTAAAAACCCTTTACTTTTTGTCTTTTTTATTTTATCATAACAATAAGTGAGGTGTTTTATGGACGTTCAAAAGCAATATGGCGACGGCGCAGAACTTGTTTGGGAAGATAGAAAAAGATTTTGTGGGCTTCCACTTTCTTTTACAAGATATCAACTTGTAAGAAAGCCTGGCGCGTGGTTTAAAATTTTTTCAAATGTTGGGCTTTTGTTTTCCAGCATTGATGAAGTAAACATTTACAGAGTCTGTGACATTGACTTTCATCAATCTTTGTTTGGAAAGATTTTCAACACTGGCGTAATTACGCTTTATAGCAATGATGAAACAAAGCCAACTTTTGTGCTTAAAAATGTAAAAAATCCATACAGGGTTCGCGACATGATTTCAACTTATGTTGAAGAGCAAAGAAAACTTTATGGAATAAAACTGACAGAATTTCACCGTCACGACGGCTGAGAAAAGTTTAAGGGCGCGAAAGCGTTCTTTTTTTGTTTTAAATTTGGTTGTAAAATTGAGGCACTTTTTGTATAATGCTTTTGGGAGTAAAAATGACTTTTTATGATTGGCTAATTGAAAACAAAGAGGTCATGGGCGTTGGGCCGGGGCTTTGGTGTCCGCTGCACATAAGCCTGATTGTGCTTCTTGCCGCGTGGCTTGTGGCGTTTTGGTTCATTGCAAGAAAACACCGCGCCTTTGCGCTGAAACTCACCACCGTTTTGTGTTGGGTGATGATTATTTCCAGGCTTTTTAGAATGGGGCTTTTGTATTTCAGCGGAAAGCAGTCCCTTGTGGAGGTTTTGCCTTGGCATCTCTGCCACCTTATGAGTTTTGTTTTTCCTCTTTTCTATCTTACAAAAACAAAAAAGTTCTTTTTGGCGGTGCTTGTGGTCACCTTTTTTGGCGGAATTCTCACTTTCCTCTTTGGCGACTATTATTATCTTTCCACCCTTTCATTTTTGCACTATGAAAGTTTGCTTTTGCACTTTGTTATGCCAACCGTTGTGGTTGCGTGCATCTCAACCGGCTACTTCAAAGTGAGGGTCAAAGACTTTTGGCAGCCCGTGATGTTTATATTTTGGATTGCAGGCTGGTCAATGATTGGAAACTTGCTTGTGGAAGACGCAAACTTTTTGTATCTTATGAAAAACGGCTTGCCGTTCAACCTCTTCCCTGGGCAAAGTCACCTGCTAACTTATGCGGTTTTGCTGCTTGTGATTGCCTTTATCACAATCACCCCGTTTGTGGTGTATGACAAATTAAAAAAGAAGAAAGATGATTCTTTCTCCATTATTATGGGCGTTTTGAAGTCGCCGCTTTGATTGGTTTGCGGCTATTGTTAGGATTTTGAATTGGCAGATCAATCAGTTTGCCGTCACAACAACATCCGCGCCGGTGTTTAACACATTTTTTATTATAACTTGCCCAAACTTCGCATCTTTCAGGCGGAGTTTTTCTATTTCTTTCACGCAATCAAACATAAGCTCCTTTGGAATGGGCTTTGTGGTCTTGCAAGAGCGAACGCCCTTGGAGGTTTTAACTGATGTGGTCACAATTCGCTTTGGCGCGGTCAGCTCTTCCTGCGCAAAAGTCACGCCGCGGTTGCAACTGTTCCCCGTCACCGAAATCTTGTCGCCAATTTTTGTGACGATCAGTTCGCAGCCCATTGGGCACATTATGCAAATCATTTTCCTTTCCATTTTTGCCTCCTACTCAATTGTCAGGGTGATTTTTCCCGTTGCGCCGCTTTTGTCAATTTCAAAATTGCACATCTGCCCCGGAACGCCCGCATAAACAAACATTTTTCCCAAAATCACGTCTTTACACTTGGCAACTATTGTTTGTTTTACAACTTTTCTTTTTAGCCTAAACTTCAAATTCACCTTTCCGCTTCCCTCAAAAATTCTGCTTGGCAAAACATATGAAAAATCCTCACTTGGAAGAATTTCAACCTCTCTGCCGTGCGCCGGCAAGGCGTTTTTGGCATATTCGCTTGCAAATTTGCCAGCAAGTTCGGCTTCAAGCGCAACATTGTCCACAAGGTCATGCACGTGCAATATGTTTCCGCAAGAGAAAAGCCAAGGTTTGTCAGTTTGATAAAATTCATTTACAATTGCCCCGTTTGTCACGCGCGAAGTTGTCACAAAATTTGCAAGGTTCATCTCTGGAATAAGCCCCACAGAAAGCACAATTGTGTCGCACTTTAAAAACTTTTTCGTGCTTTCAATTGGCGCAAAATTTTCGTCAACTTGGCCATAAAAAACGCCCTCCACGCGGTCAGTTCCAACCACTTCAAAAATGGTGGTCTGATAAAGAAGTGGAATGTTGAAATCTTCAAGGCACTGCATAATGTTTCGCCTGAGGCCGCTTGACGTTTTGTTGATTTCAAGCACAGCATGAACCTTTGCCCCTTCAAGCGTCAACCTTCTTGCCATGATAAGCCCAATGTCGCCGCTGCCCAAAATCACGACGTCTTTTCCAACCATTTTTCCGTCTATGTTTATCATCTTTTGAACTGTGCCGGCGGTCAAAATGCCCATTGGGCGCGTTCCGCAAAGGCTGATGTTTCCCGCGGTTCTCTCGCGGCAGCCCATGGCAAGCACAACCGCTTTTGCCCTGATTGTTTCAACGCCAACGCTTCCCATCACATCCACTTTTCCCTCTTCAATTTTTGTGACGAGGGTGTTTAAAAGCACTTTTATATTTTTGTCCGCCTCAACTTCAAGCCTAAGCCTGTGCGCAAATTCTGGGCCTGTGAGTTCCTCGTGAAAAAGGTGAAGCCCAAAGCCGTTGTGAATGCACTGATTTAAAATTCCGCCAAGCGTGCCGTCACGCTCCACCAAGATGACTTTGCTGCCGTTTTTTGAAGCGGAAAGCGCCGCGCTCATTCCGGCAGGGCCGCCGCCAATAATCAAAACATCAGTGTTCATTTTTCACCTCTTATGTCGCCAATTGCAACATTGCTTCCGCGATTTTCTTTTAACACATCTTCATATTCAATTTTTCGCGAGTCCATAATGGCAGTCACAACTTTTGTGAAACAAAATCCGCCTTGACATCTTCCCATGCCGGCGTTCGTTCTCCTCTTGACGCCGTCAACCGAACGAACTTTAAGCGGCCGAGAGAGCGCCATAAGGATGTCCCCTTTTGTTATGTTTTCGCACTTGCACACAATTTGCCTGTAATTTTCGTCGGATTTTGCAAGCGCGATTTGGCTTTTTTTGTCCATATTTTTGAAAAGCGTGTATTTTGGAAGAGTTTTAAGGTTTTTCTTTTCCTCATCTTTATAGCCAAGAAGCGACGCCACCATTTCGGCAATGGCAGGGCTGCTTGTAAGCCCCGGCGAGCAAATCCCGGCAATGTTTATCACGCCGCTGACCTTTTTTGACTTCTCAATAACAAAGTCGTCGCCGCAAATAACCCTCACGCCGGCAAACTCTCTTATGGCGTGGCGGAAGTTTATGCCGTCAAAAAGCAGAGCAGATTTTTGCTTGATGCTGTTAAGCCCCTGATAGGTTGTTTCCTTTGTGCCGTTGTTCTCTTCGCTGGTTGGACCAACAAGAAAATTCCCATCCACAGTTGGCGTGACAAGCACCCCTTTTCCAATTTTTGTTGGAAGAGGGAAGAGTGTGTGTTTGGCTTTTAGGTCATAACTTTTGTCAAAAACAAAATACTCTCCGCGGCGAAACTCCAATTTTTTGCGCTCTGTTTTAAGGATTTTTGCAACGTCGTTATAGCCGCTTCCAGCACAATTTATTATGTTTTTTGCAAAAAATGCGCGTTTTTTCGTCAAAATTTCAAAAATTTCGCCGTTTTTTTGGCAAGAAACCAAATCTTCCTCCAAAAAAACTTCGCCCCCATTTATGATTGCCTCGTCGGCAAGGGCAATGGTCAAAAGATATGGGCTGACTATTGCCGAAGTTGGCGCAAAAAGCCCAACCGTCACCGCCTTGTTCACGTTTGGCTCTTTCTCCAAGATTTGCTGTTGATTTAAAATCTCCACCCTCACGCCGTTTTGTTTGCCGCGCTCATAAAGCCTTTCAACCATCTCTTTGTCGTCGCCAAGCACAAGCGCGCCGCACTTTTTAAATGGCACATTCAGCCTTTTGCAAAGAGACGGAAAAAGTTTGCTGCCCCTGACGTTTATTTTGGCTTTCAGCGTGTTTGGAAGTGGGTCATATCCTGCGTGCACAATGCCGCTATTTGCCTTGCTTGCGCCCGTTGCAACATCGCTTGCCTTGTCAAGCAGCGCAGCCTTCTTGCCAAGGCGCGTCAGTTTGTTTAAAATGGCGCAGCCAACAACTCCGCCGCCAATAATCAAACAGTCATAAATTTTTTCTTTCATAATCTTCCTTTTGATTATTTTAAACTTTTGGCATATTTTTTGTCAAATAAAACAAATTCTTTCTCAATTTGTTTTTAATAAAAAAATTGTTGTGTTAAAATAATTTTAAATTAAGGAGGAAAAATGAGGAAATTTGTTTTAGGGCTTGACGAAGGCACAACAAATTTGAAGGCGGCGCTTTTTGACGTTGAAAAAATGCAGGTCATTGACAGTGAAAAGCGTTCGTTTAAAAGATTTTTCCCTCACGAGGCGTGGGTTGAGCAGGACGCTGATGAAATTTTCAGAAAAATTTTGGCGGCGTGCAAGGCGCTTTTAAAAAGAAATGAGGTTCAAAAAGAAGAACTTTTGGCAATCTCTTTGACAAATCAGCGCGAAACAGTTGTGGCATGGGACAAGGAAACGGGAAAGCCGCTTTGCAACGCAATTGTTTGGCAGTGCCGAAGAACAACAAATTATATTAAATCTCTCTCCCAAAAGCGAAAGGAAAGAATTAAAGAGTTGACAGGGCTTATTCCAAATCCATATTTTAGCGCAAGCAAATTTAAGTGGATTTTGGAAAATGTGAAAGAGGCAAACAAACTTTTGAAGAAAAACCGCCTCTGCTTTGGCACAATTGACAGTTATCTTATTTTCAGGCTGACCGACAAACACCTCACAGACACAACAAACGCAAGCCGAACCATGCTTATGAACCTGAAAACTTTGGATTGGGATGACGAACTTCTAAAAATTTTCAAAATTCCAAGGCAAACACTTCCAAAAATCATGCCGTGTGATGCTGATTTTGGGGAAGTTAAGTCGCTTTTGGGCGCACATCTGCGCGCAGTCATTGGCGACCAACAATCAAGTATGCTTGGGCAGTCGGTGCTGGGCAAAAATGAGTGCAAAGTCACTTTTGGAACGGGCGGATTTGTGCTTATGAACATTGGAAACAATCCAAATAAGCGCCTTGACAACTTGATTACAACCGTCGCCCACACAATTGGCGGAAAGACGGAATATGCAATTGAGGGCAGCATTTACAGCGCGTGCAGCGCAATAAACTTTTTGCAGGACAACCTCTCACTTTTTGACGACGTCTCAAAAACAAGCAAAATGGCTTTGAGTTTGCCGTCAAACGAAAATGTTTATTTTGTGCCGGCGTTCACTGGGCTTGGCGCGCCATATTGGAAAGACGACGCGCGCGGCATGATTGTTGGAATGACCTTTGACACAAAAAAGGCGCACATTGTTCGGGCTTGTTTGGAAAGCATGGCATACAATACAAAAGACATTTTGGACGAAATCAAACGCGCCGGGCTTGTGCCAAAATTTTTGAGCGTGGACGGCGGCGGAAGCCAAAACGAGTTTTTGCTCCAATTTTTGGCAGACATTTTAAATCACGAAATTGTCAAAAGCAAAAATTCGGATGCAACAATTTTGGGTGCAATCTATCTTTCGGTTATGGCTTTGAAAGAGGCCACCGAGGAGCAGATTAAAGAAGTTTCACTTGGAAAAAATAAATATATGCCAAATATGAACGAAGAAGATAGGAAACGAAATATAAAAGGCTGGAAAAAAGCCTTGAAGAAGATTTAGGAGGGATTATGAAAGAAGAAAACAAAACAAAGTCAGCAAAGACAACTAAAACAACAAAACAAACAAAAGAAACAAAAACCGTGGCAAAAACAAAGCCGGCAAAAGCGGCGGCGAAAAAAGAGGTTAAGCAAACTGTAAAGCCTGCGGCAAAGAAAACTGTGAAAGAGCAAAAAGTTGAGACAAAAGCTGCCACGAAAAAAGACACAAAAAATGTAAAAACAACAAAAAATGCACAAAAAACGCCTCAAAAACGCGAAAAAACCGCAAAAAATGCGGAAAAAACCAAAAGAGTTGGGCAAAAAGAAGTTGTTCCACAAAAAATTGTGGGCTTCAACGGGCTTGCTTTGAACACATATATCTATGACAATGTTGCCTCGCCAAAGGCAGTTGTTGTGATTGTTCACGGCATGATGGAACACGCGCTGAGATATAAAAATTTTGCGGAGTTTTTAAACAAGAACGGCTATATTGTCATTGCAAATGATTTGCGTGGTCACGGCCACACCGCCCCAAGCAAAGACAGGCTTGGCTTTGGCGAAGAAGACATTTTTCAAGAGACTTTGAAGGACGAACTTAATGTAATAAACTTTGCAAGTGAAAAATACAAACTTCCAATCTATGTTTTCGGGCATTCTTATGGCTCTATGATAAGCCAAGTGCTTATGCAACTGACAAATGTTGTGGAAAAATGTGTTATTTGCGGCACAACAAATGGAAATGCTTTGAACATGAGAATGGGAAATCTGCTTGCGCACACCCTTTCGCCTTTTAGAGACCCTGAAGGTGAGGGCGGAATGATTGAAAAAATTGTGATGAAGTCTTTTGAAAAAGGCTTTGATAGAGGAAATTGGCTGACGCGAGATGAGGCGGTTTTTGACGCCTACAACCAAGACGAGTATTGCGGCGGAAGCTTCCCTTTTGGCTTCTACAAAAGTTTGATGATAAATATGGGCAAGGCGAATGATGGAATTGACAAAATTGGAAATAAAAAACTGTTTTTGATTGTTGGAAGCGAAGACCCAGTCGGGCAAAAATCTAAGCAAGTGCGAAAACTTTACAACCTTTATTTGAAGCACAACATCGACGCTAAATTCAAGGTCTATGACGGCGCAAGGCACGAACTTTTAAACGAAACAAACAAAGAAGAAGTGTATGAAGATGTGCTAAATTTCTTTAATTCATAGGAGGAAAATATGTTAAGTGTAATATTTTTGGGGATTTTCAGCGTCCTTTTTGCAATGCTTTTCTGCTTTTTTAGGGCAAAGCGCCCAACGGTGTTCAGCCTGTGCCTAAAAACAATTGCCTCAGTTTGTTTTGTGCTTTGCGGCATCTTTGGAATTTTCACCGTTGGCTCTTCCAACGTTAACTTGTTTATAATAGTTGGGCTTGTGCTTGGGCTGATTGGCGACATTCTGCTGAATTTGAAAGTGGCATATAAAGAAGAGGAAAATCAGTATTTTATTGCAGGAGCTTCTTTCTTCGCGGTCGGACACATCTTCTGCTTTGTTGCAGTTTTGCTTTACAACATAGATGTGCTGCCAAACAATTTGCTGTGGAACATTCTTGGCTCGGCTGGATTTGCAATTTTGTTCACGCTTGCAATTATGCTCCCTCACAAAAAGTTGGGGCTGAACTTTGGAAAACATATTTGGCTCTGCGCCGGCTATAGCCTCATTCTCTCTTTCATGATGGCGTTCTCAATTTCAATTGCAATTTTCGTTCCAATGTTTTGGATTTTCGCCGCAGGAATGATTGCATTCTTGCTCTCCGACCTAGTGCTATCAATGCAATATTTTGGCTCGTTCTCACAAAAAGTTTGGATTTATGTAAATCACTTTTTATACTACGCGGCGCAAGTTTTGATTGCAACTCAAATTTTGTATTTGGCAATTTAAAAAATAATTTAATAAATAAAAAAATTAAAAATATTATAAAAAATACAAAAAAATAAGAAAAAAACACCAAAAAATGGTGTTTTTTTGATATTTTTAATATTTTTTGTGATTTTTTATTTCTCTTTGGATAATAAATTATCTTTATATATTTTTTCAAATTCTTCCACAATATTTTCGGAGACTTTTTCTTTGGTCTGTTTTGCGTCAATTATTCTAAACCTTTTTGGCTCTGCTTTTGCCCTTTCCAAATAGCCCTTTCTAACTTTGTCATGATAAGCCTTGCCTTTTGTTTCAAAGCGGTCAAGATTTCTTAAGTTTTCATCCTTGCTCTTTCTTTCCATGCCGTCCTCATAACTTATGTCAAGCAGGAAAGTGATGTCAGGCGTTGCGCCCTCGCCAATAGCAAACTTTGTTATTGTGTCAATGTCTTTCAAGTTCAAATTCCCTGCATAACCCTGATAAGCAAAAGAGGAATCATAGAACCTGTCCATGACAACAACTTTGCCTTGTTTTAGCGCAGGCTTAACCACGCTTTCAATAAGTTTGCTTCGGCTTGCCGAGAAAAGCAAAAACTCTGTGTTGGCGCTCATGTCCTGTTTGTTGTCAAGAAGAAGAGCCCTTATCTTTTCGCCAAGTTCTGTTCCGCCCGGCTCGCGCGTGAGTATGTAGTCAATTTTGTTCTTTTGTAAATATTGCTCAAAAAGTTTTATTTGGGTGCTTTTGCCGCACGCCTCGCCGCCCTCAAAAGAGACCAACAAACCTTTTTTCATTTTTCCTCCTTATTTATGGCAGTCGCAATGCTCGCCACAGCAATGCTCCTCAATCTCCTCGTCCGTCAAAACATACTTTTCAAGGCTCATAGACTTGAAAGTGTTCTCTGGCATATATTCGGTTGTGAAGTAGCCATATGGCGAAGTGAGAACTTCTGGAATTCTGTTTACAATTGTTGCGCAGGTAAGTTCCACCGTTGCTGGTCTTTCAATCACAACTCTGGTGTTTGGCTCGCCCTCAATTGTCCAGTCGTTGCAGTCAAATTCGGTGTTGTCATAAACCTTTCCTATGCACTCGGTTTCAAGCACAATACCCTCTTTGGTTGTGGTTGTGACAACTGCGCTCATGCCCGTGCAAGCACCCTTTGGAATTGTCATGCCAAGAGTGGTGCTTTTGATGGCTTTCTTTGCAATTTGTGGCACGCATTTTTGAGTTTGGCTTTTAACCGTCAGCCCCAATTTGCTGCAAAGCCAGCCGTTCACATTCCACATATAACTTGGCGAGTATTTGCCGGCATTTATCACCTTTTTTCTTTCGGCGTCAGAAATTCTGTCTGCCGAGGCAACCTCCTTGTCAAATTCCTCTGGGCTCAGCCCTGCTCCATGCACCCTTGCAAGCGCAATGCCATAGTCCTCAACATTATAACTCTAGACTTGCCCCTAATTTTGGTTATTTTGTGGGTTGCTCCAGCAAGCACGCTGATAAGGTTTCCCCAAAAAACATCTTGATAGCCGCTTCCGCAAATTGTGCATTCGTTTTCAATTGCAAGTTCGTTTATTTTTTCAAAAAGTTTTGGATTGCTGTTTTGAGGGAAGAACGCCTCCTCGCAAGTTGTAATGGCATTCACTCCACATTTTGCGCAGGTTAAAAGCGCGCCTTGAACATCAGAGAGCAGGCTCATTGTTTCAACAATAACAATGTCAACGTCATTCTCTGTCAAAAATTTTTCAAAGTTTTTGGCATCTTGAATTTTAACCTTATATTTCTTTCCGTCACCAATAATTTCGCCAATGTCTTTGCCGAATTTGCTTTGATCAATATCAAAAGCCCCAACAACTTTTGCGCCTTTTTCAAACACATAGCGCATTGTGTATTTGCTCATTTTTCCAGCGCCATACTGAACAACATTTATTTTTCTTTTCATAAAAACCTCCTATTTTCATTTTATAATATTTTCCAAAAAAATCAAAATGAAAACGCCTTTTTTAAAAAAAAGAAGAGCAAAAAACTCTTCTTTTTTTATTGTTTTGACAAATACTTATTCTTCTGCTCTCTGTTTCTTCTTACAATATAAATCACAACAACGGTGACTACAAGTGCAACAAGAATTCCTATCAGCAGCCATACCCACCACAATGATGGGGGTGCTGGCTTCCAGACTGCATAAAGCACAAGCCTTCTTTCGCCATTTTCGTTTAGCGAGAACAGTTCAAGGAAGTTTTCGTCAATTATAACATTTTCAAGATTGAAGAATGCCACGCTTCCGTCAGAGACAAGTGCCCAGCCAAGGAACACGCCGTTGTATTGGAATGTGTTTGGCCCAACCGCAACAGAGTCTCCATAAGTTGCATTTATTGTAACAATTCCGCCGCGGCCTCCATTTGCGTTAAGCACAATGACCACCTCGGTCTTCTTGCCAACTGCTTTCAAAGTGAATCTCTCGTCAACTGGAACATTGTTTTCTGCCAAAATTTTGAGCTGGAATTCTCTGCCTGCTGAACCTGCACGAGCGCTGTCATCCAAATACCAACTTTCAAGCGAATAACCAACATCCGTTGAAACTTGAAGCCTGATTGTCTCGCTGTATTTAATGCTGTAAAGATAATAGTCTTCTCTGCTTTGAACAAGGACGAGAGTGTTATTTTCAGGGTCTTCAGGCAAAACTGTTACAGCATTGATTCCCGACGACCTATCGAATGTCACATAGAACTCAATCGTCTTTAAGTTGTAATACAATTCAACAACTGTATATTCGCCGCCCGCAACAATAACATACTCTTCTTCTCCCGACTTTGCAAAATCATAGCCATCAAGAGGTTTTTGAAGTTTTTCAATGTCAATAGTGCTGTTGGTTGGTCCTCTTAATGTTTCTCTTTCCCTTTCAACATATCTTCCATCAAGCTGCTCGTCATAGTGAACAACATAGTAAGTGTTTTCGCCTTCAGCAACTTCAAATGTGAACGCCTTATCTTCTGTGATTGTGAAAATGTAAGGATTATCGCTGCTTTGCAATTCGCCGCCAATATACCAGCCGTCAAATTTGTAGCCTTCAAGAATGTCAACTGAAACTTGAACTGTTTCGCCATACAGATATTGTCCTACGCCCTGAACATTTGATGCTTGATTTTGATATTCTTCAAGAATTTCAACATCCACACTAAGCACTTTCAAATTGAGATAAATTCTTACTATTGTTGTGCCGTCTGCATGGAGAATTGGTGTGCCAGAAATATCTTCAACTTCGTCATTTGTTCTCAGCCAAACAGAATATGTGAAGTCTTGTAAGTTGAACCCGCGCAAAATATTTTCAAGTTCTTCTGAGGAATATTGCCCCTTGAAGTTTTCTTCAATATTTTGAATCATTGTCTCAACATCTGCATTTTGGAAGTAATAAGAAGTCTTTCCTTGGAGCGTTATTGCTTGTCCAATTTGCTCAAAGATGTGCTGCTCATTTTCATCTAGTCTTAGTGTTTGCCCATAATATTCAACTTCATATGGGGTGTCGGTCTTAGCAAGAACTGTTACCGTGATAACAAGTGCTGTGTTTGGCATAGTTTCACTAAGTTGAAGTTCATTAGCGGTCTTTTCTTCGCCATTTAAGGTGTATTCCCATCCGCCGAAGTCATAGCCGACGCTTAGCGCAACGGACAAAGTAAACTTTTGACCGTAGGCAATTTGCCAGTTCCTATCCGCAGATGGCGAGATGGCATCGTCGCCAACGACAACAACAATTGAGCCCTCAACAATGCCTTCATAGTCTCCCTCAATTTGAACGGTAAGGTCAATGAATGCGCGCTTATAGTAAACCGTGACAACAGTGTCCTCTTCTCCGCTAATCTTTTGTTCTGCGCTCCAAAGCGAAATCTTGTCAAGTATGTATCCAACAGGAATTTCAACCTCTTCAAGCCCAATATCGTCTTCTGTTAAAACGTGACCTGTTGTGCCAAATCTTTCATCATCAGCAACCTCTTCAAGTGGCTCATAAGATCCATCAAATTTGTCTGTTTCAAACTCTCTGTGAACGGTGTATTTTGTGTGAGTGTTTGCCGTGGCGTTAACTTTCAATGTAACATCCACTGAGGTCATCTTGAATGTTACAACAAACTTCTGGTAGCCCGTTTCTTCATCTGTGGAAACGGCAATGTTGAACGCTGAAGTTTCTGGTCTCGTGAAGTTTTCATCTTCTGCAAACAAGAAGACAAAGCCAAAGTCGCCATCTTCAAAGCCAACAGTTTGAGCAAGTGAATAACCTCTGCGCACAACAAATGTGAGTTCTACATTTGCGCCATAAGAGTATGCGCTTGTTGTGGAGTTGCTGTAGAATGCCTCGGCAAGTTGAGTTTGAACCTCAACAAGCAGAGATTTTCTTCTTATCTCAACTCTAACAATTGTGTCTCCGTTTCCGGAAATTGTTGTTTCGTCTGACAAGATGATGTATGGCTCTTCCAGGCCCTCCATGCTTTCAAGCGTGTCTTCAATGACTTTTTGAACCATTTCCCTTGTGATTGGGCTGTCGGTTGCACCCGTGCCCGTTCCAGTGATTGGGTCATCTGAAAAATCATGGGTCTCAGCGTTTTCAATGTAAATTTGAACTGTGTAGGTCATCGCTGGGTCTGCCTTAGCCTCAGTTTCAAGCACAACATCTTGGTCTATCATTGTAAATGTAAGCGCAGTGTTGTCAAAGTCTTTAATCGTGCTTGGCACAATGAATTTTTTCTCAATATATCCGGCTTTTGCGGTCAGAGCAAGTGTTACTTTGTCTCCAAATTTAACGCTGTAAACCAAGGTAAACTCAGAAGATCTCTCTTCATCAAGCGTTGCACCGTGCTCCGCCTCAAGTGAAGCGCTTTCAATATGGTCAGAAATATTGATTGTAACAGTGTGAATTTGTC
This sequence comes from uncultured Clostridia bacterium, assembly GCA_947626155.1. GTDB lineage: Bacteria > Bacillota > Clostridia > Christensenellales > UBA1242 > Caccovivens. The sequence goes on along the minus strand of CANQRC010000002.1, from coordinate 47,003 downwards.
GCCTCAAATATACAAAGATTGTTTGTCCCGGAGCAAGGCTTTCAATAACATCGAAAGTGTCTCTATCAAGTTCAAAGCCCGTGATATTTATAAATCTAGAGTAAGATTCGTTTCTTGACAGCGCGTCATAGATGTCAAGGCTTGTAACCCTGTATGCCGTCCAGTAGTAAACATCTTCGGTTACCTCAACATAGTTTTCTTCGTCAGTCTTTTCTTTGTCATATTCGCCGTCAAGCGTCTCTTTAAGAATTGTTACGCCAATCTTAACTCTTCCATATGCCCAAAGAACATAAAGTTCAACGTTTCCGCCGTCAATTGCCGTGAGGTTTGAAACGGTTTGATCAGGATAGTTGTATTCACATCTAAACTCAACCCTCTCTTCGCCGTTCATGTAATACCAGCCAGCAAATTCATAGCCGTCTTTGATCTCCCAGCCCAGTTTTTCGAAAGATGGAAGTGTGACCGTTTCGTCAAACTTGATGCCTTCAATCTTGTGGGTGTGTTCTTCAGTCTGCGCGGATGCAGGAGTGTCATAATACATTGTGATTGAGTAGGTGATTGGCTCCCAAATTGCGTAAACTGTAACAGTTTCGCCATCAACAGCGGTCAAATTCCAAGCGTAATCAATTCCGTTAAGCCTGTAAATGCCGCTTCCCTGTTCTTTAATTTCGTCCAAAGAGTTAACCACATTCACTTGCCCATCAGGTGTTGTTGCCCAGCCTACAAATGTATAGCCAACGCGAGTGAACTCGCCTTCAAGAACTTTCAAAGGTTCGGCGTCGTTATAACTCAAATTTTCTGAGTTAGCAAGTGTTCCCTCGCCCAAATTGTTATTGTATTCAACATTGTAAAGCACTTCTCTCCAAACGCCATAAAGGTGAACGCCCTCTTCATAATATGGCTCAAGTTTTCCACCCTCATGCCATTCTTGTGGACCGAACACTTCGTCAAGTTCAACATCATAAACTTCGGCATTTTCATTTGCTATTGCCCAGCCAAGAAGAACATATCCCTCTTGTGCAAATTGTGTGGCAACGCCCATTTCAAGTGCAACTTCACTGTTAAACTCAATGTCTCTCTCAACGCTTTCATCATCAAAGCCGTCAAGGTTTTTATGATATGTCAACTTGTATGTTATTGGAGAAACTTCAATCGTAACCAAAATGTTGTGAGCAAACATAGCGAAGTTGACGCTTCCCTCATAGCCCTCGTCTGGTTGCTCAGCAGACTCGTCTGGCTCTCTTGGTTCTTGGCTGTAAACAAAGCCATGTTCGTCAAGAAGTGTGTATTCAAGATGAACTTCGCTTCCGTCTCCGCTTACGCCAGAGAGTGTGACTTTTTCAAATTCATAGCCTTTTTCAATCAAAATTTGAATTGTCATTTGAGAGGTATAAACAACAGACACAACGCCCTTGTTTTTCATCTCATCTTTAACTGGCTCGTCCTCTCCAATCTCGGTGTGAGTGAGATAGCCTTTTTCAACGCCCTCGCAAGTTTCACCCTCAACCTCTTCTGCCTTGAACAGATAAGCAAATTCAGCTTCAAAGTGCTTAAGTTCATAGTTGACATAAACTTTTGTTGAGCCGTCACCAGCAATTGTCAAATCTGTGCTCTTTTCTTCGTCAATTTCAACAAAGTCATAGCCATAATGGTCTTCAACCTCTTCTTCAAACAGGTCAAATATCTCTTGTTCTGTGATTTCGTCGCCGGTAACACCTTTCAAAGCAACTTCTCTTTCCTCGTTGCCATTCAGCGTTTGAAGAACAAAGACAATTGTGTAATCGGTGTCTCTTCTTGGCGTCCAAACTGCGGTTGCAGTGAGGTTTTCGGTGTAGATGTATTCAAATTCTTGTCCATCGTCAAACAAAGTCTCGCCGTCTTCGTTTTCAAGCAAGTTGCCATTTGCCAAAGAGATTTCCCAGCCAACAAATTCATATCCCACATATTCGAACTCTTCCATTTCAGCGAAAGGTTTCAAGGTTCTTGTTTCAAGATATTCAAATTCTTGAGTGCCAATTTGCTTTTCTTCTGTTTCATTCTTTGCCATGTATGTGATGGTGTAAGTTTTGCGCTCTCTTGAAACACGAATTGTGAAGTCCTCAGTTGGCATTGTGAATGTCTGCTCTCCAACATCAAAGTTGTAGCAAAGCAAAGCGTCTTTATATCCCGCTTTTGCAGGGCTTGTAACTTTAATAGAAAGCCCGTGCTTAACCCTAAGTTGATATTTTGTAGCAGCGCCCTCTTGTCCGTCAACTTTGGTTATGCCTTCAATTCCAAACCCTGCCTTTGCAGTGTTTTCAAAGTCGAGGCTATCCACGCCCTCGCCAAGCTCAACGGTAAGGTTGAAGAAGTTTCTTGTGTATCTTACATAAAGGCTTAAGGTGTAGAATGATCCAACTTCGCCAGAAAGTGTGCTGTTTCGTTCGTCAAATGTGTAGTTTTCAACTTCATAAGGCTCTGTTGAAACCGCGTCGCCAATTTGAACGCCGCTTATGTGTTGACGAGGATAATCTTCTCTCTCAACCCACTCGCCTTTTTCGTCTTCAAACTGATAAACAACAAAGTATTCGCCAAGATTTTCTGCTTCCCAAACAGCCCAAAGTTCAAGGTCGGTAAGTCTTGTGTATTCGTTAAATTCAAGCCTGTCATTTGTATGGAAGTCATAGCCCAAAACAATTCCGCGCTCTGCAAGTTCCTTAGAGCCGGCCCAGCCTCTGAATATGTAGTTTTCTCTTGTGAAGTTAATTTCTGGCGCATTGTAGTTGTAAATTGTGTATTTCTCGCCATAAGTAACTTCAAATCTGAGTGGCTCTTCCTCATCAATTGAGGCGTTCTTGTAATACAAAATGTTGTATTTGAGTGGGTTTACAATTGGAACAATGTAAAGGTCAAACGCTGGCATTGTGTAAACTGTATCAAAGCTGTCAGTAACCTCAAAGCCGAACACTTTTGTGTCATTGTAATAATAGCCGTCTTCTTTGAGTGTCAGCAGCCATCTGCCGTGTTCGTCAGCATCGCCTGGAAGAACTTTTCCTCCAACAGGATTTTGACTTGCATAAACATTGAAGCCTTCTAATGTGTAGCCGTCTTTTGCAATTGCGGTCAGCGTGAATGTGGTTTCGTAGTATGCATATCTTCCCGTGCTGTCAAACGCGCCCGTCTTCAAAGAGTAATTGAATGGTCCAAGGCCCTTAACTTCTGTTTCAAGTTGCAACATGAACGAAAGCCTGATGTATCTTACATAAACAGTTGTTCTCTCGTTGTCAACTGCGGCAAACTTAACCACAGGGTCTGTGCTGGAGTTTGTAAGGTCGGTGATTGCAGAGAAGATAAATCCATCAAAATCTCTGATAAGCCCAAGGCTTTCCAAATATTCACTTGTGATGACCGCGTCAGTTGTTCCGTTTGCCTCAACTGTCAAAACATCTGTGTAAGAGAGGTCAAAGTTTTGAAGTGAGTAAACAACATTAAACACGGTGTCGCTGTTTGCTGTCACATTTATGTAAACTGTCAAATTGTCTTTGATGACAAATTCATAATAGTTGTCGCCCGTCTTGTCAACAGGGGCTCCGCTCCTTGCAGTTGTAACAGATACAAAGGAATATCCGCCTTTCAAGAAATCAATCTGACCGTCTTGGTCAAAATCAGTGTAAATTCTAACAACTTGATTGTAACTTACCCTCATTCTGTTTTCATAAGCAATTTGTTCTTCTGTTGTTGCGTCAGTGATGATAAGTTTTGTTATGTCAACGCCATTTCCGCGTTCGTCGCCATAATTTATGACAAGTTCAAAAGTAACTTCTTCCCAAACTGCATACAAATCAAAGATTGGTTCTTCAAGTTCAAATATGCTGTTGTCTGTAAGGGTGAATGTTATGCTGCCGTTTGAAGGAACATATTCTGCCTCGCCGCTGTCTCTTGTGCTCCAGCCAACAAAACTGTAACCCTCATAAGTGAACTGATTGTCCTCAAGTTTAACAGGTGCAAGATAGAGTAAGTTTTCACCCATTTGTGTGTAACTCGTCTTTTCGCCTTGCGTGCCGCCATTTCCGTTAAACCTTATTGTGTAAGATCTTGGAGTTGAAGAAACCGTGATTTCAACATAATGCGCTGGCATTTCGAATGTGTGTTCTGGGGAAAGTTCAACATCGCCTTGAGTAACTGTGTATTCTCCTGCGCTGTAGCCCAAATCTGTGATAATGTGGCCAATTGTAACTGTTGCGCCAAATCGAACATTATAGTTTCCGTTTCCAAGGTCTTGTAGATAAAGCACATTGTCAGTGCTTGGCGTGCTTTCAGCAGTCAGTTCAACGCCGCTTGTGCCAACAAGTCTTAGAGAGTAACTTGTCCTATTAAAGTAAGCCTTAACAACCGCTTTTCCGTCAGCGGTGACAAAACTTCCCTCTGCGCGAACAAATCTGTATCCTGTTGGAGCGTCAATGTCCACAACATCAACATAAGTGTCTGTAAGCGCCTCAGCCTCAACGGTATTTCCAGCCTCATATTCGCTTCCATCAAGTGTTTCAAGGAAGATTTCAATTGTATATTTGCTGTTCTCTTGTTTCCAACTAGCATAGAATGTGATGTCGCCGGCATAAATCCAAGCCTTTGTGTTTCTATCTACAAGATTAGTGTCAAGCAAAAGTCCGGTTTCGTCGGTGTATTGAACGCCGCCTTCGCTAGTCCAGCCAAGGAACGAATAGCCCTGTCTTGTTGCAATTGGAAGTGCATCTTTGTATTCTTGATTATAAGTAACTTTATGCGTGTATGTTTGTCCGTCAACAATTGCCTCGCCATTGAATGTCACTTCGCCAGTGCCCTCGGCATTGTTGAAGTCAAATGTGATTGTGTAGTCGTTTGCAACATAGTAAACTATTATTTCAATTGGCTCTTCGGTTTCAATTATTCCGTCCACGCTGTCTTGTTCTGGAGTGTAACCTGTGTGTTCTGGCGAGCCAATAACATATCTTTCGCCAAATTTCTCAGAAGTTGTGTAAACTGAGAATGCCAACTCCTTGGTTGCCGCGTCATCACCAGCAACTTGCTTTTCTTTCTCAACATAGTAAACAGTGATTTTGATGTCTTTTGCTTCCCAAATTGCAACAAATGTTACATTTCCATACATATTTTCAACTGAAATTGGCTCAGCCGTGCCATCTTCGGCAAATGAGAACATAATGTCGTCAACAAAGCGAACATTCCAATTGCCGTCAGCCTCAACAATTCTCCATCCAACCAAGTTGTAGCCCGTCTTTGTGAATGTTTTGTTTGAAAGGAGGCTAAATGTTTCTTCAACATTAAAGTCCTGAGTTTCGGTTTCTTCGCCGTCTTCTTCGGATTTGTAAGTTGCCTTGTATGGAATGACTTTCCATATTGCAAACAAGGTTACATCTTCTGCGTTTGCTGTGAGGTTTTTAACTTTTATTGTCTCGCCGTTGTCAGCCAAGCCCTCTTCAGGCTCTTCTGCGTCAGCGTCTTGGCTCCAGCCAAGGAATTCGTAGCCGTCACGTGTGAACTGATTGCCTGGCAATTCAACTTCTTCGTCATATTTAGCGCTCACGCTTGACATATAGCCGCGCCCGCCATTGCCATTGAAGAGAATTCTATATTCATTTGCTTCCCAAATTGCATAAACGCTGGCATTTTCAACGCCGTCAATGTTTTCTTCGCCCTCAAGCAGTTTTGCAATTGTTGTCTCTTGCCCAGCAAGGATGAAGATGCTGCCATTAATTTCAAGGGCCCACCCAACAAAGTGATATCCTGTAAGAGCAAAGCCTGTCTCTTCGTCAGAAAGCATTGTGATAGGTTGATTATAAGTGTATTTTACGCCCTCGTCATATGTCTCTTCTTCTTTTCCTTCATAATCATAGCCGCTGTTGTAGGTGAGGGTGTATTCATTCTCTTTCCAAATTGCATAGAATGTAACTTTCTTGCCGTCCTGAGCGGTAACTCTGCCTTGAAGTCCCTCGCCCACTTTAACTTGAATTCTGCTGCCATTGTCGTTTTCAAATTCCCAAGCCACAAATGTGTGTCCTCTGTATTTGAAGCCGCATTCTGGCGCTTCGTAATTCTCAGAGAATTTCAGCGTCTTTTCCTCCATTTCGCCAGTAACTTCGTCTCCGCCATTCCTATCAAATACAATTGTAAACTGAGTTTCTTTCCAAACTGAGTAAAGGTCAATATTCTCAGTGTCTTCGTAAGTGAATGTGTAAGGCTCTGCGCCAGACATTTTGTCGTCTGCCGTCTCGCTGCCCTCTCTTCTTGACCAGCCGAGGAATGAATAGCCGCGATATACAAATGAGTTTCTTCTAAGTTCAACAGTTTCAAGATAGTAAACTTGTTGCGTTGCAACATCTCCGTCTCTGCCGTGGAACGTGATTGTGTAAAGATGTGGCGTTGCCTCTGCGTGAACAACAAAGTTTTCAGTGCCTGCAACAATTTCGCAAGACTGCTGCACTTCTCCGCCATTTACCGTCCATCCAACAAAGTCATAGCCGTCAGTAAGATGGTAAGTAAATGTTGCCTTTCCTTCATATTTAAGCATAAATTGATCATTTGAAGTGAACACCTGTGGATCTAAGTCTTTGTTGTATTTCATATCTTCATTAGAATAGTTTACAACAACACTTACGCTTTCAATTCCCGTGTTCATTGTCACGTCAACAACAACTTCTTTTCTTTGATAGAAGAGGTTTACAATTGTTCCACCGTTTCCGTCGACATATCCCTCATAGTTTTTATCTGCATTTGGATTTTCAATTGTCAAATCAACATACTCAAAGCCAGTGTAAGAAATAAGATCAATTCCGTCAAGAGCAATGCTGATTGGTGCATCAGTAAGAGCAAGGGATTTTACTTCTTCCATAAGCTCGCTTGGATAGTTTTCAATTCCAATCTCTTCGTCTTCAAAGCCTTGGCGCCAGTGTCTCAATGTCACAACGGCAAGTTTTGGATTTACAGTGGCAGTTATAACAACATCTCTCGCAGGCATCTCAAAGTGGTGGCTGCTTGTGTGAACATCTTCATCTACGCCCTCTGGAGTGCCAAGTGTGGATGGGTCACTATCAAGAGTGATTGTGAGATTCTCTCCTGCATTCCACTTGCTGAAATAATAGCCCTGATTTATGACAAGGGTAAGAGCCACAGTGTCTTCATATTTGATAGAATATGTTGTCACACCATCTTGTTGGCTTTCTTGGTTTTTGTCTGCAGTAAGAGAGTTTACGCCTCTTGTAAGTTGAAGTGACAAGGTGTAAGAATTTCTTGTGTATTGAATTTTTATTACATTTCGGGTGCTGTCCGCCAAAACTGTCCATGTTTCTGGCACAATAATCTCATATTCAAAGCCGGTAAAGGTTAAAATGTGCTCAGCGTTTTCAATGTCGGCATAGGTTATTGTTTGCCCAACAACAAAGTTGATTTCGTCAACAACATCTGGCGCTGGCTGTGGAACTTTTTCTGTTCTCTTGCTATAAGTGCCGCCCTTAATATCCTCGAACCAATATTCAAACTTAACATTTCTCTTTTGGGCGCTAAGTTCCATTGAGAATTGCATATTTTTCTCAATATTGAATGTGTAGGTGACAACATCATGCTGCTGGTCTGTGTTTTCAGAAATTGTTTGTTTTATTCCAGCAAGAGGGATTGCCTCGCCGCTTTCGTTAAGCACATCAAGGTTGTAGCCATCTGAGGTTGTAAGCGTAAGAGTGATTTGTGTGTTGTATTTGTAAGTCAAACTATTTGGCTCAAGAGAATCACTTGCAAGCCCAACGCTTGGTCTTGTAACGCCAACGGTGAATGTGTCTCTTGTGTAATACAATTTAAGCACAAGGCAGCCATTTGTGTAAGGCGCTTCTGCCTTAAACTTGGTCACTGTTCCGTTTCTAACTGTTCCGTCGTGTTCAAGGTCAAGGTGGAAGCCTTTGTAAGTTACAGTTTCATCAATTTGAACGCGGTCTTCTGTGCGAACAGGGTTTCCGTCTTCATATTGGTCAATATCTCTTGTGTGAGAAACAAGTGGATATTTATTTGCAAGTTCGTCCTTCAAGTCTTCGTCGGTGTCGAGAACATATTTGCCGTCAACAGTTTCAAGATAATATTCAACTCTATATGAGCTAACGCCTGGCTTCCAGCAAGCATAGATTGTTGTGTTTGGCGCGCCAGCATACTCGTCTGATGAAAGGTTGAAGATATAGTATCTACCATCATAGATGTAGATTCCAGATTGATTTCTATCTCTCAAGTATTCTCTCAAAGATGAGAAGTCGCCCAAAGTGTCAATTGTGACTTCATTTCTTGTGTTGTTGTCTTCTGTTGACCAGCCGTCAAAGTCATAACCTTGCTTTTCTGGTGTTTGGACAATTTCTTGCTCTTTGTCATATGTTGCTTGGAACGCTTCAAGTTGTAGGTCAATATCTGGGTCGTTGTTTTCGTCAATGTCAATTTGATAAACTCTTGCTTCCCAAAGTGCAAAGACTTTTACATCTCCAACATAAATCCAATTGCCGCTTTCGTCGGTGAAGTCTTGGATGTTTGCAACTATTGTTCCGTCACCTTTCACAACAACATCTGCGCCATTCTTATCCTCGGTTGCGTCATATCTATCTGTGACGGTTGTTGTCCAGCCCTTGAAGTTATAGCCCGTGCGAGTAGGAGCAACAAGTTCTTGAATAAACTTGCTTGTCTCATACACAATGTCAGCGCTTTCAGTTCCGCCGCTTCCATAGTTGCGGTCAAATGTGACTGTGTATGTGATTGGCTCTACTGTTGCCGTCAAAGTGACATCGTCATCTGTGTCATAGTGATATGTGAGCGTTGTTTGGGTTTCAATGATGTCTTCGCCTTCTTCCCAGCCTGCAAAACTGTAGCCTGGATTTGGAACAGCTGTGATTGTAAGCATTTCGTCAAACTTAACTTTAAATGTTGCCTGTTTGCTATCTTCTGCCTCTGCCTCGTGAGAAGCAACAGTTATGCTTTGAACTCTTTCCTTGTCTTTCACAATTGTCAAAGTCCACTCTTTAGCCTCCCAATGAGCAAAGATTGTGACGCTTTCAACAACTCTGCAAACGTTTTCACTTGTAATTGGGTTGCCGCCTACTTTTGCTGAGAACCAACCAGCAAATGTGTAGCCTGTGCGTGAGAAGTAGTCTTCGTTAAGGGCATCAATTGAGATTGATTGTTCGCCCTCCACTCTGTTCTCAGTTGCAAACAACCTTCCGTAGCCGTTTTCAACTTCATATTCAGCGTAAAGTGTAACAAGTCCGCCCTCAATATTCTTTCCAAGAATTTGCTTCTTGGTTGTGGCGTTTGTTGAGCCGGTATTGAAGTTTGCATCATTGAAGTTCAAAACAACTGCATATCTGTTTGGTGTCCAAGTTGCTTTAACTTCCTCGTCAATGTATGTGAATGTATAGGTGTATTTGTCCTTGCCCTCAACAAATCTTGCCGAGATGTCGTCGGCCTCATTCTTTGTTGTCCACTCCCAGCCGGCAAAGGTGTAGCCAAGCCTTGTTGGGTTTGGAATATCAAGTTTTGTAAGGTAAGGCCTTTCTATCTCATACTTCTGAGGTTCAACAAGGTAATCTTCAAAGCCGTCAATAACTGCCGTTGCGCCATTGAGGTCAATTGTCAGTTTGTGAGATTGAATTTGTGTCTTTGCAACAATTGTCAATGCGCCAATTGGCATATTGAATGTGGTTGTAAGGTCTGCGCCATCCTCCACAAAGCCGTCTGGCTTAGTTCCAGAAACAATTCCAAAGCCTTTCCAATCATAGCCGTTGCCCATTGTAACTGTCACGGTGATTTCTTCTTCAAAGTAAGCCGAAACTGTGATTGTGTGAGTTGTAAGTTGCTGCTCAGCGGTATAATTTTCCGTCTTTGTTGCGCCGCTTGTCTGCCCGGTGATAACAACTTGTGAAATTCCCTTTGAAACGTTTACGGTGAAATTATAGATCTCTCTTGTAAAGTAGATAGAAATTTCAAGTTCCTTTCCGCCAACGGTCTCTGCGTTGTCTGGAATTATCAAAGAGTTTTCGTCAAGGTTTGTGGCAAATTTAGTGTCGTCATATGTGAAGCCGTCATAAGAATATCTCTTGCCGCCAAGTGTCACGCTTGTTGCGTCATATTCTTTTGAAACCTCAACAAGTGTTGTTCCGTCCTTGCGAACTTCAGATGTCTCAACGTAATCTTCTCCACCAATTTCCATCTTGAAGATTTTAACGGTGTAAGGCATATCTTTTCTAACTTCCCAGCGAGCCGTGAATGTGACATTTCCATAGTAGCCCTCTTCAAGGGTTTGTGGATTGTATGTGTCTCCAACAGAGAAGTTGGAGTCGTCTGCCTTTGTAACTTCCCAGTTTTTGAAGATGTAGCCATATCTTGTTGCTGTTGGAATTGTAAGAGGAATGCGAATTGTGTAGTCTACAAGTTTGTCATCTGTCTTATGTTGTCCGTCTTTAGTTGCATCATCAAAGTCGAATGTTGCAACATATGGATTTGGAATATAATAAACTTTAACGGTTGTGTTCTCAAGCAGTTGTTCGACAGCATAGGAAGTGATTGCGTTCGTTTTAATAGCTTCTTTTCCCTCAAGGTAAGCGCTGTAGCCTGCAACAGCCAAGAATTTAATCTCTGCCTTAGACTTATATTTAACAGTTACGCTTTGAGTTGGTCTAAAGTTTGGAACAATGTGTTCTTGTTGTTCAGAGTCTTGATATTTCTCACTAAACTCAACTGTAAGTGTGTAGGTGTTGATTGTCCAATAAGCGTAAAGGTCAATTTCACCTTGTCCCTCGTCATCCAAAGTTGGCAAGAATTGATTTATTGCGCTGACAAGGTTAGCCCTGCCAAGGTCTCCGTCTGCGGCAATATCTTGATCATACCAGCCCTTAAATTCGTGGCCATACATTGTAAGGATGATTTCTGCAAGAGAAACCTCTTTTTCTCCCTCAGCTCTTTCGTCTTTCTCATAAAGAGTAGCAAAAGTTCTTTCGTATTCGCCATAGAGAACAATTGTCCTGTCCTCGCTAATTGTAACATTTCCGCTTGCGCTTGCTGTCTCGTTCAAGTTTTCATTGAGGTGAAGTGTGAGTTTGTATCTATTTGGAATGCAATTTGCGTTGACTGTGATGTTTTGGGTCTCAACTTTAAACTTAATGGTTGTGCCGGTCTTTTCTACATTTGCCTCGGTAACGCCGCTGTAAGTGAAGCCGGTTGCGGTGTAGCCTGCTCTTGCAACAGATGTGAGGTCAATCGCTGCCTGATATTGAGCAACATAGTGGTCTCCCTCTCTCTTAATGCCCTTGCTTTCCGCAATGTCGCTTGGGGTTGTGAAGCCAAATGTGTCTATTCCGTTGTCTTTTGTAAGGGTGAGCGAGCGCTCAATTCTTGCGTAGAAATAGTTTATCACAAGCGTTCCGTCCGCTTTGATATTTGCAGTAACTTGGTTAGGCAAAATAAAGCCTTCAAGTTTAAAATCTGTTATGCCTTTTGCCTCAAGCAACCCTTGTGTGGCAATTCCCGTTTTTGCCGCAGTGTCGGTTATGCCCGTCTTTTTCTCTTGAACAAGTTTTGCGTTCGCTTCGCTGGTTTCAGTTCCATAGTAGCCAAGATTTGCAAAGTAGTGGTTTACAACATAAGCCGTGTTAGTATTTCTTGTCCAGAATGCATAGAGCGTGATGTCTGTTGGCACAACGCCCTCGCCGAAGTAATCAACGCTAAACTTCTCTGAGTCGGTGACTTTGTCGCCTGTTGCCGCATCTGGAAGCATGAATCTTTCTTTGTAGAAGCCTTGGAATGTGTAACCCTTGCGGTTGAATGTGTCGTTTGTGAACTTGCTCAAATCAACGGTTGGCTCTGCGTCCTCAGACAGTTTCAACTCTCCAAAAGTGGTATCAAACTTGATGTAAAGTTCAACGCTGCCTTTTCCGGTAACAAGAGAGGTCTCAACTTCGGTGCTGCCGTTCCCAAAGTTTGAGTCGTTGAAGTCAAGAGTAACTTTGTAGATCAACTCTTTCCATCTTGCCGTAAACTTGTTTTCAGTAGTATTAATGTTTTCTTTGTCTGCGCCAAATGTGTAGTTGTAATAATCTGCGCCAGCAACTTCTTCAAGTCGGCCAAGTTTGCTGTCATATTCCCAGCCGTCAAAACGGTAACCTGTTTTCTTTGGAGTGTAAATTTCAATTGTTTGCCCAAAGATGCCCTCGGTCTTTTGCAAAGGTTTTTGTTGTTCTGTGATATCTCCGTCGGCATAGTTAATTTTAATTGTATAGTCTCTTCTCAAGAAGTAAAGTTTAACAACTGTCTCTGGCTCTGCATTGATTGTGTATTTTGTAAGGTCGCCCGTCTCAACTTTGTCAAGTTTGTAGCCGGTGTAGTTGTATGTTCTTGTAAGTGTTGCCTCGCTCTTTGCGCCGTCAACTTCTTTTTCGCCGGTATATGTCAAAATTACGCCAAAGCCGTCATCGGTGTCTTCAAATTTAAGTGCAGTGCCTGTTTTTCCTGCCCTTGCATCAGTATATTGAACAGGGAGTCCTTCAGGATACTTATTTTCCAAATCTGCAAAGTAAACTTCAATTGTGAATGGAGTATTGGTATTTGCCTCCCAAACTGCATACAAGTCATATGTTCCATTGTCTTGTGAGGTGAGGTTGTTTACAGTTGCGCCGTCTTGATACTCAACGCTACCCTTATCACTTGTAGCCCAACCGCTGAACTCATAGCCTTTTCTTGTAAACAGATTTCCTGTAAGTTCTTTTGGAACGTCCCAAACCATATCAAGATCATCCATTTTGCCTGTTGCAAGAGGATCATCCGTGTTTATATTGAAGCGAATCTTATATTTATGTGCTGTCCAATATGCGTAAACGGTTGCGCCGTCTGGGCGAATCCAATTTGCGTCCTCGTCGGTGAAGTTTTCAACGCTTGCTTGCAATTTTCCGGCAGTGTCAATAATAAGTGTGCTCAAGTTTCCTCTTTCGGTTGTCCAGCCGCCAAAGGTGTAGCCTGTTCTTATTGGATTTACAATTTCTGGAGTGATTGTGTTGCTGTCAAATGTAACAGTGATGGACTCGGTTCCTTTCTCCGTTATCCACTTGTCACTTTCGCCATTCAAAACTGCATTTCTATCAAGCGTAACCGTGTATTTATTTGCCTGCCAGAATGCGTAGAATGTTACATTTGCGTGGCGCGTGTTAACACCAATTTCGGTGATGTATTCGCTTGTTGATTCGTTTTTATCGTTCCAGCCAAGGAATGTGTAGCCCGTTTTTTGGATGTTTGCGCCTGTTGGAAGGACAACTCTCTCGGTGACTTTAAATGTTGCTGGAGCATTGTAGCCCTTAACAAATTCTCCGCCATCCTTTTCGTAGCTGATGGTAAACGCATGCGCCTCAAATGAAGCGTAGAATGTGAGGTTTCCGTTTGTACCATATTTGATTGTAAGGCCAGGGTCTTTTCCTGCGTTCTCTTTCAAAGCAAGGTCGCTGAACCACCCTTTGAAGTCATAGTCTGGAGCGTTTGCGGCTGCGGTGGCAACAACTGTTGTTTCGGCAGAGTTGTATTCATAAGTGCTTGTGACGGTTGCTCCGGCGGTAAGAGATGGAAGATTTACCGTTCCGCCAACTTGGTCATTTGCTTTGCCGTCCGTTACGGCAATAACTGTGATTTTAAATGAGTAGTGTGCAATAAATTCAATTTCTCCATCTTCGCCGTCAGCAGTTGTGACAACATATGCGGTGTTGGTTACACTCTCGTTTTCGCCCTTTGTCCATTTTGTGAAGGTGTATTTTCCGCTTGCGGTGTAAGTGAGGTTAACTGTTTCGCCAACCCTGAATGTTTTACTATACAAATAATCTGACTGATAGTCAAGCCCCTCGTCGTTTGTTATGGCCTTTCCCATAACAGTTCCTTCAACAGACGTGCCTGAGAGGTTTCTAACCTTAACCATTACGCCCTTTGGCTCATAGTAAGCATAAAGTGTGTGTTCGTCTTCGTTGGTAACTTGGGTGTCTTTTTTAATGAATGAAGCGGTGTGGCCTGCACCGTCACTTGTCTTTTCAAGCAGCCAGCCTTGGAAGACGTAGCCCTCTTTTGTGATAAGGCTTCCGCTTTGAAGAACTCCGTCCTGAGGCAAAGCGTCATAAGTTTGCCCGTAAGTTACAGTGATTGTGATTGAATCTTTTTGCTCGCCGCCGGCAGAAATCTTTCCTCCGTTTGCGTTTAGGGTGACTTGATATGTTCTTGCAACGCCGCTTGCCGTGATGACAACATCTCCGTCAATGACGTCCTCGTTAATTGAGATTTCGCCCGTTTCTTTTGAGTAAGTGTAGTCAGTTGTTGGGGTAAGCGTTCTGTCTCCAACGGTAATTTCAATTTCTTCTGGCAAGTTGTAGCCATAAACTCTTGTAAGTTCTGCCGAATACGCAACGCCGGAGTTAACCGTTCTTGCGCCGTCAAATGTGACATTTGTCATCTTTGGCGTAACAGTGTTTATTCCTGCAACTTCTTGAACGGTGACAACAACTGCCGCGTTGATATATTTGCTTGAAACTGTAACGGTAGCCGTCTTTCTTGTCTCATTGTCGCCAAATGTGTAGGTGTAATTTGTTGTAACAACTTGTGCAACTCCGCCAATTGTAACTGTGATTGTTGCTGGAAGAGAGTAACCCGTCTTTGCCGTCAATTTTACAACAACATTTCCGCTGTGAGAATTGATTGCTCCCTCTGGCGTGTGAGTCTCTTCAAGATGTTTGGAAACGGTAACCGTTATGTTGTTTGGAAGCGCCGTCCATTTTGCATACAATGTGTGGCTAGCAGGGTTTGTAACCTTTGTTGACTCGACAACCTCGTCACCGGTGCACTCCTCATTTTTATACCAGCCGTCAAATGTGAAGCCTGTTCTTGTTAGCTTTGGAAGAGTTTCGTAAGTGTCATCAAAAGTAACCTTTTGTGTTGGTGGCTGAGTGAGTTTGTCAATTGTCATGTAGTCTTCATCCTCAATATTGAGGTCGAATGAAACTACAATATTGCTGTTTGCCGTCCAAATTGCTTTAAAGGTTATGAAAGAGTCTTTAGCAACTACGTGTTGCCATTGTCCGTTTGCGTTTGTGTAACCGTCAACGCTTGCAAGCAATGCGCCTGCCGCGCTGACAATTGGAGTTTCTTCAACTTCCCATCCGCCGAATGTGTATCCTGCTCTTGAAAGGGTTGGAACAATTGAAGAGGACTTGTCTACCACATTGTTTGACGCCTTTGTGTAGAATGTTGAATCGTCATATGTGATGTAAATTTTATCATTTGTTAAAGTTGAATGGGTTGTGTCAGTTGTTCTTTCATTTTTATCCAAATGAATTTCATAGACATCTGCCTGCCATTGAGCGGTAAGCGTTACATCTCCATAAAGCCCGGCAAAGTTGTCGGAAGTTGTATAGGTTTTTGCAGTGTTCCAATTTCCGGTCTTGTTTGCTTTCCAGCCAAGGTGTGTGTAGCCCGTTCTTGTGGCAGAATTGAAGTTCTTATCTGCCATCTCAATTGTGTAAGTATCAGTTGCGTCTTCACCTGTGCCGCCATTCATGGCGTAAGTGATGTTGTAGGTGATAATCTCCCATTTTGCGTAAAGCGTAACGGCGTCATTTTTGTCTGACAATGTCCAGTCGTTTACAAGCGCGCCCTTGTCGGTTATAACTTGAGTTGTGCCGGCAGTCTCCCGATACCAACCCTTGAATGTGTAACCAGCCCTTGTTGCAATTGGTGAAATTTTTGTTGCGCTTGAATCGTTGCTTGGATAGATGTTTTTGCTATCATACTCAACAAAGATTTTTTCATCAACAATATCTGCACCAAAATGAGCGTTAGAGTGTGTGCCAGCGTCTTCATTCAGATTAAGCACAACAGAAATTCTTCTTACAAGCCAAATTGCTTTGATGCTTGTGTCCTCTTCGCCAAAGGTGAATGTGCCATCTTTCAAAGTGCCGCTTGCAGGCTGAGTGTAGCCGCCAAATGAGTAACCCGCTCTTGTTGCGTTTGCAATCGTGAGTGACGTGCCAAAAATTTGAGTTACTTGATATTTTTCATCTTTTAACTCGCCAACGCCGGTGATTGTGCCCTTGTCTGGGTCAATTGTAAGAGTTATGTTCTTTCTCTTGAAGTTGAGCACAATTTGGCTCTTGTGCGTCATGTCGCCACTTACTTTATCAATTGTGGTTACTGAGTCAACTGAGTCATATTCAAAGCCTGGGCGAACATATGCGTTAATTGCCGCCGTGTCAAACGAAACTTTAGAGTCTGTTCTTGCCGAGCCGGTTTCAGTTACGGTCTGTGCGTTTTCTGCTTCATAACTTCCCGTTGTGCCTTCGAAGCCTTGATAGTGAATTATGATGTCATATTGAACAAGTTGTGCCTCAGCGCTAACGCTGACAACAACATCTTCATCAGGAGTTGTGAAAGTGTTGGACGTGATTGTGAGAGTTGTAGGTTTTGTAACTGTGAATTTTGCGTTTGCGTAGCCCGCATTAAGAGTTGCGGCAAGCTTTATTGATTCGCCATAGTAAATTTTATATGTCGCGCCAGTTATTGTTCTGTTAGCGTTGCCCGTTACGGTCACGGAAGAAACTCCCGTTCCAACATTCACGGTCAAAGTGTGAGAATTCAAAGTGTAAAGAAGATAAATGTTGAGTGAGCCGTCAAGCGCCACAACAAGTGAGCCGTCAGTGCCTTTTTCCTTATTTGAAGCGTAGCCCGCGCTTGTGGTCAGGTGAGAGTGTCCTGCAATTGTCTTATAATAGGTATTGATATTTTCAAGAGTAAGTTTTGTAAGTCCAAGCGCCTGTTTTGTCTCTTGTGAGTCCTCGGTGTAGTTTGTTGTTGGCGTAGAAACATTAAACTCTGCATTTCCAGCAATTGCGGAGGCAAGTTTTTGTTTCATATGGTGAACGATGTATTTCACTTGAACAAGTTTCCACTTAGCATAAAGTGTCAAGGTTCCCGTGTTGCCAGAAACCACAACAGAGCTAAACAATGCCTTTATTGTGTTGTTTGCCCCTGGATCAGTTGCAACAACCTGTGTCTTGTTGTCCTGCAAATACCAGCCAACGAATTCGTAGCCGGTGCGCGTGTATCTTGTAGCCAAGTCAATTTTTTGAGATTCATATTTATAAGTTGCCTCAACCTTAGTTCCGGAAATTTGAACAGCCGTTCCTTGAACGGTGTTTCCTGCGGCATCTTGTCTTCCGTCACCGCCGTCATAGACAACTTTATATGAATTTTCGGTTCGGTTTGCGTAAAGCACAAGGTCCTGCGTGAGAACATACTTGTATTGCGCGCCCTCTTCGGCAAACTTTCCGCCGTTTGAAGAAGCCGACCAGTGCAAGAATGAGTAGCCTTGAATTTCAAACTCTGCCTTTTGCTTTTTAACATTTTCAAAAGTTTGAATTGTGTAAGGTTTGTCAAATGTGGCTTTGGCTGAGTCAACCCAGGTTATGGTGTCTTCTGGAATGCCGTTTCTGTTATATGTAACGGTGTAGGTGTTTGCCGTCCAGTGCGCCGTCAAAGTGACTTCATACAGGCCTGTGGCCTCGTTAAACTTAACGCCTGCGTCGCTGTTCGCCTTGGTTTCGCCCGTGATTTCAGTTTTAACGCCATCTGCAAACCATCCGTCAAACTTATAGCCCACCCTTGTAGGTCTTACAAGTCCAACATTTTCAAGGTTAGCGGTTGTCAAAACGGCCTCTTTAAATTGTGCATCATATTTAACATAAATCTTGTAGCCCTCAAAGCCGAGTTCTGCCTTGGTTGAGCCTTGTCCCTTTGTGCTGTCTTGTGGGTCAAGAGTGATATTTACATATGCGGCGTCCCAAATAGCGTAAATTGTAACCGTATTTGCGAAAGCAAGGTTGTGAACGCCAACAGTTTGTGAGTAAGAAGCATAGTTTTCTTGAGGCGTTCTTGTGATGTCGCCTCTGTATGGGAAGTTTGTGCTTGTTCCGCCTACGGTTGTGTCTGCCCCGTTTAGAGACCAGCCCATGAACGCAAAGCCTGTCCTGTAAACTTCCGCGCTAAATTGTTCGTCTTGCTTGCTGTCGAATGTGGCGGTGAACACGTGGTTGCTGTCTTTCTTAAGCCCAGAGACTGCACTTGAAGAAACAATTGTTCCTGCGTTTCCACTCAAAGAAATCTTGTAAGTGTTCGCTTGCCAATGAGCCACAAGCGTAACCTTCGCTTCTTCGTCAGAGACTTTCCAATTGTCAATAAGGTAGCCGTTTTCGTCAATGGTCTTTGTATCGCCGTTAAACCAGCCGAGGAAAGAGTATCCGTCACGCGTTGCAACAAGTTGACGAATAAGTTCTGCGTCATCCGCATTAGTTTTGTAAATTTCTTTTGTTTGATAAGCAATATAAACGGTTGTTGCCGCGCCAATTGATGGCACTTTTGCAACTGTGGAGCCGTTGTTCTTTGTGCTGTCGTTCAGGTTCAAATCAACAGCAACTTTCTTTGGCGACCAGTTTGCCTTGTAATTTCTTGAGCCAACACTTCCAATTTCAATGCTTGAAACTGTGCTTCCGTCCGAGGCGGTAACCATGATTGTTGTGCCAGAAATTTGAAGTTCGCCCTTAGAAGTTGTTGTGAATGCTGCGCCGCCTGACAAGAGGATGTAAAGCAAACTCTCTTGGCTTGGAGCGGTGGCTGTTGCGCCAGTTGCAGTGGAAATGTATTGACCTGTTTTGGAGAAGAAGAACCATGTCACGCCGCTTGTGATGTTGATTGAGTATTTAACCCCTGCTCTTGCAGTGATTGGCTCAAGGAACACAGCGGTTGCGCTTGCGGCAAAGCCAGCGTTTGTGATATTTCCGCTATACCAACGCTTGAACACAAAGCCTTCTGTCCAAGACTTGAAGTTGTAGCCTTTTTTAACAGCATTTGGCAAAGTAACGCCGTCTTGGATTGTGAAGTTTCTGTCAGCAATGGCCGTTCCGCCGTCAACATTATAACTTATAGAGAATTCTGCTGGCTCGAAGTTAGCAATAAGCGTAACATCTCCATAATATCTTGTCTCGCCGTCAGCGTTAAAGCTTGCGCCTGGGGCAAAAGTCTTTCCGCCCGTCCAGCCGCCCGCGTCGGTGCTAACTTCCCAGTTGAGAAGTTTGTAGCCCGGATAAACCAAGTCTCCATCGCCAAGCAGCTTAATAATTCCGCCAACATTAAATTTGGCAGTTGCGGTTGTGCCGTTTGTGGAGATAAACTTTCCGTTGCCCTCGTTCACTTTGAAAGTGATTGTGTATTCGTCAAGGTTGTAGTAAACGTTAACCACAAAGTGTGCGGTGACAACCAAACTTGCAGACTCTGCGCCACCGTTGTTTTGCGTTCTGATTCTGTCAAATTTGTAACCGCTGAGGTTGATTGACTTGTCGTCGGTGATAAGCTTCAAAATAGCGTCTTGAGTTAAGGTTGTGCCAACAACTGCAGACGACTTCTTGGTTGCAACTTTTGTGTAAGCGTCTTTTGAATTTGCTGGGTTTTGAGTGTAAACAGCAAGGTCATAAGAAACTGTTTTTGCCGTTGTGATTGCCTTGATGTAAAGGTCAGAATTCTTGGCAATTCCTGTCGAATTTCTGTCAAAAATAGCCTGAATTGTCGAATTTGGGAATGCCCTGCCGCGATAATAGTTTGCCCCTGCGGCGTCAGTTGCTTGGTTTGAAGTTGTCAAAGTGATTCCCGCCAAATCAGCGTAAGCGGCCGTTCCAATCTTAATTTGGAACTTGGTAAGTTCATAGCCCTCATAGGCAACGGCGCTCAAATTGATTGTGGAAGCGTAGTTTACAGTGTAAGTCATTGTTCCGGCAGCGGTAAGGCCTGTCAAAGACCAAGTTTGAACATTTGTGCCGTCTCCAACGCCCTCAATGTGAAGTTTGTAGGTGTCTTGAACCCATTTTGCGCGAACTGTTGCAGCCCCTGCGCCAGTTTTAACAACATTTCCATTTATTGTTACGCCTGTGCCAGCGGTAACTTCCCAACCGTTGAAGGTGTAACCCAAGCGAGTTGGAATAACAAGTTGTTGATAGTCTCCGTAAGGAAGCGTGTATTGAACATTTGTCGCCCCCAAAGATTCTTTTTCATAGATGACAAGATTTGTGATTGTGTTAACTTGTCCCACAGTGCTTTGTTGTGCGTTGTCAAAACGGAACTTGTAAAGGCCATTTTGGGTAACCGTAATCTCATTTGAGAAGTCACCGGCGTTATAGTTAAACCACGCGTTGGCAGATGAAATTCCCCAGAAGAATTGTCCATTTGTGGTTGCGTGACCTTTCATAACATACGTTTTTCCAGTTGACAGTTGTGCGGCAAGTTTGGTTTGAATCCAAGGGTCGCTTGCCTTAAGCGACGTGCAAGTGTAAGTTCCCGTGGCGGCGTCATATTTAACAGACATTCTGTCAGCGGCTTCCTCCGTCCAGTTAGAGCCAATTTCGGTGAACAAGTTCTTTGCGTGAGTGCCGCCGTTAGCGTCAACGGTAAGAACATAAGAAAGCCTGTTCCAACGAGCCGTCAGAATGTTTGTGTTGTCGGTCTTGAAGCCGTTTTCTGTTGTAAGGTTTGTGTCGGTGGTTATTTGTTTGTCTCCCAAATACCAGCCCACAAATTGATAACCCGTTCTTTTTGGAGTTGGAAGATTTGTAAGTTTTGCGCCATAGGTGTATCTTCTACTTGGAACGGCCTCGTCAGGTTCGCCAACCTCTTGAAGTGTGAGGTTCTTGAAGTACATCTTGTCCCCAGCCTTGAATGCTGCTTCCCCAGAGCCATAGTTGTAGAATATAAACGCCTTGTAAGTGCTTTCAGACGCTGTAAATTCATGTGTAATATGTTGCCAATCTGTGGTTGAGGTAACATTCTTTCTTCCATTTTGTTCATGTCCGACACTAACGGTAATAGTCCTATTGGACCCAGTCAATTCAAACTTGATTTCAATTGCCCAGCGGTATTTCTTTCCTGCCTCCAACACTTTTTCGCCAACCACATAAGGTCCGCCACTGCCGGAGACTGTTTTAATTCCAATAACCTGACATATTTCGCCGTCTTCAACGGTTAACTTGTTTACTGTTCCATCTGTTCCGACATTATAATAGCCAATTGTAAACACACCCGTGTCTGTTCTAGTAAAGAAGTTTTCACTTGCAAAGTCAATTGTGATGTCGTTTGCGCTCCACTTAGCGTAGAGGGTTAAGTTGGCATTGTAAATCCACTTTCCGTCAGCGGAAACAATTGTCTTTGGAGTGGAGTTGCTGTCTTTTGCATTTGCAACAAATTTTCCGTCTTTTGTGATAACAAGATTGCCGCCATTTGCAAGGGTTGTCCAGCCGTCAAAGGTGTAGCCCGCCCTTGTTGGAGGGGTGATTTTTGGCAAAGTTGGGCTGTCATATGTTGCAGTGACCGTTGCCGTGGCAGGTTCTCCACCATTCCCGTTCAAAGTGATTGTGTCTGTGTTTGGCTTCCAACTAGCAAACATTGTTCCGTTTGCCGTGAAAGCGGTTGTTGCAGCCGTAGTGAATGCTACGGCGCTGCCAGTTCTGTCTCCGGCGGCAGTCACTTGCGTTCCGGCTTTGTTTTGTCCTGTCCAGAAGCCCTCCAAGGTGTAACCGGTTTTAAGGGTGTAAGTCAAGGTTGTCAACTTGTTGCCTGTGACGTCGGTCTTTCCTGAATTCAAAGCGGAATAATATCCGTCGCCATATTTAAGATAAATGGTTTTGTTTGTTGCTGAGCCGTCATTTACGGTGATTGTGTAAATTGCAGGCGTGAAGATAGCATAGAGGGTGCGCGCCAGCGTGCCTCCGTTTGCAGTCCAATTTTTTGAAGCGTTTGAGTAGCCGTCAACAGACGCACAAACATTTCCGCTTGCGTCAATAATTGGCGTTGTGCTGTCTTTCGCTGCGCCCCAACCTTTAAGAACATAACCCGTCTTAGAGATTGCGGTGATTGTGCCTGTGACTTTTGTGTCGTTAAATTTAATAGTTACAGATGAGTTAGAGCCGCCCGTTGCGTCGTCCTTATCCAAAGTCAAGGTGAAAGTCTTGGCGGTCCACTTTGCGGTAAGGGTAACATTTCCGGTTTTAATCCAATTTCCGTCTGCGTTTGTAAAGCCACTAACATTTTTGTTAAGCGCTCCTGCGGCAGAAACAACTTGGGTGCTGTCAGAATACCATCCGCCAAATTCGTAACCCAATTTGGTGGTTGTTGCAGTGATTGAAGTAACTGCGGTCTTTTTGCCACTTTCTTTATAGAATTTGTTTTCGCCATAGGTGATGTAGAGTTTTCCGTCAGTTACATCTCCACTTGGAGTAAGCACTCGCGCCGCAGTGTCGTTTGCAGGAGCGCCCGCGTTGAATGTAACAGTATATTGCTTTGCCGTCCACATAGCCTCCATTTCAACATCGCCATAGAAGCCCGTTCCAACAGACAAACTGTTTGTAGCAAAGGTTTTTCCTGCCCAAGCTGTGCATTCTGGCCAAGTGTCCCCCACTTGGTTCCAATTGGCGTTCTTAATGCTGTGGGTCTTAACTCTCCAGCCAGCAAAAGTGTAGCCCGTATTTGTCAACCCTGTTGTGAACGCACTTGCTGCTGCAAGCGTTCCGCCGTTAATTGTGTAGGTTGTTGTTGGGGTAAGCTTTGTGCTTCCATTATAGTAAGATACAGTAAACGTCTTAACACCCCATTGTGCAACATATCGAGGCTTGTCCGCTTTTGTAAGTTTTGTTTTGGTGTTGATTGCGCTTCCGCCGGTAGTTTCAGCAAACCAACCTTTGAAGTCATAGCCCGCTCTGTAAACCTCTCCCAAAGCAACAACGGTGTCAGAGTCGTAACCTGGCAAAGCGCCAAGTGCGGAATCAAAAGTGATGTTCTTTGTGGCGGTTTGCCCATCCGCAGCAACCGTCCACCCGTTTGAGGTGTTGGCTTTAATTTTTCCGCCGTTCTCAACCGTTGAAAGAGTGACAGGAATGCTTTGTGCCACCCATTGTGCGTAAAGCGTAACATCATCAATTCCAAGCCACTTTCCGCCGGTGTCGGTGAAGTTTGTGACACTACCTTTAAGCCGTCCTTCGTTGCTAATCACGGCAACTCCGCCAGTTGCGGCAGTCCACCAGCCATTGAAGTTGTAACCCGTTCTTGTTCTTGTTGGCTGGACAACAGTTTCGGATTCGCTCACGGTGTAAATATTGTTGTCGTTAGTCTTAACTTTAACCGTTGTTGTGACGTCAGGGTCAGGTGCGGTGTCAATCAGCGTCAAAGTATATTGGGCAGGTGTCCACTTCGCCAAAACGGTTACATTTGCGGTTGTGTAATTAAATGCTTTGTTGCTAAAGTCTCCATTTGCGTCGGTGAAAGGCTTCTTTTCATCAATTGCGCCATTGCCCGTGGAGAGATAATAGCCCGCAAAAGTGTAGCCTTGCCTTGTTGGAGGTGTAAGTTTTGCAACGGATGTTGTGCAACCGCTGTTTGAGTAGTAGCCCGTTTCATATTTCTGATAGATCACTTGTGGAGTAGGAACAATTGGGCTGTCAGCATCTGCCACTCTAACAACAACGTTATCAACCCAGCAGTTGGAGTTTGCCTCGCTGCTGGCATATTCCATGCCGTAAATATACAAAGTCATGACAGTGCGAGTTTTTCCGTCTGTTGCAGTATAAGTTCCATAGTCTGTAAAAGCATTGTAGGTGTATGTGAAGTGTTCCCAAACGCCGTTTTGAGTTGGGTTGAAAGTGAATTTTCCGCTGTGGAAGTTTTGATCGGCAGTTGGCTTTGTGTAGTAAATACCTCCGGTAATTCTGCTGTTTCCTGCCACCCTCTTAACATCCATTTCAATGATTATTTTCTTGGTTTTTGCTTGTTCTTTAATAGCCGCCGTCAAGCTTTGGCTTGTTCCAATCCAACGCCTGATGTTTGTAACAGTTGTGCCGTCTTGCAGTTTAAATTCCATAACATAGCCGTGGTCTGCCTCGCCACTTGCGTGAACATGGGCGTGCGTTCCCTTGACACCCTTATCGCTGTCAACCCCGCTGTTATAGTCGTTCCAGCCGGTTGCCGAAAGTGTTCCGTTAAGAGTTGTGTCCCAAGAGGTGGTGCTTGCCTTTGTTGTTTCAAAGTTTCCATTAGAAACGCCCGCGGCATTTTGATTGTAGTCGCCAATTGTGATGGTGGCAACTATCGCCTCCCATTGCGCCGTCAGCGTGACGCTGCCCGTCTCGGCAAGGTTTAAGAAGTAAAGTTTTTGATTTTCAGCGGTTGCTTTTGCAACGCCGTTGTTTGCCAAAGCGGTGGCTGGCTTTGTGGCAGTTCCCCACTTGGCGTTTGTGGCGGTTGAACTTGTAAGTTTCCAGCCGACAAACTTATAGCCCGTTCTTCTCCAATTGTTTACAACTGTAAATTCTGTGCCATAAGTTGCCGTGTTTCCAGATGCGCCCGTAAGCCCAGTCACTGTTGGCGCTTTTGTTGCGGTGTCCGGAGTTAAGCTCTGCCCCGCAGCAAGCCCGTTTGAGAAGTTCACTGTGTAGGTGTTGGTATTCCATACCGCCTGCAAGGTAACATTGCCATTCTTTGTGGTGGAGAGGTTAATAAACCAAAGGGTTGTTGTTGCGTCTGCCTTAATTATAGTTGTTGCGTTTGAAATATCACCATTCACAGCATTGTTCGCCGTGCCGTATTTTGCGGTGGTGTAGTTTGGGTTTGTTCCCACAAGTTTCCATCCGGCAAACGTGTGGCCCGCCCAAGCGTAGTTATTCTTTACTGAGAATGCCGTGCCGTAAGTAGCCTTTCCGCTGGTAAGTGTTGTGGTTGGAGCGGTTGCGGTTGTTGCCCCATTCGCGCTGAACGAAACAGTATAAGTGTAAGGCGTCCACTTTGCATAGAGGGTGGCAGCGCCATCTTTAATCCAGTTTCCGTTTGCATCGGTGTAGCTCGAAACGCCTGTTTTGAATTTTCCGTTTGTGTCAATTACAACGTCCGTGCCATTTTGTGTGGACGTCCAACCAGCAAAGTCATATCCCGTCCTCTTTGGCGCGGTTATGGCGCTGATAAGGTTGCTTTTGTATTGAACGGAAAGCGAAGTTGGGCTAGAATTTGTGGTTGCGCCATTTTGGTTTAACGTAATAGTATAAGTTTTTGGCTGCCACATAGCATAAACTGTGCCTGCGCCGTCAGTGGTCCAAGTCTTTTTGTCTGTTGTAACGCCGGCTGCGGTTGTTGTGGTGAAGTGTTTATTTTCGTTGAAAACTTTGCCAGAAATTTCTGTCACTGACGTTACTGGTGCATTTGCAGCAAAATTTAAATCTATAAAGCTGAGACTTCCCAAATGGCTCGTGATTGTGTCCATATAGACTTCCAAGATATACTTGTCGCCGCTTTTTTGCAGCGAATATGGTGCAACTTGGTCGTTAATATCAATAGAATAGAATGGCGCGGTTGCTTTGAACGTCATGTAAATGTATGTATTATTGGTAAACTCTGTATTCGCTAAACTAATTCTCATTGATGTATCAGTAAGACGCGTAGGGGCGCTAAACGTTGTGGTTGGCGAGTTTGCCCAGCCGCGGAAAGTGTAGCCCGTTCTTGTTGGGTTTGTGCGTGTAAGCGAAGTGTTCACCGTTCCAACTTTTGAGTAAGCAAATTTAGAATAAGAAACATCTCCCACAAACAGTGAGATTGTGAATTTTGCGCTATAAGATGTTTTTGCGCTCATTGAAATATAAGAGCGGAATTCTCTTAAACTTGTGTCAGCATCTGCACGCGTGGTAATAGTTGCGGTGTAAGTTCCAACCTTGCTTATTGTGCACGCGCTGCCTCCCCCAGCAACATCACCCTTGCCGTTTTCAGTTTTTACATCGCCAGGAGAAGTCATATGAATAACGAAAGTTCCGCCCGAGAACGTTTTTACATCAACAACCCAAGTGTATTTTGTGCTTGGTTGAACGGAGTTGAGAAGTGAAGTGTTGAAGTTCACATACTGAGTTGTTGTGGTCTCAGAAGTTTTTGTAAGGCTAAGAGTAAACACTCCGTCTGAACCAACCGTAAGCCCTGTGCTTGGTGTGGCGCGAGATGGGTCATAAAGGTTTGTCTTTTGGATTATGTGTTCGCCATAATTCACCTTGTCGGTCTTCAAAGTGTCGGTAACCGTGCCGCCGTTTCCGTCGTAGGTGAGAGTGTAAGCCTTTTTCCTCCAATAAGCGTAAAGGGTAAGCGTGTCAGTTCTGTTCCAAGCGGACTGTTGCGTGCTCAAAGAATATTTTGTGCCTGTGCCGTTGTTGTTGGTTGTCCAATACATAAGTTGATAGCCCGTGCGTGTAAACTTTGTTTCGCTTGCGCCATAGGTTGTCCATGCAGAGCCATAAGTAACGCTTTGAGTCACATCTGCGCCGGTTCCGCCGTTTGCCTTATAAACAACACCCTTACTAATTGTTGACGCCTTCCACTCAGCGTAAAGCGTGCCGTTTACGGTTGAATTCATTGTTCCAGGGGTTTTTGTAAGAGGCAGATAAGGCGAATAGGTAGAAACATCTCCCTCTGCGAGGCAGAACTTTTCTAGATCATATCTATAACTTTCGCCGCCCGTGCTGTCCGTTACAACCGAAACCAAAATGTATGCCGTGTTTGCAGGGGTTGTGAAGGTGACTTTGGATTGGTTGTTATAATTTTTATAGCCGCCGCTAAGAAGTGCGTTTGCGCTGCTGTAACAAGCATAGCCCGGTGCGGTGCATTTGCCCGAGTTTAAAATGGTGTATTTTGTGTTTGCTTTGACGGTAACTTTGTAAACTGCAAAGCCGTTGCTTTTCACAATCGCTCCAGTTGAGCCGTTGAAGTAAGCATTGCTTTGTTGCAAGGTAGCGTTTGTGTAGTCAAACAAGTTCAAGCCCTTCCAGCCTTGGAATTCGTAGCCGGTTCTTGTTGGGGTTGGCAAAGTGCCGTAAGCGGCGCCGTAGGTGTAACTCTTTGTTGCGGTTTGTCCGCTTGCCGTCCAGCCATTTGAGGACGAAAGTGTTCCTCCATTTGCGTTTAAGGTGATAACAATGCCTGTTTTGGCTGTCCATTGCGCGGTCAAGGTGACCGTTCCGGACGTGGCAAGCCTTTGGACAAAGCCGCTGTTTGAAATAACCGTGCTGCTTGTGACAGCGGTTGTGCAGGATGTGCTTGCCGTTCCCCACTGAGGTTTTACGCCCGTGGCGGTTGAGCTGTTCAGCCCCGAAGTAACTTTCCAGCCGCTGAATGTGTAGCCAACTTTATACATTCCCGACATTGCGGTGAGTTGTTTAACCTGTTCAAACTGAACGCCCGTTATGCTTGCCATAGTTCCAACTGCGCCATTTCCGCCGTTGTTAAAGGCAATTGTGTAGGTGTTTTGCGTCCACTGCGCGGTTAAAGTAGCCGTGCCAGATGTGGCAAGGTTTAAGAAGTATAATGTGTCAGCAGTTGCAGCGGAAATAGAGCCGCCATTTGCAATGCCTGTTGTTGGAGGGTTCGCTTTTCCCCACATAGAATAACTTGCGCTTGCGGTTGTGCTTGTAAGTTTCCAGCCGCTGAAAGTGTAGCCGGTTTTTGTCCAGTTGTTTTTAGCGGTGAAAGCCGTGCCGTAAGTTGCGGTTACGCTTTCTGCGTTGCCCAAAGAAGTTGTTGGGTTGGTTCCGCCGTCAGAGCCGTTTTTTTCGAATTTAACAGTATATTTGTTTGCCTCCCATTGAGCGGTGACGGTTGCGTTGTTGTAGCCAAACCAATAAAGCATGCTGGAATAAGCCAAAGCATTATTATTAGATATATCAAGAATTACAAGGTTTCTTAAATCCATATTAAAGGAGTTTGTTTGCGAGGTGTCGCCCTTCAAACTGCCCGAGTAAATTTGGGCAAGAGGGTTGGAGTTTGCCGTGGATGTGCCGGATGTGGTAAACGAGGCGGGAATTTCCCTTTCAAGAGTATAAATCTTCCACGCCGTGCCCGAAATTCCCTGACTTACCAAACCAGTATAGTAGTCATTGTTAACCCTCGAATGTCGCATAGCCAAAGACAATCCGGAAATGCTATTCATTCTTGCTTCAAAGATAAGCCTATATTTATGCCCAGCAGTAAACTTATAAGTTGGCCATGTGATTGCAATCCAGCTGTCAGCCGCCGTTTTTGCAGCAGAATATGTGAACTTCCAATAAGGAATGCCATTGTCATACATAAGAGTTTTGGCAATCGCCCCGGTGGAAGAAACCTCTTGTTCAATGCTTCCAACTCCGCCGCCAGCGGTAAGTTTCCAGCCCTTAAAGGTGTAGCCGTCACGCGTAGGCAGGTCAAGCGCCAAACTTGTGCCGTAGTTTTGTTTAACTGTGGTGTTGCTTGCCGAGCCTTTATATTTTCCGCCGCCCGGATTGATTGTCAAAGTTGCCTGTTGAACAGTCCAGCGCGCATAAACCGTTACTGTTGAAACGGAAGTCATTTTTGTTGAAGTGGTCACTTCAGTTCCGCCACTTGCGGCGTTATACCACTTGCAGGTGTAGCCAGGAGAAGTGAGGGTTGGGAATGTGTAGTTTGTATTATATGTATGTGCCTTTTCAAATGGAGTTGTGGAGTCTGTGTAGATGATTTGTGGCGCGGTTGACTTAATAGGAGCAAACGCAGGATTTCCTCCTCTGTTGTCCGCAATTCCCACTTTAAGGGTGCCCGTTGCCTCGCCCGAACGCGTGGCAGTTCCGGTTAATGTATAGTTTCTGCTGTTTCCGCCAACAACTTTCAAACTCCATGATTTTGCAGGCGCGTTCCATGTGAAAGTGAAAGTTATGTCTTTTCCTTGGTCGGCAGTACCAAACGCCACATCAGAGACCTTCGCTTCGCCATCAAGCCAAACACTCACTTTTCCAAAATTTGTAGCGTTGTTTGAGCCATAAATTTCAATGTTAAAATCATGCCCCTTGCCGTCATAGTCACCATACACCAAATGTCTGTTGGTGCTTGATGCAAATGATGGAACATTTACTGTAGTTATCAATATAAAACTATTATTCCAATTTAATTTAAATCCGCTGTCATAACTTGGGTTGGTGCTGTCAAAATACATCTGATGCGACTGCTTAACGGTGTCAATCTGCCAATCATATTTTACGGTATAATTGTTTGCTTTCCAAATTGCATAAAGCGTCAAAGCTGACCAAGTGCTTTTGGTTGAGTTGCAAGCGTAGGTTGTGCCTTTGTCGTCCGCCGAGGTGTTCCAGTGGTCCAAAGTGTAACCCGTCTTGGTGAAAGTTGTGTTTCCTTTTACCGTCCAATTTGTGCCATAGGTTATTGTTTGCGTTTGGTCAGCGCCCGTGCCAGTGTTCGCCTTGTAGGTGACGGTGTAGGTGTTTGTTTTCCATTGAGCGTAAAGTCTAACAATGCCGTTTGTTGTGTCACTTGCGCCCGTGCAATTGTTATCATTCGCGCCGCTGTTTACTTCTGATGGACGTTTTGCGTAAATGCTGTTTTGGTAGCCGCCGTCTGATTTTATAAAGCATGTCCCACTCGTCTTTGCGCTGTAATAACCTTGGAAAGTATGCCCAGCCCAAGTTGGCAAGGTTGTAATCTTGTTGTTTGCAACAGGGGTGTTGCAAGCGTAGTCAGTGTAATAATATGAAGTGTATCCCGTCTGCGTCTTAGATTGACCATATTGATAATACATTGTGGCTGGCGCGCCGGTCTTGTCGCCCGAGCCAGCAGTTCTGTTGTCGTCCAGAAGGATTTTGTAAGTGTTTGGCGTCCAGTGAGCATACAAATTTACAACGCCGTTTGTGGCGTCGCTTGCGCTTGTGCAGCCGTTGTCATTCGCCCCACTATTCACCGCAGATGGAAGTTTTGTGTAGATGCTGTTTTGGAAGCCACCGTCTGATTTTATATAGCACGTCCCGCCAGTTGTAGTGCTCCAGTAGCCAGCAAAGGTGTAGCCAGGGCGCGTTGGCTTGGTTTTAATAGTGTTGTTTGCAACAGGAGTTGCGCAAGCGTAGTCGGTGTAATAGTATGAAGTATAGCCAGACTGTGCCTTGGACTGCTCAAACTGATAAAACATAGGCGTAACCGCGCCGCCCGAGCCGCCATTGTCGTTCAAAACAATTTTATAGGTATTTGGCTTCCAAAATGCGTAGAAGTCGTGCGCCTCATTTGTGGTTATCTTAATTGTCGTGCTTGGCGTGCCCGTTGGCTCTTTTGCCCAACCAGTCAATGTGTAACCTTTTCTTGAAAATGGGTTGAAACTTGTGTTTAATGTAAGCGCGCTTGAACTTGACAGCGTTCCCGAATAATAAGCCGAAACATTTGCGTCAAATTTTCCGCCAACATTCATGTAAAAATTCAGTTTGTTGCCAGAGGTGGACGAAAGTTGACTTCTTGGCTTTGGGAAAAGGTTTGTGGCAGTTCTCTCAGAAACCGAGCCCGTTGGCGAAGAGACCGCTTGAAGTTCATAACCCCAAGTTTTATCAAAGTCCCACGCCGCCGACCATGACAAATTGCCAAAACTTGTCCTTGTCTTGGATGTAAAAAATCCAACCTGCTTAACATAATCTTGAATTGTGCTGGCCGCCACACTTGACACATTGGAGCCTGAAACAAGGTTTGTCACGCTTGGCCCATAAACATATGACGCAGTGGAAGTGCAGCCCGACGCCTTGGAAATAACCGAGGTGGCAGTGGTTAAAAACACACAATCTTTTAACTCCAAAGAAGTCACACCAGAAAATTTTGCGCTTGGCCCAAAGATGACATTCCTAAAGGCAAGCTTTGTGCCAGTAATGTCGGAATTTAGGTATTCATCCTGATAAACCGTAACGCCGCTATCAATCCAGGCGGTGTTTGTTTGAGCCTCTTTTTCACTTTCGGCCTCGGCCTCAGAAACGGAGGTTTCAGCAAAAGAAAGATTTGGAACAGCCGTGAGACTTATTCCAAATGTGGCCGAAAGAAGCATCAAACATGAAATTATGTAAAGCCCAATTCTGCGTTTAAACCTGTCCAAACAGCCCTCCGTCAAAATTGCTATTATTATAATATAATAACGCCAAAAAAAAGTCAACTTAAATCAAATAAAAATTCGACTTTTTATTATTTTTTTTGATTTTTTTCTAAATATTTTTTCGCCCCAAGTTTTCGACAAAAAACCCAAAGAAAAGTGGAAAATAGACAAAATTAACAAAAAATTCAAAAAAATCACAAAATTTTCACTTTTTTTGTGATTTTTCACCCATTTTTTTGCATTTTTTGTTTTGAGATCCTTCACTCCGCTTGCGCTCCGTTCAGGATGACAGCAGCGCGGCGTTATTTTTCCCGAGACCTCTTTGCTGGCTGTCATCATTCTCTCATTGCTGTCATTCTACCCCTCTGCTGTCATTCTGAACGCAGTGAAGAATCTCATCCATTCCCCGCTGTCATTCTGAATGAAGCGCAAGCGTAATGAAGAATCTCAACCACTTTTCTTCGAAGCCTCGCCCGAGATTCTTCGGCTTCGCCAGCGCCAATGCCCGTAAGCCCGTCAGCGAGATTGCTTCGCCTCAGAATGACAGCGGGCGACCGTCACCCTCAAAGATGAGCATTCACAAGACCCCAGCACCCCACTTCGCAGGAGCGCAAAACCGCCGCCTTGCTTGATTTTCCTTTTGCCTACTTTTCTTTTCTCAAAAAGAAAAGTAGGTCACAAACAGATGTCAAGAATCATCATAACCAAAAAGCCAATCACGAACGCCCAAGTGCCAATGTGCTTTTGCTCCTTTGTGTTTATCTCCGGCATCAACTCTTCCACAATAACATAAATCATTGCACCCGCCGCAAAAGACAACAGCCACGGAAGAAGAGACGTGATGTACGTTGCCAGAAAAAAGCCCAAAACGGCAAAAACCGGCTCAACCGCACCGCTCAAAAACCCAAGACAGAACGCTTTCGGCTTGCTTTTTGTGGTGGAATACATTGGCAGAGCGGTTGCCAAACCCTCCGGAAAGTTTTGGAGCGCAATCCCCACAACAAACATTATGGTCATAACAAAAGCGGAGTGCGTTGCAATGGCAGTTCCCACTGCAAAACCAACCGACAAACCCTCGGGAATATTGTGAATTGTGATGGCGGTGAACAATTTATATGCTTTTTTTCGATTTTTTTCGTCGTTTTTCGAAAAAATCTTGTTACTAACAAAATCTAAGAATAACATCAGCACACAACCAAACACAAAACCCAACCCCACAGGAACAATTGCCGCCGAGTTCCACTCCGCCTTTGCCTGTTCCAAAGCGGGCATCAAAAGAGACCAAATTGATGCGGAAAGCATGATGCCACTTGCCAAGCCCATTGTTATTTTGTTCAAAGCTTGTGATTGTTTGTTGAAAAAGAAGATAAGCAGTGCGCCCAGCGTGGTCATCAAACACGGAAAAGCAAATCCTAAAATCAAAGTTAGTGTTGCATCATTCATCTTTTGTTGCCCTCAAAAGCATTTTATGGCAAAACAAATTTTTTGTTACAGGCAAAATTTTAAATAGGAAAAAATTAAGCAAAAAATATTAAAAAATTCAAAAAAATATAAAAAATTAACAAAAAATAGGCAAAAAAATTGAATTTTTGCCCATTTTTTCAATATTTTTTAATTTTAAATTTATTTTTTTATCTTTTTCCCGTTGAGCCAAAACCGCCCTCGCCCCTTTGAGTTTCTGACAAATCTTTTACTTCCTCAAACAAGCCATAGGTGTAAGGCATAACAACATATTGCGCAATTCTGTCGCCAGCGACAACCTTTCGCTCCTCATTTGAATGATTGTGAAGCGCAACAACAAGTTCTCCGCGATAGTCACTGTCAATAACCCCAACCTTGTTTGCTGGCGCAAGCCCCTGTTTGCAAGAAAGCCCACTTCGGGCAAACACAAGTCCAACATATCCGTCTGGCAATTCCATTGCAAGCCCAGTTGGAATAAATTTTGTTTCTCCCGGCAGAATTTTTGTTTCCTCATCAAGTGCCGCATACAAATCTGCTCCGGCTGCAAATTCTGTTCCATAAGTTGGAAATTTTGCGTTTTTTCTAAGTTTTTTAACTTTTATTTGTATTTTTTCCATATTTTTTGCCTATTTTTTGCTTTTTTTCTTTTTAAACGTCTTTTTCATCTAACACAACAGTTTTGCCCGTTTTTAAACTTTGCTGAACATCAATTATTCTCTGATTTGCGGAGCCGCGAAATTTGAGCATGAGATTTTTTTGTTCGTCAACAAATTGCCCGTCAACCAAAATGTCTATGTATTTGAAAATTTCCTTATCTTTCAACTGCTCAAACAAAAAGCCCGACCAAACCCAAAGATTTTTGTTTGGGTAAGCCTTTTTAAACTCTTTTGCAAGTTTTGTTGCCCCCTCAATGTTGATTGGATGCAGTGGCTCGCCGCCCAACATTGAAAGCCCAGCTATATAATCTGGCTTGCAAAGTTCAAGCACTTTTTTGATTGTTTCATCCGTGAACTCCTCGCCGCCTTGAAAGTCGTGGGTCTCGGGATTGAAACAGTTTTTGCAGTGGAACGAACACCCTTGAAAGAAGATTGAAACTCTTACGCCCGTTCCGTTTGAGATGTCCATTTTTCGAATTTTGTTGTATCTCATAGCCTCTCCTATGCGTCTTGGTTATCTAGGTGCAACACCCTCTCTTTGATTTCTTGCGTTCTGCCCTTGTTCCAGAAGTTTGTGCCAATGTAGCCGCAAGTTCTTCTTGCAACATTCATTTTGTCGTGATTTCTATTTCCGCAATTTGGGCAATACCACTCATAGTTGTCGTCAATTTTCATCTCGCCGCTGTAGCCACACTCCTGACAATAATCGGATTTTGTGTTGATTTCTGCATACATGATGTTGTCATAAATGAACTTTATAACTTGCATAACCGCATCCAAATTGTTTGTGAGGTTTGGCGCTTCAATATAAGAAACCGCTCCGCCCGGGCTAAGCCTTTGGAATTCGCTTTCAATTTTAAGTTTGCTAAACGCGTCAATTTGTTCAAAAACGGGCACGTGATAAGAATTTGTAATGTAGTTTCTGTCCGTTATGCCCTCAACTTCGCCAAAACGCTTTTTGAGCGCCTTTGCAAATTTGTAAGTTGTTGCCTCAATAGGCGTGCCATACACACTGTAATCAATCTTTTCCGCTTTTTTCCATTCGGCGCACTTGTCGTTCATGCGCTGCATAACCGCAAGCCCAAACTCTTTCCCGACGCCGTTGTCGGTGTGGCTCTTGCCCGTCATGTATTTTACGCACTCATAAAGCCCGGCATAGCCAAGCGAAATTGTGGAGTAACCGTTGTGAAGAAGGTCATGAATGCTCTCGCCTTTTTTCAGCCTTGCAAGCGCGCCGTGCTGCCAAAGAATTGGAGCAACATCACTTGTGGCATTGCTCAATCTCTTGTGCCTAATTTGAAGTGCGCGGTGGCAAAGTTCAAGCCTCTCGTCAAAGATTTTCCAGAATTTTTGCATATCTTGTTCCGACGAAAGCGCAACATCAACAAGGTTGATTGTCACAACGCCCTGGTTGAACCTGCCATAATATTTTGGCTTGCCGTTTTCATCAACATAAGGGGTTAGGAAAGAGCGGCAACCCATGCAAGGATAGCACTGCCCGTTTCCGTTTTTGTCAATTTTAAGTTGTTTCATAACCTTTTCTGAGATGTAGTCAGGAACCATTCTTTTTGCGCTGCACTCTGCCGCAAGTTTTGTCAAATAATAATATTTGCTGTTTTCGTGGATGTTGTCCTCCTCCAAAATATACAAAAGTTTTGGGAAGGCTGGCGTGATGTAAACGCCTTTTTCGTTCTTCATGCCCTGAATTCTTTGCTTCAAGACCTCTTCAATAATCATTGCAAGTTCTTCTTTATATTCCTCGGTCTCGCCAAGATAGAGGCAAACGCTCAAAAATGGGGCTTGTCCGTTTGTGGTGGTCATGGAATTTATTTGATATTGGAAGGTTTGAACGCCGTCGACAATCTCTTTCTTTAAGTCCTCTTTTGCAAACTGCTCAACCTGTTTGTCGGTGAGGCCGTGATTTTGATAACGTTTTAAATACCTGTTGTAACTGTCGCGAACAAATGGCGCAAGGTGTGTCATGGAAATTGTTGCGCCGCCATATTGGCTTGAAGAAACCGCCGTGATAAGTTGGGTGGCAATGGTCATTGCGGTCAAAAATCTGTGTGGCTTTTCAATCATAACGCCATTTATGTTTGTGCCATTTTGAAGCATATCTTCAAGGTTTATAAGGTCGCAGTTGTGAAGGGCGTTTTGGGCAAAATAGTCGGCATCATGGAAGTGAATTATTCCGGCATCGTGCGCCTGAACAATGTCCTCAGGAAGCAAAAATCTTCTTGTGATGTCGGTGCTGGTGATTCCGGCAATATAGTCACGTTGGGTTGTCACAACGCGGGCGTTTTTGTTTGAATTTTCGGTGTTCCAATATTCGTTCTCGCCGTCAATAAGTTCTTTGATGGCAAGGTCGGTTGTGTTGGACTTTCTAACAAGTGCGCGCTTATATCTGTAAATGATATATTTCTTTGCAAGCGCAAAATGTTGAAACTCCATAAGTTTCTCTTCAATTATGTCTTGAATTTCTTCAACGCGCAGCCTTTCCTCGCCAAGACCCTCTATGTAAGAAAGAATTTCCTTGACTTCGTCGCGCGTTGCCCTCTCCTTTGGCTTGACTTCTTTGTTTGCCGCATCAATGGCCTTTCTGATCTTTGATGGATCATAGTCAACAAACATCCCGTTTCTCTTGATAACTTTCATTTTTACCCCTCCAAATTCAAGTTTATTCAAGAAGCATTTTACAATATATATAGTGGTTGTGTCAACAAAAAATCACAATATATAGTATTTTTTGAAAATTTTTGTTCTTCAAAATTTTGTAAAATTTTTCAAAAATTTTCGCCCGTTTTACGCCTCCCTTTTTAGGGCGAGCTTGTTATAAATTTATAACAAAAATTCGTTTTTTGAAGCCGGGATTTTCTATTCGTAAAACTCAAAAATGGCGTTTTTGAGCCAAGTTTTGCCCCGCCGAACCACACAACATATTGATTTGGCGCTTTGGGACAAAATAAAAAAAGAGGGCTTATTTGCTCTCTTTCTTCTTTGGCTTTTCTGGGGTTTTCTCGTTCTGCTTTTTAAGTTCTTCCAAAATTCCTGTAAGAAGTTCTTCCTGAGTTGGTTTTGGTGGAACAGGAGCTGGTTTGTTCTTCTCGCGAAGTTCTGCCGTTGCAGCAACAACTGCCTTGCGGTCTTTCATATCAACGCCTTGTTCTTTCAAAGCTTTTCTTTCTTCTTTTGTTGGAGTTTCTTTAGCCGCTTTGGTTATGAAGCCTCTTGCATTCATTGCCACCTTCAAAATGATGAAAAGTGTGAGAGCAATAATCAAGAAGTCCAAAATGGCGGTTATAAATGCACCCCAATCTATGTAAATGCTGTTTGCAAGGTCAATTGTGCCAGGAATAAAGTCTCCAACTTCATCAACTTGTGGGACAATTTTTAAAAATGTGTATGCGCCAGAAAGCCCTTGGCCGCCTGCAATTGCCATCAACACCCAATTGACAAGAGGCATGATGATTTTGTTTGTGAAAGCGGTTACAATTGCAGAAAACGCGCCGCCAATAATTACGCCGACAGCCATGTCAAGAATGTTGCCGCGGCTTATGAATGCTTTAAATTCTTTAAAAAACTTTTTCATAATCTTCTCCTTGTTTAAATAATAAAACAATCAAGGAAAAAAAGCAAATTTTTTGAGTGATTTTTTCAAATTTTGCAATTTTTTGGCAAACTTTTAAAAAGTTGTTGACAAAAACGGATTATTTTGTTAAAATGCCTTCACCATAAAGAGTGTGCGAGGGACAAGCCCGTTGACCACACAGCAACCTGAAAAGAGTCAAGGTGCTAAAGCTTGAAACGATGGGCAATAACAAAACTTTTCGCCCGTCATGTGATGGGCTTTTTTAATTTATGGCAAGGAGGTTTTATATGAAAAAAATTTTGACAAGCGAAAGCGTAAACATTGGGCATCCCGACAAGACCTGCGACACAATTGCCGACGCCTTTTTGGACGAGGCGTTAAGGCAAGACAAAAACGCGCAAATGGCGGTGGAATGTTCCATTAAAAACAACAAATTGTTCGTCTATGGCGAAGCGACAACCTCCGCCAAGATTGACTATGACAAAATTGCACGCGAGGTTTTGAGCGAAGTTGGCTATTGCGTTCCGTTTGAGATTATCAAAGAGATTTCTCAGCAGTCGCCCGACATCAACCAAGCTGTTGTTAAGGAAAAACTGCGCGCAAACGACCAAGGCATTGTGTTTGGCTATGCCACGGACGAAACGCCAGAATTTTTGCCGCTTCCAATTGTTTTGGCGCACAAAATCATGAAAAAATATGAGGCTTTTAGAAAAGAGAGCGAAGACTTTTTCTCTGACGCAAAGTGCCAGGTGTCGGTTGTGTATG
The DNA here is from genome assembly GCA_947626155.1 of uncultured Clostridia bacterium. Taxonomy (GTDB): domain Bacteria; phylum Bacillota; class Clostridia; order Christensenellales; family UBA1242; genus Caccovivens. The sequence continues at coordinate 9,550 of CANQRC010000002.1, read as the reverse complement.
AAGACGACACGCCCGTTTCTATTGAGACAATTTTAATCTCGGTCAGCCACAGCGAGGCCTGCCAAGACTTAGAGAGGCGAATAAAAGAAAATGTGCTTTTGCCAATTTTGGAAGACTACAAAAAATTTGTAAATTCGCCAATAAAATTCATAATAAATCCAAGCGGGCGCTTCACAATTTGGGGCTCATTTGGCGACAGCGGCACAGTTGGAAGAAAAATTGTTGTTGACACCTATGGCGGCGCGGCAAAAGTTGGCGGAGGCTGTTTTTCAAGCAAAAACGCCACAAAAGTTGACCGCTCTGGCGCATATTATGCCCGCTATGTGGCAAAGAACCTTGTCCACGCAGGACTTTGCAAAAGATGCGAGATTGAAGTGTCTTATGGAATTGGGCTGGAGCACCCTCTCTCAATAAACATCAACACTTTTGGCACGGAAACAAGGCCGCTGAAAGAGATTTATGAAGTTGTAAAGCGCAATTTTGACTTCTCGCCAGACAACATCATAAAAGAATTGGATTTGCTAAGGCCAATCTACAAACAAACGGCCTGCTACGGACATTTTTCCAACCCAAACTACCCTTGGGAGGCTTTTAAAAAACTTTCCTAATTTTCTCCCTCAACATATCTTGGCAGGACGCTCTCTTTTTTTGCTTCGCCCTCTTTTTCTGGCACTTCTGGGGCAACCCGTTCTTCTTCAATTCTCTCTTCCGCTTTAATTTGTTGGGCTTTCACCTCGTGAATTCGCCCAAAAATTCTCATTGCAAAAGTTTTGAGCGCGGACTGGTCGCCCTCAACATATCTGCATTTATTTGGTTTTCTTTCCATAAATTACTCCTCTAATTCTATATGCCCACCGCAAAATTTGTGTTTTAAAAATTTTTTACATAAAAACTTTTCTTCTGCGCACAACTATTTTGAGATTATTTTTGGAGGTTTTTATGAACAAAAAAAGATTGATGACTTCTGTTGCCTGCTTGGCGGTTGCAACAATTGGGCTTTTGACGGCGTGCGGCGAAGCGCCACAAGACCCTTATGTTAACGCAACAAAGTCAAATTTTGAGGAGCTTTTGTCAAACAAAGAAAAGTATGTGCGTTTGGCGGAAGACATTGAACTTGACAACAGGCTTGTGCTGGACCAATATGTTGGGGAAATTGACCTTAACAACAAGACGCTTTCAATTAAAAATGACGCGTCACAGAACCCAAATGGCATTTTGAAAGCCACAAAAAGTGATTTGGTTTTGAAGAATGGAAAACTTAACAGCACTTCAGACCAACTCACTTTGGTTGCCGCTGAAAACTCAAAGGTTTCACTAAACAATGTTAAACTGACAAACGAAAAAGGCGCAGGGATTGGGGCTTTCACTGGCGCAACAGTAAAACTTAACGGAACAAGCATTGATGTTGCCGACCAAGCGCTCGCTACAAACAACGCTGAGGGCGGCAAGGGTCAAAGTTTTGTTGTGGAGAACGGCAGTGAGGTTAAAAGTAAAGAAACAACCGTTTATCTTTCTGCAAACACAAACTTGACAGTGAAAAACAGCAAAATTATTGGAAAAACGCCTATTCATGTGCTTCTTGGCTTTGTTGACATCTCAAACAGCACCCTGAAAACTGAAGGCGCAGAAACAAAAAGTTTGGATGTTCAAAATTTGAAAGTCACAAACGGCCCACAAGACCTTTCCGACGGTTCGGCAATTCTTGTAAGGGCAAATTGGTACACCGACAGAGTTGAACACACCCAAGGCGAGGATGATTTGGGGCTGACACTTTCAAATGTGACATTCGACAATGGTGACGCAGTGGACGTTTCGGTTTACAACCTTAAAGAAGTCACGGGCTCTGCAAGAAAAGAGGCAGATGCCGACCAATATTCAAAAGTGAAAACATATCTTAAAACTCTTGACGGCGTGACATACAAATTTTACAAGGTGACAAATGATGCCGCCACCGAGGACAACGCATAAAAAAGACTGCCACAAAACTTAATTGCAAATCTCTCAAAATGAAAAACCGCAACTCATGCGGTTTTTTCTTAACAAACACATTTATTTGCCAAGCCCAATTTTGTTTATAAATTGTCTTGAATGCTCTTTGTGATGGCGTTGAAGAGGGAGTGGTTGTCCGTTGCGGGCAGGTCACATCCGTAATGCCAAATCATAACGCCTGCCAAATTTTGCTCTATGGCATATTTGGTCTTTTGATAAATCACATCATAGGTGTTAAAAGAGAATGTTAGGCCCGTCTCTGGGTCGTTATAAAGCCCCTCTTCATCAATTTTGTCATAATAGTCTTTATAACTATACCAATATCTCTCTCCCGTTGTTGGTCTTGCATAAAACGGAACGCCAAGCACAAGTTTTTCTTTCTCAAAGCCCTTTTCCAGCACTCTTTCAACATCTTTCTTTGCGTCCGCAAGAGTGGAATGTTTGTTGTTGTCCTCCTCGTCAAAGTTGTCATAGCTCATAAGCGCAAAGAGGTCAACCGCCTCCATTGCCTCCTCGGAATATTTTGAATCCCAATAAGAAAACGCCACGCCAATGTCATACTCTTCGCCCAAAACGCCGGCCAGGCTGACCAAAAATGTGTTGTAAATTTGCCAATCTTCATCAGTAAGAGGAAACTCATAATCAAAGCAAACGCCGTCAAATTGATATGTAGAAAGAAGTTCTTCTATGTTGCCTTCCAGCAAGCCATTTTCAAACGCCATATTATGAAAAACTGCTTGCTCTTGTTTTCTGGTCTCCTCGTTCTCACTTGTGCCGTCTGGGCCGAGCAGGTTCACATACAATTTTTGCTTTTGATTCATTGCCGAGCGAACGTTGTTAAGCACATCGTCAAATCTTTCATCCCTAAAAATCATGCCATATTCGTTAAAAATTGCAGTCTCAAACAAAATAATATCCGTTGCTTGACTTATGTGGGACTTGTCAAAATTGCTGTTCATCGCATCTTCTGCCCGAATGTATGCAACCACCCTAAAATCTCTTTTGGGCGAATTTCCTCCGCAGCCCCCAAACAGCGGCGCGCAACAAATCACAAACAAAAACACGCACAAAATGCTAAAAAACTTTTTCATGGCTCAATTATAGCACAAAACAAAAATTTTTCAACACTTTTTTGATGATTGCAAGAAAAAGTGCTATACTAAGTTTGTGGAAAAACAAGTGGAAAAGCAAAGAGTTTATTTTGTGATTGATATGAAGTCCTTCTTCGCGTCGGTGGAATGTGCCGAGCGCGGCCTTGACGCCATGTCAACAAAACTTGTTGTTGCGGACGAGACAAGAAAAAGCGGAACAATTTGCTTGGCTGTCTCGCCTGCGCTAAAAAATCTTGGAGTGAGAAACCGCTGCCGACTCTTTGAAATTCCAAAAGACATAGATTTTTTAATTGCGCCACCAAGAATGAAAAAATACATTGACTACGCCGCCGAGATTTATGCCATCTATTTGAGATATATTGACAAAAGCGACATCCACGTTTATTCAATAGACGAGTGTTTTTTGGACGTGACGGACTATTTGAAACTTTACAATTTGCGCGCAAAGGAGTTTGCAAACAAACTTATGGCGGAAATTTTAGAAAAACTTCACATTCCTTCGTCAGTGGGAATTGGAACAAATTTGTATCTTGCAAAGATTGCGCTGGACATAACCGCAAAACACACAAAAGACAGAATTGGCTGGCTGACGGAAGAGAAGTTTAAAAAGACGCTTTGGAATCATCAGCCGCTTTCGGATTTTTGGGGAATTTCCACCGGCACAATAAACCGTTTGGCAAAACACGGCATCTATGACATGGAGGGAATTGCCAAGGCAAACGAGGATGTGCTTTATAGCGAATTTGGAATAAATGCCGAACTTCTCATTGACCACGCCTGGGGCAGAGAGAGCTGTTTGATGAGTGACATAAAAAGTTACAAGTCCAAGGCCAAATCCATTTCGTCCTCTCAAATTTTGCCTTGCAACTATGGCTTTCAGGATGCAAAACTTGTCATGCAAGAGATGGTGCAAAACGGCTGCTATGATATGTTCCGCCAAAACTATGTCACCGACCACATACACTTGTTTGTTGGCTATGGCGATGACAAAAGCGGCGCAAAAGATATGCGCAGGATGAACATTGCAACAAACCTGTATTCTATAATAGGAAAAGTTGCCGACGAAATGTTTGAAAATTTTGTGGACAAAAGAAAGCCAATAAGAAAACTTGGCTATGGGTTCGACCTCTTGCCAGCGGAATATGAGATGTATGATATGTTTGTGAATGAGAGCGAGATTGAGAAAGAAAAAAATCTTGTGAGAAGCATTTTGGCGCTTCAAGACAAGTATGGAAAGAATTCTGTTTTGAAAGCCGCGGACTTTGAAAAGAACGCAACAATAATTGAGCGCAACAAAACAATTGGAGGGCATAAAAGTGGAGAGAGTTAAAATGTCAAGGCAAGACAGAGCAAAACAGTTTGCGCCTTTTGATGCGCTTAAAGGCTTGCAAGCCGCCTTGAGAATGAAAGAATATGAACACGACAAAATGCTGAAAGGAGATTTGCCGGAAGAGAAGATTGAAGAAATTTCTAAAACTCTTTTAAACCTCACAAAAAGTGATGTTGTCAGCGCAAAATATTTTTCTGACGGCTACTACAAAACTTCTTCGGGAAAGGCAAAAGTGGAGTATGAAAATCAAATAATTAAAATAGGAAATTTATCAATAAATTTCTCGGATTTAACAGATTTAATTGTAAAAAAATAAAAAAATTGCATTTTTTAATGATTTTTTCTTATTTTTTTTGAATTTTTTGTTAATTTTTTAATATTTTTTATTTTTTAAGTATTTTTTCGATAATTTTTTCTAATTTATTTTGTTGACAAAATTTTGCTGTTTTATTAAAATGAAAAAGGGCAAAAAATGAATAAGTTATATTTCAAATATGGCGCAATGGGAAGTTCCAAAACCGCTCAGGCGCTGATGTGCAGATTTAATTACATAACAAAAGGGTTCAAGGTGTTTTTGTTCAAGCCAAAGACCGACACACGCTGCGTGATTGACGGCAAGCCCATGGTCAGCACAAGAATTGGGCTTACCAGCGAGTGTATTGAGTTTTCCGAAAGCGACAGTTTTGTTGACCTTTGCAAAAAGTATGACATTCTTCACCCTGACTGCGTGATAATTGTTGACGAGGCACAATTTCTTACAAGAGGTCAGGTTGACGAACTGAAAGATGCAAGCACAAAAGTGCCCGTTTTGTGTTATGGGCTTTTAACAAATTTTAAGACCGAACTTTTTGAGGGCAGCAAGCGGCTTGTTGAAATTGCGGACAGCCTTTCGGAAATTAAATCCGTTTGCAAGTGCGGAAGAAAAGCCACGGTGAACGCAAGAATTGTTGGCGGCAAAATTGTCACAGACGGCGCCGAAATCATGATTGGCGCAGACGAAAGTTATGAGAGTATGTGTTACAACTGCTACAAAAAAAGAATAAAAGAAAACAAATAAACAAAAAATGTAGAAAGGGATTTTCTACATTTTTTAATAAAAAGTGTTATTTTTTTGTCCTTTTTAGTTTTGAATTAAAAATTTTTCTTCTTTCAAAAGTGGATAAGATTTCAAAGTTTTCCCGTTCAAATTCTCTTTTCTCATGTCCACTCCAACAATTTGGCGGTTGTTGTAAGTTGTATAATAATAAATTCCTTTGCCGGTGTTGCAGCAAGAAGAATAAATTGTGTATTCAAAACCTTTCTCAACTTTGCAGCAGCCTTTTTGCTGCTCAACAGAAGTTAAGATATGGAAAAATTGATTTACGCTTTCGCTTTCGTCGTCACCGGAAACTGAGTTGAGTTTTGTAAAGGCCGCCTTAACAAATCTTGACGCGGAAGATAAATCCCCTGGCAAGCCAATCCCGCCCATGCCGCGGCTGAAAGGAACTAGGCTCAGCTGGCTTGAAAATCTACTTGTCGCCTCCTCTCGCGTGACATTAAGATAATTTGCAAGATTTGTCATGTGAAAATCAAAAGTTGGGTTGTTTGTCAAAACGCCAACAGGGTTGTCATAAACCTTCAGCCCGTCTTTGAGAGGCTCAACAACAATGCTCTCCTTTTTGTCAGAAATAAGCCAGTGAAGTGGCGAGTGTGGAAGCGCCGCTGAAAAATCTTCATCAAAAACATTCAAGTTTTTTAGCAATTTTCTTGCCTCAGCCACATTCTTACAGTTTGCAAGGATGTAAGGGATAAATTCAAAAGGCGCAATATTTTCTTTGTCCTTTGCTCTTTTTGCATAAAACGCGTTGCCTGGAAAATTCAAGCCCGCAATGCTAAGCCCCTTTTCATTTGTGGCATCATAATAAAGAGGATAATCCTCCTGCACAAACGCCATTCCAATCATGGCATAGTGTTTTTCGTTCTTCCCCATGCAACGAAATTTGAAAGGATAGTTTCTCGGTGTAATTGTAACCGTCTCGTTGTAAGAAAATTCATAATCTAAATTTCTTCCAAAATAAAAATCTTTAGTTTTAAAACTTAGTGCCGTGCACATAGCCCCTCCTACTTTAATTATATCATCTTATTTCTTTTAAGCAGGACAAAACAAATTTTTGACCATCTTTTGTGTAATTGACAACCTCATATTGTCTCCCATACGCGGAGACTTTTTGTTTGTTAATTATTCCATATTTTTCAGCAACAGAAGTTGCTTTGTTTTTGGTTTTGCCATCTTCATCCAGAACTTTTTCTAACAAGCCTTTTCTAATCAAAATGTCAGCAACTTGGGAATACTTCAATCTCTTCATGTTTGGATACAGGCTGGCAATTTTATCAATAATTTGCGTTAAACTTAAACCTTCTTCATAATCAAACTTTCTCTCCAAGTCAAGTGGACAAACAAAATCCGCCTTCTTTACTTTCTTTGGCGGAACATCTTTTAAAATCTCGCAAACCCTATATAGCGTGCGAATGATATCGGGATCATTTAAAATGCTGTCATTTATACACTTTTCACCTGTGAAGTAGTCAATTCCGTTCGCTAAAGCTTTTAACGCGTCAATTTCTCTTTCAAACATATTAAATCTCCTATAAATTTTATTAATTTTATCATTTTTTTTGATTTTTGTAAAGATTTAATAAAATAATTTGAATTTTTCACGCTTTTTCCCGCTGCACGAAAGGTTTCTTAGAGCAAAAAGCAGCGTCTTTTATGTTCTACAAACGAATTAAAATAAAACGCGAGAGCAAAAACGCTCCGCATTTTCAATGTTTTACAAAATTTTACAAAATCTTTTAACAAAAAAACAACCGCTTACATGGTTGCTTTTCTCTGGCGGACTGTCAGGGCGCTTATTCGCACCCTAAAATTCCAATGAAGAACTTTCGTTTTCTAGTTTGTTAGTTATGTTTAGTGCCGAAATAACATCTTTAAAGCCAACAAAGTTTGGCATATAGTTGTCAGTTTCTATGTCGGAGATCGCTATTCCACCTCTTGTTGTTAATCTCGAATCAATAAATTTATGATTGCCCAAGTAAATTGCACAATGTCCGGGATAAAAGTTTTCATCCGAGACATTGCTTTCTTTTAGGGATTGCCTGTGGAAAAATAATATATCTCCAGCTTTACATTTTGTGTCAATAAAGTTGATCTTTTGTTCTATTGAAGCATTTTCATCAATAAATTTTGGCTCGGCGCCAATTTTAGATGTGGCAATTTTACCTGTCCAACTGCCACCAAATCCGTTTTCAAGAATATCCACGCCAAAGAAATTCTTATATAGCACATACACAAATGTTGCGCAATCGAGTTTGCACACATTATCTTTTCTACCGGCATGCGAGACAAAATCCTGTATATATTGCCCAAAAGCCAATCTCTTTTGCCACTCGTTTGAAATTGCATTTGAGCTATCATATTCCTGCAAAAACAAATGTTGTCGCTCCACAAGGTTTTTGGAAGTTGCTATAATTTGTTCTTGGCTTAGGCCAATGTTCTTCAATGCGTTTTGGATTTGGTTTAAAGTTATTCCTTTGCAATATTTTAGCCACATGACTGTGTTTGTGTCTGTAAAATTAAAAAATTTGCCAAAATAGTCCAAATCAAATTGTGTTGGTCGTCTCGAATAATATATACTTTGGAAATCATTCATCTCAATTATCGTGTCATCATCCCAAAGCTTAATTTGAATTTTCCCAATTTCAGTTATCGGCAAAGCAAGCATATTCAGATTCCACGATAAGTCACTTTTATCTTGAAAATCTAAGCAATCCATTCTTGGATCGCTGTAAAATAGCCCGAAAACGCCATATTTTTCATCTCTCAAAAACACTAAACAATTGGCATGATTTACAACTTTCCCATACTTATCTTTTGCCAAGCAACCTTGTACAGCACATGGAATGCCTCGCTTTTCGCAAAGCCTTTTCAAAATTGTGGCATATCCAACGCAGACACAATAACCATTGTTTAGAACATCTACATAACTTCTGCACGCTTGAAAAGGCGAGCCTTTTGGCGCAAATTTATAGTTTCGATTTGTTGCATAATGATAGGCACAAATAAAATACTCAAAATTTGATGACGCTTTCGAGTTTATTTTTTCAGCCACGTCATCAAGCAAATTTTCAGCTTTCAAATAATCATTTAAAGACCAAACGCCACCAAACCAATTTGTGTCTTGCACAACAATTTGATTGTTTGATGCCAACTTTCTTAAAATTTCAAGCTGCTGTTTGTTTACATTATGGTCGGTTATATCAACAACAACTTTTCCACTCATATTTTTTATTTTATCAACGTTTTCAATATTTAAAATTGTATCGAAATTACACCTCGCTGTTTTTATTATAATAAATCTTTCAAAAAAGTCAATATTTAGTTAAAATATATTACCATACCTATACAATCATATAAAAAGAAAAGTTCACACCCATTTTTTAGTTTAGGGTGCGAACAGTTCCCTTTTGGCGGAGGCTTAGGGATTCGAACCCCAGTAGGCTTTCACCTAAACGGTTTTCAAGACCGCCGCTTTCGACCGCTCAGCCAAACCTCCATATTGTTGACCTTTCTATTATACTCATTTGTTTGATTTTTGTCAACACAAGTTTGAAAATTTTTTCTTTTTTAGTTTTTATCTTTGAATATTTGGTTTTTGTCTTGGCAAAACTACTTTTAGGAGGACTTATGAAATTTAACCCTTTTTTGGAAAAGCCAAAGAAACTTGAAAGCATTATTATGAGTTGGAAAGACCTTGCGCAAAAGCCTTATGACAAATTTGAGGCAAGCCCCTACACGCGCGTTCGCTGCATTTTGATGAACGGAACTGAGTATGAGGCGGTTTGGTTTTCCCACCAATTCCACAGGCACTCATCCGACAACGACCTGCGCCGAACACTTGCCATGGTGAGGCGAAGTGAGCAGCAGCAACAAAAGCTGATTGCCTCACTTAAATCTGTCGACGAAAACATTTTGGAGACGACAATTGGCTATGAGCAGCTTGCGGTTGATTTGACGGCGTTTTTGGCGCAGCAGCGTGGTTTTGCCGGCGCCGTTCTTTCCCACCAGACCGATGCGGTCCTT
>CANQRC010000001.1 GCA_947626155.1 uncultured Clostridia bacterium | reverse complement strand
ACGGCTACTTTGAGGACGAGGGAGTTAAAGTGAACCTCCGTTCGGCAGGAAACGGCTCGAACACCTCAATGGCAACCCTGCTTTCTGGCAGTTCGGACATAATTTTGGCTGGGCCAGAGACAGCGGTTTACACCGAGCGTGAGGGCTATTCCGACAAACCAATGGTGTTTGGTCAGCTTACGGCGCGAGACGGCTCATTCATAATTTCAAAAGAGCCAAACGACCACTTCACCCTTGACGACCTCAAAGGCGAGGAAATAATTGGAGGAAGAAAAGGTGGCGTGCCTGCAATGGTGCTTGAATGGATAATCAAAGAGAAACTTGGCGCCGAGGCAAGCAAAGTTACAATTGGCTATGAAGATTTTGGCGCAATGGTCGGCATTTGGGAAAGCAGACCTGTGACAAAATACTGCACAGTTTTTGAGCCAACTGCAACAAACCTGAAAAACGCGGGCAAGGCTTACATCATGGCAAGTTTAGGCACAATTTCGGGTGAAATTCCATACACCTGCTTCATTGCAAAGCAAAGTTACATCAAAAACCATGGTGATGTTGCTGAAAAGTTTCTGAGAGCAGTCAAAAAAGGTTATGATTTCATAACTGAAAACATTGAAGATAATGCCGAAGCAGTTGCAAATGCGCTTTTGCCATCTTTCACAAACACGCTTGATGAACTTAAAAATGCGGCAAAGGCATACAGCGAAATTGAGGCATGGAAGAGTGATTTGGTTTTGGAAGAAAAGGACTTCAACACCCTTTTGGATGTCATGGAATATGCCGGTGAACTTGAAGACGGCAGGCCAGAATTGAGTTCGGTTGTTGACAACTCAATTGCTTTGAAAATCAAAAATGAATAAAAAAAGCATAAATTTGCGCGAAAAAAAACAAAAAAAACTCATTTTTCAATGAGTTTTTTATTTTAATAATACATCTGTTTGAAGTTTTTCCTAGAAGCTTTATAACTGCTTTTTGTGGAAACTTTTTTGCCACGATAGCCACCACCGCCACCTCTTCTTCTAACAATAAAGAAGATCAAAAGCCCTATCAAGGCAAGAAGGACCACGCCTCCGACACAGCCAATGATAATCCAAAGCATAAATCCGCCGTTTTCCTCAACAGGTTTGGTTATTATAGTAATTGGAATTTCGGCATAAGTGCTTCCCACATCCTCTTCTTTAAGTTTTGAGATGGTAAACCTAGCGCCACCATATTTAGATGTTTCGGCTGAGTTTGAAATTACATAAGATTTTTGAATAATTCCATTTTCAATAAAGAACTGAGAATCAAATTGGAAGCCTTCTTTAATGCAAATTTCCAGGTCAACACTGTCGTTTTCTTTGTCAATGTAAACATCATATTGGTTGTTTGTGAAATCAGAATAAGACAAGGTTTTTTCTTTTCCTTTCTCATAAATCACAACTTTTTCAACGCCCACGGACGCCGAGCTATTGTCAATTGAGAAGTGAATTTTTCGGCTTTGTTCGTTATATTTTGCAAAGATTTTTACATCATCAGTAATAAAATATCTTGAAGTGGTCACTCCGCCATTTTTCAATTCATATGCCTCTCCAAGTTTTAGGGTCAAATTTCCGTTTTCATTGCCAGCAATTTGCGTGGTTGTTCCGTCCTCATTCTCAACATACCACCCCTCAAAATAATAGTAAGTTTGAATTGGCTCTGTGTGAACTTCTGGAACATACTCAGCTTTATAAGTCAAGTCTGCTTGCCACTCTGTTCTTGTTGTTGGAGTTGCCTTGGCGTTATAAATATATCCTGGCTCGCCCGAAACAACCTCATTGCCATTATAAAGTTTGCTTGTGATTGTGGCGGTGTAAGTTTTCGGCTCTAAAGTAATGTTGTATCTTCCGCTTGAATACATTGAAAGCCCATCTATTTTAAGCGTAAAGTAATCCATATTTCCTTCAGACAAATGTGGAACAATTTGATATGCCCTATCTGCGGAAGTGATTTTCATATTTGTTCCGTCAGTTTCAATTGTTCCGCGATATGCCGAAGAGGTGGCGTAATTTGATGTAAGTTGCAACTCTTTCATGTTGTAGTAATCAACAACTTTTTTGGAAAACTGTTCAGTGACCTTGTCATAAGTTTCAGTCTTCAATTCAAGGTCAATTTCCATTTGGTCGCCATATCTAAGTGACAAGTCAGAAGAAAGTTCTGTGCCTCTGCTTGTTCCATTTACTCTTACATCTCTTACACCAAAAACTTTTGTGTTGAAATCCTCTGACAAAAGCACCTGCAAATCATTCAAAAATGCTTGATTTTCAATTCTTCCCGAAAGATACCAATCATGCTCAAAGTCCCAAATTCCAACATAATCTGTGTTCCAAAGTGCAGTGTTGTTGTAAAAGTCTTGGCTATTGAACATATAGTTTTGATTTGTTGTGATATTGCAGTTCTTTTGAGGATCTTCTGAATAATCATAACTGCCCTGCTCGCCAAAAACATCAATTGTGTTGTCAGTGTAATGAATATAGGAAATGTTTTTTAAGTAACCCTGATTTGGGCTTGGCGAAGAAATTTCGCCCACAACCTCGCCCGCATGAACAGTTGCGCTTGAGTGGTTGTTGAATGTGATATTGTTGTTGGCTGCAATGTTAATAATCTCCGCTGAGCCGTCATTTGTTTGCCCAACAACACCCCCAAACTTAAACTCTCCGTCAAAATTTTCTGCAACCTCTATGGTGAGATTTGCCTGAACAATGCTTGAATGAATTTTTGAGCCGACTAATTTTCCAACAAGGCATCCCAAAGCAATTTCTTTGTTGTTTGTGGCAGAAATTTGAAATGGGTCAAGCGTTCCCGTTCTGCAAATAACATTCTCTGCCAAAGAGGAATCTATCTCACCTGCCAAAATTCCAGCGGTCGAATTTTTGGTTAAATTGTTGTCATTAAATTTTAAATTTGTTGCCTCAACATCAACATTTTTAATAGTTGTGTTTTTTGCATAACCCACAAGCGCGCCCACAAAGCAAGAGGTTGCCTTATCATTTTTCAAGGTGATGTTTCCGCTGAGCCTGAGATTGTTTATTGCGGCATTTTCAGCATAGCCAAATAGGCCAAGATAAGGCAGATTTTGGCTGTCTAAGTTTTGTTCGCTCAAATCAATCGTAAGCCCCGTTATTGTGTGCCCTCTGCCCTCAAAAGTGCCCCAGAAAGGTTTCCCGGCAGTTCCCAAAGTGGAAGTGAGCGTTGGCAAAGAAGTGGCAGCCGCATCATTTGAGACCCTTCCCTGCGCGTCATATTTTTTTGTGAAGTCAACATCACAATTTAAAATATATCTTCCATTTTGAACGCCGCTTGTTGCCCAGTTATTAATAGCATTTACAAAAGAACTTGGCGTGTCAATTGAAACTTCCTGACCCGCCTCTGCGTCAGCAACAACCTCATCCGCAAAAGCCACATTTTGAGAAAACCCGCCAAGACCGGCGAGCAAAAAACAAATTAAAGTTAGGAAAACAAAACCAAATTTCTTTTTCATATTGTTATTTTACCAAATTTAATATTATTTTTCCAAATATATTTGCAAATTATTTATAAAATAATTTTACTTTTTTGATTTTTTAGTTTTTTTATCATTTTTTCCTTGTCTTTTTGGATTTCATTTTTTTTGGAGGCAGCCAAGTTTAGCGGCTTGGTCATCAAATAATATCTAAGTTCATCCAGGCAGTGGTCGTCCTTTTTAAGCGGAACATCATCATCTCCCCACCAATAATTTTTTATTTCCCTTATAAGATTTACGCAATTTCTAAAAATGAAAAGCCTGTGCCTGCCGTCAGCAGTTTTCAAATAGGATTTCACAACAGAAATTCCCGAAAAAAGGTCTTTATTCACTTTTGGATTTGTCAAAATTTGATTGTCATAAAAAAGTTCAACAACATTTTTCTCGCTTGCAAGCGTTCTCTGCCCGGCGGCGCTGTCAATCAGCGCGTGCAAAAAGCCGCGGCTATCTCTCTTCCAATGAAGCCTGTCCGCAATTTCTTTTATCTTCGCCGAGTGATATTCCACCGTTTGGCCGCTTGCATAATGCTCCGCCACAACATACACATTCCCGTCAAAATCAACGGCATAAAAGTGTGCCGAAAGTGGATTGTGAAGCCCCGGGTCAATGGAGATGTTGTCCTGCCAATCCTCGGGAATTGGAAACGGGTCAATCACATGAATGTTTTCGTCAAATTCGCTGTAAACCATTCCCCCGTTTTGCATAAAGTGGCCATAACGCCTGCTCTCAATTTCCTCGGCGGACATTGTTTTTGTCATGCTTTCAATCTCTTTTTTGGAAAGAAACGGGTTGTCCGCCCACTCCATTGTCTCAAACCAAACCTCTTTGTCCTGCTTTTCGTTAAGATAAATTGTGTTGTAAACCCAAGTAAGGCCTTTCAGCGGCGTCATTGTGCCAAAAATTTCGCCCTGCCTGTCCATGACCCTCATTTTGCATTCAAGATAAATGTCAAAAGGCGGCTCCTCGTCAAACCAAACATAGTCAAGCGACGCGCCCTGAAACTTCTCTCGGCCTTGGTCACAACTTTTAAAGCCAATTCGGCTTGTTCCGCCCGCCTGAGACCTGACAAGAATAAAATCAATAATCCCGTTTTCGGCGCTGTCCTGTCCGCCGCTGACCATGACAATTTTTTCTATGGAACTTTCTGGCAAATACTGCAAAACCTTCCGCTGAGCCACATCCCTCTGAACACTTCGCGACAGGCTGACCACCCAACCCTCTGTGACTTTGTTTTTCTTATAAGGATGCGTTCCCGTGGCAAGATAAACCACCTCAACCGCCCCACATTCCGTTTTGCCCGACCGATTTCCTCCAAAAACCCAGCGATTTCGGTGCTTATTTTTGTGAAAAGCAATTTGTTTTTTGTGCTTTTTGCCTTTTTTGTTATAAAAATTCAACTTGTTTGAGTTGTAGCGTGTGTCAATCTCGCGTTCAATCCTCAAAATGTCCTTTACAATTTCCATAAAAACCCTCCTCTACAAAATGGAATAAAAAAAACGACAAATAGACATTTTTCTTCTATTGCCATAAAAAATTTTTGTTCTAAAATGGTGCTATGAAAAATTTAACTAAAAAACTTCAAAAAATTTTAATGCTGGCGGCTGCAATTTTGTTCTGCGTCAGCCTGAGGACAAATGTGACGTTTGCCCAAATGAATTGCTTTGGAAAAATTGAAGATAGCGGCGTGTTTTTATATTCTTTCCCAAACGAGGACAGCATTTTGTTTGAAATCCCGCTCTCATATTTTGTTCAAATTGGGCAGCCAAGCGGAAGTTATTTCAAGGCGTCCTACAACGGCGTGAGCGGCTATGTTAAAAAAGAGGATGTTGTGCTTATGAACGGAACGCCCCAAAACGCCTATTACAAGCACGAGTTCAGCGTGATTTATCCAAATTTGTATGAAGAAGCAAACAGTTCTTCGCTTGTTTTAACCGACAAATTGAACAAAAATGTCAGCCTCGACTACTGCGGAATAAAAAGCGGCGAATATTTCACTGAGGACAACTGCACTTGGTATTATGTAAAGGCAGAAGTTGACGGCAAAGCGCTTGAAGGCTATGTTTTTTCGCAATTTATTTACAACAATCCGCTCAAAAACTTTCAGCTTAACAGTGAAAGATTTGATATTGTAAGCGAAGAGATGCTTTTTGCCGCCCAGACCAACCAATTTCAGGCGCTTTCAACGGGCACAAAAATTTTACTTGTTTTTGCAATAGCAATTCCAAGCGTGCTTATTCTTTACTTTTTAATCAAGCCGTCAAAAATAATGCAACTAAGCAAGGCAAAGCAAAAATCTTTAAAGCGCTCCAAAAAGAAGATAAGGCACGGAGACTATTTTGAGTTTGACGAAAATGAACTTTGATTCATAGAAACCGCCTTGGCTAAAAACACCTTTGAAAGTTCAAATTCGTCAACATTTTTGGCGGAAAGTCTGATGAAAACATTGTTAATCCAGCCCTCGTTTTTAAGAATATTTTCAAATTTGCTGGAGGTGTAGCCCTTCATGACAAGCCTGCTTGAAAAAGCCGTCACGGCGCTTTCAATTTTTCTAAAAGCCGTCCTCATACTCAAATTTTTAAGCGCGCAAATATCTTTTACTTTTTGACCGTCAAAAAATCTTAAAATCAAAATTTCGGCATCCTTTTTTGATATTTCCGTCAGCGTGTCCTCAATCAAAACTTTCAAATTGATTAAGGTCACTTTCCTTTCTGACAAGTCAATAATTTTTTGCGAAACAGAATAGGTGTTGTTTAAAATATAATTTTGAACGGAGACGTTTTGGCAGTTCAGCCCACACTGCAAAACAATTTTATCAATTGCCCCCGAAATTCTCTCCAAATAGCGATAAACCGACAGGATTGTTTTCGCCCAAATAATGTTGTTATTTTTCATTAGACCTCCTTAGTAAACACAAACGATTATAATTTAGAGGTCTTTTTTAGTCAACTCTTTATGTCAAAATTTTGAATTTTTTACAATATTTTACAAAATTATTCAAAATCTGCCGTCACTTTGCCGTCAAACTGATTTCGGGAATTTTTTTGTCAAAAAAATGGGAAATGGGTGCAAAAAGGATGCTTAATGAATAATGAAAGTATATAAAAATAAAAGCGAGTTATTTGCTCGCTTTTTTCTCTAATTTGGCTTTCTTCTTTTGTTCCTTTTTATCTTTTTTAAGTTTTTTCTTCAGCGCCCTGCCCGTAAGTTCTGGCTCTGGAAGAGGTTCAAGCAAAAGGTTTGGATTTTCAAAATAAGACCTCAAAAGTTTTAGGCTGTTTGAATAATAAAGCCCGTCGCAAACTCTTTCGTCAAGCGAGAACTTGGTTTTGATAAGTTTCTTTGTTTCAACATTGCCAGAGCGGTCGGCAACAGGCTCATAATAAACCTTTCCAAGCGTGCCAAAAATGGTTGTGTTCCCAAAATTGTAAAGGTGGTGATAAAGCGCGTCAAGATGGATGCTCTTCAAATCTGCCACAAAAATGCTTGTGTGGAAAGGGCTGACGTCCAAAAGTTTTCTTGGAAGAAGCCCATGGTTGTCCCCAAAGCGCAGGCACGCCATTGCAAACTTAAACAAAAAGCCAGGAAGGTGGCACAAAAATCCAGCGGTTTTTGTTGTTCCGTGCGTTTCGGGAGCGGCATTGACGTTCTTTTCAACTTCTTCATCAAAAATTTTCTTCACTTCTGGCAGGCTCTCACGCCCCGTGAAAAACATTTTAAGGGTCATCTCTTCGCCGTCGTCGGTGAGTTTTTTCTTGACGCTGATAGAAACTGAAACATATTTTCGCTGATATACCACGCAGTTGTTGATGAATCTATTTGTCTTTGGTCTTTCATACAACATTCTTATTGCTGCAGCCATCAAAATTTCTGTGTAAGTGTAGTGAATGCCGGTCAGTTTTTTCTGCTCCAAAATAAACTTGTCAATTGGCGCGCAATCAATTGCCTGTTCATACAAATTCACCGCATCAATTCTCATTGGCATAAAATAGGGCATAGCCTTGTCAATAATTGGCAAATCCTTAACCTTAACCCCATCTGCTCTTCTTCCAAACATAATTTCTTCTCCTTAAATTTGTAAAATTTTATTTTTTTATTAAATATATTTTTCTAGCCCATAATTTCTTAACAAAAAATGTGTCAAAAATTGATTATTTTTTAATTTTAAAGCCATTTTTTGAGAATTTTTTGCGAATTAAATTTTTCTCTCTTCCATTTTCACTTGGAACATAATAAATTCGGTCTTTCAAGTGGTCTGGCATATATTGTTGTTCAACATAGCCGCCGTAATCGTGTGGATATTTATATTTTCCGTGACCGTCTCTGTTTGTGCTTGGATGATTTTTTAAGTGGTTTGGTACTTGGTCCTCGCGCTCACTTTCCGCATCAGCCATTGCCATGTTCATGGCGTTCACAACGCTGTTTGACTTCTCCGCCTCACATATGTAAATTATTGCGTGCGTCAGGCTTAAATAGCATTCCGGCGGCCCAATTTTTTCGCAGGCATACATGGCGCTTGTGGCAAGCAAAAGCGCGTTGCTGTCAGCCATTCCAACATCTTCCGACGCGTGGGCAATCATTCGCCGAGCAATAATCAGTGGGTCAATCCCCGCCTTAATCATTCTAAACGCATAATAAAGTGCGGCGTCCTCGTCGCACCCCCTGAGGCTCTTGCAAAACGCCGAAAGATAGTCATAATACATATTTTCATCCAGCGAAAGCGGCCTTTTGTTCAAACATTCCGCCATTGCCTCTTTGTCAACATGAATGATTTTGTCCTTTCCCATTTTTGTGGAAAGCACTGCAAGTTCCAAAGAATTAAGCGCCGTTCTCACGTCCCCATTGCACGCAAACGCCAAAAATTTCAGCGCCTCGTCGCTGACATCTGTCTTGTATTGTCCAAGGCCCTTTTCTTTGTCTTTCAGCGCGCGTTCAAGCACTTTCAAAACATCTTTTTCGCTTAGTTTTTTAAACTCAAAAACGCTGCAACGCGAAACAATTGCTCGCGTCATGCTTGTGTAAGGGTTTTCCGTGGTTGAGCCAATAAAATAGATGCTCCCCTCCTCAATTGCTTGAAGAACGCAGTCACTTTGCGCCTTGTTCCACCTGTGGCACTCGTCCAAAAGAAGGTAGGTGTCAGTTCCAAACATCTGCTTTTGGCTTCTTGCGCGCTCAATAACCGCTTTTGCGTCAGCCACGCCGCTTGAAACCGCGTTGAGTTTTTCAATATTGGCGTTCAACATTTTGGCAATAATTCCAGCCAAAGTTGTTTTTCCCGTTCCCGGTGGACCATAAAAAATACAGCTACCCACCGACCCTGTGGATATTGCGCGATACAACAATTTGTTTTTTCCAACAATATGTTCTTGCCCAACAAAATCTTCAAAAGAGGTTGCCCTCATTCTTTCGGCAAGCGGAACTCTAACGCTTTCCATGAACAAATTATATCAAAAAAATGTTTGGCATCAAAACAATTTGATATAAAAACTTAAAAAAATTAAACTAATTTCAGCCAAAAGACACCGCAAGCGGCTCATTTGTGCTTAAAGTTTTCTTTGAGAAAGAGTTGATATTATAAAAAAATGTCTTTCCAACTTTCAAAAACTTCCCCTCCCCCTGCACGACAATGATTTTTTTGTAATATTTTCCATTAAAAATTCCAAGTTCCCTCAGCCCAATCTCTTTGAAATTCACAAAATTCATATTTTCCTTTTCTTTTAGAAAAAGTTTTTTAAGCGTCAAATATTTTTCTTCTAGTAATAGCTCCGGCTTGTCATTTGCCCAATTCACCCAAATTCTTTGTGGCAGCGTTCGGTTGAAAAAAATGTCGAACTTGGGATTTTTTGTTTTGACCCTAAGATTAAAAATTTCACAGCACTCTTTATAAGAAATTTGTTTTAAAAACTCAATTTCTTTTTCGCCTCGAACTGGCATCTTTTTTGGACCAAAATTGAAGAAAACAAAGGTCTGTTCGCCCGGCTTCAAGCAAAGCGAAATTTTGGCATTCACGCATGAAAACACCGAATTTTCAAGCCCATCAACCTCCGAAAAACAAAACTTTGCCCCTCGACAAGTGAAGTTCAAAAATTTCTTCTCTCCCGTCATCAAATTTTCAATGCACACGCATTTTGTCATTCGCTTAAAAAAATAGTAGCCCTTTTCAAGCGGAATATTAAGTTCAAAATTCACCTTTCTTTCGGTTTTAGACTTGTTTTGAAGTTTTGTGTAAAAATTTGTGCCATTCAAAACAAATTCGCAGTGCTGCCCAAAAATTTCATCCTGCACAAAAACCTGTTCAAGCGAAAATTCCTCATAGTGAGGGTTCAAAATTTTGCCCTGAACCTTCACAAACTTGTCCTTAAACACTGGATTGTAGTTCGACGCCGAAGAATAATTTATGTTGAGTTTGTTTATGCTCTCCAAAAGGCTTGCCTTGCAAGTGTCTGGATTAAAAACAATGCAACTAAGCCCCTTTAGGATTTTCTCTTTTTCAAAACTATTTGTTGAAATCAGCAAATTGAAATCCTCTTCCTTTCGCGCCAAAAAAAACGCTCTCGCAAGGCTTTTGCTGAGCTTTTTGTCAAATTTAAAGACAGGCTTGTTCAAATCAACCCCAAGTTCAAAGAGGGCGCGCTTGTCCAAAGTTGTGTCAAATAAAATAGGTGCGTGAAACCTCACCCTGTTCAAAATGCAATTTTTAACTTTTTCAACATATTCCTTTCTTCTCATGCAAAAAGTTATTGCCAAAAAAGAAGAAATTAGTCTTTTGTTTTTAAATCTTTTTTATAAAGCATTTTTAGAAGTGGCACTGCCCACTTTGGCGCTTTGACGCAGATGATTTTATAACTTTGTTTTTTCTCGTTTTCCATAATAATAGTTATGAAAAATAGAAGGCTTTTGACACAATCTCAGGCGTTTGCGCCCGCAATTGCCCCGTCAGCGCAAGCAGTTACAATTTGTTTAAGAGGTTTTGACCTCACATCCCCCACCGCAAACACGCCCGAAACAGATGTTCTCATGTTTTCGTCAGTGATGATGAATCCATTTTGGTCTTTCTTCAAACTGTCAAAAAGTTTTGTTGGCTTTTTGCCCAAGCAAACAAAAACCGCCTCAGCATCAAAATTTGTTGCCTTGCCGCCCACAACCGCCTTTACGCCCTCAACGCTCCCTTTTCCAAACACGCTTTTCACCGTGGCATTTGAGACAACTTCAATTTTAGGCTTGCTATTTACACTTGCAAAAGCCGACATATCCTCGCTGTCCAAAATGGTCACCTTAGAGCAAACTTCGCTTAAAATATTTGCATCAACAATTCCGCTCCCCTTCTTGCTGACCACAATCACGGGCTTGTTTTTATAAAAATTTGCGTCACAAATTGCGCAATAACTTACGCCCTTTCCCAAATATTCGTCCTCGTTTTTGCCAAGTTCAACATAAGAAAGCCCGGTGGCAACAATCACGCTTTTTGCTTGATAAACATCTTTTTTGCCCGTGAGAGTTTTGACGCTTTGAGAAAGATTGCAAGAGATAATGTCGTCGGCAATCACTTCAATTCCAAGATTTTTCACTTGCTCCGACATCATGCCGCACAAGGTCAGCCCGTCAATCAGTTTCTGAGTTGGAAAGTTTTCAATTTTATCAATGGTCAAAACTTGTCCGCCCAAAGTGAACTTTTCAATTATGCAAACATTTTTTCCTCGCCTTTTTGCATAGATGGCGGCGGTCATTCCTGCAACTCCTCCGCCAACAATCAACACATCAAAATTTCTCATAAAAACCTCTTAAAAAATGTAAAAATTAAAAAAACATCAAAAAATTCAAAAAAATTAAGAAAAAATCAATAAAAACGCGTTTTTTTAGCCAATATTGAAAATTTGTTTAACTTTTCCGTGCTTATCAACGCTGAAGCCCTGCATAATTCCGTCCTGCGAAACCTTGATTGCAACGCCATATTTTGCCATTGTGCTTGTCGCGGCAAGCCTTCCTCCGCCAGAACTTCCCGCCTCAATTTTTATGATTGCGCCCACGGCGACAATTGTGCCGTCATAGTCAACTATGGTTGCGCCGTCAACCGCCGTCATTTCAAGCAAAAGTTTTCTATCAATTTCAAACAACTTCTTTCCCGCAATAAGTTTTCTGATTGCAATTGTTTTGACATTTTTATTTTTTGCCAAAAACTCATCATAAGAGAGGCTGAATTTTTCAATCACGTCATGAGCGCTTCCAATATTGTATAACTTTTGCGCCTCTTCAAGTTCAAGTTTTTTCTTAATCAAAAAATGTTCTTCCGAAACAATGTCGCCGGCGTCAATGTGCATCAGCGCCTCTTCAGTTCGGTCTTTGTTGATATAACAAATGCAAGCGCCGCGATATGCAAAAGAGCAGTCAAGTGCGGTGTTGTAAATTGCGCGCCTAATTTCCTTTGCAGTGTAAGAGGCGTTGTTGTAAAGCAGCCTGATAATTTCGTCGTGAGAATAAACGCACCACGTTCCATTTCGCTTGGCAAAAATAAGTTTCCTTGCGTAAAACACCAAAATGTCGCCCTGGTCTGTGAGGACAATTCCAACCCTTTTGTCGTTGCAAATTCTTGCCACGCGGTTGTAATAATATGGTGAAATGGTTGGCACAACTTTCGACTTTTTTAAATTTACATAGCCAAGCATATTTCCGTTTCTGTCAAACTCCACAAAAGATGATTTTCCATCTGAAAACAGGGCAAAAAAATCCTTTGAGATAATGTCGCCAAAAGAAACTTTGTTGTTTCCGTCCGCCAAAACTCCAAGGTTAATCAAAACGCCCATTGAGACGGTTTGCCCCTCGTAGGTACGCATTGCCCAAGACTCCATGGCATTTATTACGCCAAAAATTGCCTCCGTTCCGCTGTCGGTTATGCTTTCAATCAGCGCCTTTTTAATGGCCATTGTCCTCAAGTTTTTCATGTAAAGTTTGTCCGAAAGATTTAGCGAATAAATATTGTCAAACTCGCTTACAATCTCTTTTACCAAATTAACTTCAAAGGATTTGAAAGGTTGTCCACGCTTCAAAATCAAACGATAATTATCTGTTTTGGCGGGCTTCAATAAAAGTGAGCCGTGTTGGCCAAGGGCAACATCCAAATCTCTTGACGAGGACTCAGTTTCTCCGGCAAGATAAGACCCTGTAAAAATAGGGACAATAAACTTTTCAACTATCTCATAAAATTCTTGCTTTTCCATTGCTTCCCCTTACATTTATATAATAAATATTAAAATTTAGAAAAAAAACTGTCAAGCAAATTTAAAAAAAATTAGAACAAAAAATTTATTTTTCTTGCGAAAGTTCGTCTCTGATAATTTGAAGAGTTTTGTTTTCAATTCTTGAAATGTAAGAGCGCGAAATTCCAAGCACTTTTGACACCTCTTTTTGGGTGAGCGCGCGTTTGCAGTCAATGCCATAGCGAAGTTTTATTACAGCCTGCTCCCGCTCGGTCAACTTCTCCTCAATAATCTTTTTTATCTTTTGCATGATGATGTTTGTTTCAACCTGCTCAAAAATCTCGTCGTCATCAGAAGAGAGGACATCTTTAAGTTCCAAATCCTTGTCGTCGTCATTGTTGCTTGTCAAAGTGTTTAGCGAAACAACATTTTTGTGCTTTTTGTTGGAGCGGATAAGCATCAAAATTTCGTTGTTGATGCACCTTGCCGCATAAGTTGAAAGCTGCACTTTTTTGTCATAATCAAAGGTGTCAATTGCCTTAATCAGCCCAATTGTGCCAACCGAAAGCAGGTCGTCCGCCTCAAGAGAATAGGTATATTTTTTAACAATGTGCGCCACAAGCCTAAGATTGTGAGCAATCAGCTTTTCCCTAGCCTTGGCGTCACCTTTTTTCATCTTTTCAAACAGGGCTTTTTCTTCCTCCAAGGTCAGCGGCTTTGGAAAGCCCTGGGCAGTGTTCACAAAATTTGTAAAAAGGCAAATTCTACTAAAAAAATAAGCAAAACTCTCAAAGACCATAAACACCTCTAAAGATATTTATGAAAAATCTTGTCGAATTTTGCCTAAAAACTCAAAAAGTGACCAAGCCCCAATTTGGGAAGGCTTAAATTACAAATAAATTTTTCTGACCAAAAAGTTTATAAATTTAAGCGGAAGCAGCCTAACAAGGAAAGAAATTGACTTGCCCGTAAGGGGGAAAACAACCGTGCCCATAGCCTTTCGAAGAGGTGGATTGTTTTTCTTCACAAACTTCAAAACGCGCTTTGCAATATAATCTGGCGAAGCGCCGTTTCTTTCTGACTTTTCCATTTCGGCAATGCCTTTCTTTTCCTTTGCATCATTTCCAATTTGAACAATTCTGGCGTCAGTAAAGCCGGTGTTTACATCACAAGGCATAAAAGTTGTCACCTTAATTTTTCTGTCTCGCACCTCAGTTGCAAGTGCGCGTGAAAAACTTTCAATCCCCGCCTTGCTTGCCCCATAGCACGCCTGATAAGGAAGAGGAATAATTGATGCAAGTGACCCCGTGAAAACAATTCTGCCATTTTCGTTTATGTGTTTAACAAAAAGATTTGTCATTTTGATGTGAGCCACAAGGTTCACGGCAAAAAGTTTGTCAATGCTCTCAAGCGTTGCGTTTTCAACAAGGCCGCCAATTCCAAACCCGGCATTGCAAAACAAAAGGTCAATCTTTCCAACTTTTTTTAGGATTACCTCAACAACTTCCCTCATCCTTTTGTCGTCAGAGATGTCGCAAGCAAAACTTTCTTCAAAAATATCAAGGTTTTTTACATCTTTTGAAATGTCAAAAATCCTGACACCCTCTTCTTTTAACCTCTTTGAAATGGCAAGCCCAATGCCACTGTCTCCACCAGAAATAACCGCAATTTTTCCATTAAGTTTATAACTCATCTTTCCCTCCTTAAAATTGCATACCACCACAATATTTGGTGTATTATGCAATGCATACTACACAATATTTAGAACAATTCCTCAACAAATTCTTTCACATCAAACTTGTCTAAATCCTCTTGTTTCTCTCCCGTTCCAACAAACACAACAGGAAGTTTGTATTCTTTTTCAATGGCAATCACAACTCCGCCCTTGGCAGTTCCGTCAAGTTTTGTAAGCACAATTCCGTCAATTTGACAATACTCCGAAAAGGCGTTTATTTGGCTTAGCGCGTTCTGCCCCGTGGTGGCGTCAAGCACAATAAAGTTGTATTTGTGCGCCTGTGGATATTCCCTCGAAATTATCTTGTCAATCTTTTGAAGTTCTGCCATCAAATTTGTTTTTGTGTGAAGCCTGCCAGCCGTGTCCACAAGAAGAACATCTGTGCCGTTGGCCTTGGCGCTTGCAATTCCGTCAAAAACAACCGCGCCCGCATCAGCACCCTCGGCGTGCTTGATGATTCTTGTCTTAGTCCTCTCTGCCCACTCGGCAAGCTGGTTTGAAGCGGCCGCCCTAAATGTGTCGCCAGCAACAAGCGTCACGCTCTTTTTCTCCCGCTTAAAATAGTCGGCAAGTTTTCCTATTGTGGTGGTTTTCCCAACGCCGTTCACGCCAATAATTGTGATTATTGCAGGATATTCAATGTCAATTTGTGGCGCGTCAGAAAAATAGCCCTCGATTATCTCTTTCAAAACAACTTTCACTTCTTCCGCCTTGCGGATTTTGCGGCTATGGCACTCGTCGCGAAGTTCCTCCACAATTTCAAGCGATGCCTTCACCCCAATGTCGCAAGAAATCAAAACATCCGTCAGGTCGTCAAAAAGTTCGTCGTCCACTTCGCCGTGGCTTAAAAGCGCATCAATCTTTCTGTTAAACGCGTCCTTGGTCTTTTTCAGCGCGCCCGCAATTTTCTTAAAAAGCCCCATTATTTTGCCTCCTCTTCAAGTTTCATAGCGTCTGCAAGTTTAACGGAAACAATCTTGGAAACGCCCTTTTCCTCCATTGTAACGCCATACAAACAGTCTGAAAGCTCCATTGTTGGCTTTCTGTGAGTTATGACAATAAACTGAGTTGTCTGCGACAATTTTTTAAGATACATTGCAAATCTTTCAATGTTTGCGTCATCAAGCGCCGCCTCAATTTCGTCAAGAAGCGAGAATGGAAGAGGTTTCAGCCTCAAAATAGCAAACAAAAGTGCAATTGCCGTCAAGGTCTTCTCGCCGCCTGATAGAAGCGACAGTTTGTTTGCCGCCTTTCCAGGAAGTTGAACCATAATTTCCACGCCGGCATTAAGTGGGTCTTCCGCCTCAGTGAGTTCCAACTTCGCGTTTCCGCCGCCAAAGAGTTCTCTAAACACAACCTTAAAGCTGTCATTTATCTTAGAGAATTCGTCGTTGAATTTGGTCAACATTTCAGTTGACAGGTCTTTGATAATCTTCACCAAATCATCTTCGGCCTTTCTCAAATCATCCGCCTGAGTCGTCATGTCGTTGTATCTGTCAAGAAGCGCCGCAACATCCTCAATGGCGTGAACGTTAACATATCCCAACGCGGAAATATTGCGCTTCAATTTGTTAATTTCAATTGACGCCTCTTTGATGTCAAAATCCGGTCTCTTAAATTCCAAGCAGCCATTGTAAGTGAGGCTGTATTCCTCATAGATTCGCTCTTGCATTGCCTCAAGTTCGGTGTCAACCTTTGTAAGGTTTGTGTCCTCGCGATATTTCCTGTCGTTAATCTTGGAAATTTCTTCCATCACAGCCGTCTTTTTCTCGTCAAGTTGCCTGATATTTTCAGAAATTGTCACCTTTTCATTTTGCAAACTTTCTCTCTCGTTTCTAATCCTTTGCAAGTTGTCTTTTGCAAGTGATGGCCCGGCATTTTCAATCTTCTGCCTAATCATCTCCTCGGCATTCTCAATAAATTTCTCGTTTTCAGCAAGGTGAGATTTAAGCGCCTCGATGTTTGAAAGTTGTTTGTCTTTTTCAAGCAAAAGCCTGTCAAGTTCGTCATCAACCGCCTTCAACTTGCTCTCGCAGGACGCTAGGTCCACCTTAACTGTGGTCATATTCGCAACAATTTCGTCGCGCTTTGCCCTAATTTGATTGTATCTTTCCTGTTTTTGCTTGATAAGTTGGTCGGCATCATCCTTGTTTCCGCTCAAAGCGTTTTGAACCAAACTTGTCTGCTTCAGGTCGCCGTCAATAACTTTAAGTTTGTTCTCAACCGTGGTTTTTTCCATGTTAAGAACGCCAATTTCGTCCTCCAAATTCTTCAAAGAGGTGTTTATTGCGCCCAATTTTTCCTGTTCTTTGGCAAGTTTAATTTCAAGGTCGTTCTTTTTGTCAATAATCTTTTTTTCTTCTGTTTTAGAGCCGTTTAAATCAACTTTCAAATACTCTATTTTGTTTTTCATCTCGTAGATTTTGGTTGTAAGCTCGTCAATTTCGTTTGCGGTGGTCTCAATTTCCCTTTCGCGCGAGATGAGGTTTACCGCCTCGCTCTTTTTGCTTCCGCCGGTCAGCGACCCTTGCGTGCTTACAATGTCGCCCTCAAGCGTGACAATTCTAAATGAATATCTGTTTTCTCTGGCAAGATTTACCGCCGTCACCATATTGTCCACAATCACTGTTGCACCAAGCAAGTTGCTGACAACATTTTCAATATTTCTATCATATGAAATAAGCTTGCTTGCAACGCCAAACACGCCCTTTTTGCCGGCAACAAGATGCTCGTCCAAATCTCTTCTCTTCATGCTTGAAATTGGAAGGAATGTGGCGCGGCCAAATTGGTTTTGTTTTAAGTATTCAATGAGGTCTTTTGCGCCATTTTCATCAAAAGTGACAATGTTTTGCACGGCGTTTCCAAGCGCAACCTCAACCGCCGTCTCAAACTGAGCCGGCACTTTGATAAGCGACGCCAAAACGCCCACCATTTTGCTTTTCAGCGCGTTATTTTTCTCGCTTTCTTTCAAAATTTTCTTGACGCTGTAAGCGTAGCCCTCATATTCTGCCTGCATTTCGGTGAGAAGTTTCTTGCGGTTTTCATACACCTTAACTTGGGTTATATAATTTGCCCTTTCGTTTTCAAGGTCGGCAATATCTTTTGTGGCAACAAAAATTCGCCCAGAAATCTCTTCCGCCTCTTTTTTAACCTCTTCATATTCTTTCGAATAGTTTTCAATGGCCTCCGTTGAAGCCTTTTGAAGCGCCTTTGCCTCTTCAAGTTTGGCGTTTGCGTCCTCAATGTTCTTTTCCAGCGTGCCGCGATTTTGCATCAGCAGCCCCTTTTCAGTTTCCAGCCTAGAGACGCTGCTCTTAACGTCAGAAAGCGAACCCAAAGTCTCAATGATTTTTTGTTGAGATTGGTCCGCCTCAGTCTCGGAAGCCGACATTTCGTCAACAATCTTCAGGTGCTCGTTAGAAAGTTCCTCATAAGAAGAGTTTAAAGCGTTGCGCCTGCCCTCCAAATAAAGCCTCTCTTGGCGCTTTGCGTCCATCTGTTCGTCACAGTTTTCAATGACAACATTTGCGTTTGTTATGTCCAAATTTATTCGGTCATTTTCCTTGTTTGTGAAGTTTATTCGCTCCCTCAAAACCTTTGTTTCGCCCTCTTGTTTTTCAAGTTCAACAGTAAGAGAAAGAAGTTCCTCGCTCAGCGCGTCAATTTTTTTGTCGTGAGAAGAAAGTTTTTCCATCTCGGCGTTGTAGGTCACAGAAAAGTTTTCAAGGTCCTCTTGCCTTGCAAAAAGCTCCTCTTCAATTGCCTGCATTCTCGCCTTAATTTGCTCTTTCAAAATGCTTGAATTTTCATATTGATAAACATAGGCGTTCACTTCCAAATCCTTCAAAGCGCCCTTGTATTCCAAATATTTCTTGGCGTCCTCCGCCTGCTTGCGAAGTGGCCCCATTTGGCGGTCTATTTCGCTTCGAATGTCGTCAATTCTTGTCAAGTTGTCACGGGTGCGTTCAAGTTTTCTTTCCGCCTCATCTTTTCGGGACTTAAATTTGGCAATTCCCGCTGCCTCCTCAAACATTGCGCGCCTCTCTTCTGGCTTTTCGTCCACAATTTCACTGACCTTGCCCTGACCAATGACGGAATAGCCGTTTTTGCCAATTCCGCTGTCAAAAAGGAGGTCAATAATATCCTTGAGGCGGCAAGTGTTTTTGTTTATTTGATATTCGCTTTCGCCCGAGCGGTAAAGTTTTCTGGTTATGCTCAGTTCGTCATATTCAATGTTGAAAAAGCGGTCGGTGTTGTCAAAAGTAAGCGTGACCTCACAGTAAGAGAGGCTTTTTCTTTTTTCCGTGCCTTTAAAGATGACGTCCTGCATATTGTCGCCACGCAAACTCTTTGCGCTCTGCTCACCCAAAACCCACCTTATGGCGTCAGAAACGTTACTTTTTCCGCAACCGTTTGGCCCAACAATGGCAGTAAAACCGCCATTAAACTCAATGACAGTTCTGTCTGCAAACGATTTAAACCCAATCATTTCAATCTTTTTAAAATACATTTTCTCACCTTAATAAAAACAAAAAGTTATTTTTAATAATCAGTCAACAAACAATTTTTTAATTGCCACGCACGCACAATTTTGCTCCGCCTTGGTCTTATCTTTTCCATAGCCGGTGGCAATCAAGTCCTCGTCCATAAAGAATTTTGCCTCAAAATATTCGCCCGTTTTTACGGTTTCATATTTCATGGTGCACTTAAAATTTGCCTGAACAAGTTCTTGAAGTTGAGATTTATAGTTGTCGTCAATGGCGTTGTCAAAATCCTCAACTTGA
Organism: uncultured Clostridia bacterium; assembly: GCA_947626155.1. Lineage (GTDB taxonomy): Bacteria > Bacillota > Clostridia > Christensenellales > UBA1242 > Caccovivens. The sequence continues at coordinate 49,039 of CANQRC010000001.1, read as the reverse complement.
AGATTTTTGATTATAAACTTTTTCGCCTCCTCGAGGCCCCCGTCAAGATAAATCCCCGCAATAATTGCCTCAATTATGTCGCCCTTAATTGCCGGCGTGAGCTCACTTTTCAGGCTTTTTCCAACAATCACAAACTCTCCAATGTCAAGCTGGTCAAACACCTCTTGCAAATGCTCCTCAGAAACATAGTGCGCCCTCAAAACGGTCAACCGCCCCTCTTGGTCTTTGCAGTGGGAAAACAAATATTCCCCAACAACAAAGTTCAAGATGCTGTCGCCCAAAAATTCCAAGCGCTGATAGTTGTTTTTAGATTTTGAAGGATGCGTCAGCGCCCGAGTTAGGATTGTTTTGTCCTTAAATTTGTAGCCAATTTTTTCGTCAATCATTTTTGCTCCTCGGTCATCTCTTCAACCATTTTTTCAATTTTTTCATTTAGTTTGTTTTCGTGAAGCTTAACAACTTGCAAAATTGTGTTGCAAAAAACCTCTCTGTTTGCCGTGCCGTGGGTCTTTAAAACAAGTTTTTTGCAGCCCAAGAATGGCGCTCCGCCATATTTGTTGACGTCCATTTTGGCTTTCAAGCCCTTAAATTTGCCCATCATAAGCGCGCCAATCATGGAAAAGATGTTTTTCTTTGCCTCTCTGCTTATCATTTGCGACATTCCCTTTGCCACGCCCTCAACGCTTTTCAAAAGCACATTTCCGGCAAAGCCGTCAGCCACAATAACGTCAACATCCCCCGACATAACCTCTCTTGCTTCGCAGTTTCCAACAAAATTCACAGGAATTGTCTTCATAAGAGGATAAGTTGTTTTTGTAAGTTCGTTGCCCTTATGCTCCTCGGTGCCGTTGTTCAAAAGCGCCACTTTTGGGCTTTCAATGCCAAACATAATTGAAGAAAACGCCGACGCCATAATGGCAAAGTGCAACAAATTTTCGCTTTTGCAGTCAACATTTGCGCCGCTATCACAAATTATCACACTTTTCCCGTCTTTTGCGGTTGGAAGAATTGGCGCAAGAGCCGGCCTTGAAATTCCTTTAATTCTGCCAATCTTCAAAATTGCGCCCGTCAAAACTGCGCCCGTGCTTCCCGCAGAAACAAGCCCAACAACATCATCATTCTCTTTAAGCAAGTCAAAAGCGCGAACAAGCGAGCTGTCTTTTTTCTGCCTGATGGCAATGGTTGGCGCTTCGTTGTTGGAGATGATCTCTTTTGCGTCAACAACCTCAATTCTTTCCTCTCTTTGGGCAAGAATTTCTCTAATTTTTTGCTCGTCGCCCGTTAAAATAACCGTCAAGTCTTTGTTTTTCTTGACGGCAAGAACGGCGCCCTCCACAACTTCCAAAGGCGCGTTATCTCCGCCGAAAGCATCCACGACAACTTTCATATTGCACTCCTAATTATTATAATATAAATAAATATAGCAAAAAGAAAGAGGCAAAGTCAAATAAATTTAAACTCGTGCGAAATTTAACAACAAAAAAAGAAGAGGTTTTAACCCCTCAACTCTTTATTCAAATCAATTTTGTGAAAATGCAGGTCAGTTTTGTATGCCTCGTTAAAAATTTTGCACACGCCATATTCTCTTTTTGTTTCCTCCAAGTCATTATCTGCAACAAAAACATCAACTTTAGAGCTTGGGCAGTTTCTAAACAAGCAAAAGGCTGAAAAGTTGGGCTTAATCCTAAAAGTAACCTTTCTAAGATTAAGACAATCTCTAAAAAGGCCAAGGGAAATTGCTTTATAATCAAAATCCACTGCCCCTCTAAAATCGACTTCAAGAACACCCATCGCGCCGCTGAAAGAGTCGTGGTCAATTTTATGGAAACAACTTGGGACGGTAACCTTGCCGTCACAAAAATTAGGCTTCACATCATCTTTTGTAAAAGTCCGCATAAAAATCTCCAATAAATTTTACATAAAAAAACTCAACAGAAGTTGAGTTTAAGTTTTATTTCTTTGTATTTTTCTTATCTTCAACAACAGTTTTGTTTTTATAAGTTCCGCAATTTTTACAAACAGTATGAGGCTTCATAAGTTCGTGGCATTTTGGGCACTCAACAAGAGTAACTTCTGCAGCATTGAAGTTTGCAGAATTTCTTGTATTTTTTCTTTGTTTTGAAGTTTTATGCTTTGGAACTGCCATTTTCTCTTCTCCTTTTATGCATCAAATAGTCAAACTACGCTATATTCTACACAAATTTATGCGGTTTGTCAAGTTTTATTTCGATTTTTTCAATTTTTTTACAATTTCTTCTGTGTCCATGGCCATCATAAGCTCTTCGTTTGTAGGAATTACATAAATTTTAACCTTTGATTTCGCATCAGAAATAAGTTCAACTTGCCCGCGCTTGAAGTTTTTGTTCTTCTTTTTATCAAGCACAATGCCAAGATTTTCCATGTTTGAAATAATCTTTTCTCTTGTTGCGGCGCTGTTTTCGCCAATTCCGCCCGTGAAGACAACTGCGTCAACATCATTCAAAACTGCCATATAAGAGCCAATATGTTTTCTAACTGAATAGCAAAGCATCTCGTCGGCAAGTTCGGCGCGCTTGTTGCCCTCTTTTGCGGCCGCCTCAACTTCTCTGTGGTCACTAGAAACGCCAGAAACGCCCAAAAGTCCGCTCTTTTTGTTGAGATAATTCATAACTTCGTCAACGGTCATTTTCTTTTTGTTCATCAAAAATTGAACGACGGTTGGGTCAATATCTCCGCACCTTGTGCCCATAACAAGCCCTTGAAGTGGAGTAAGCCCCATTGTTGTGTCAACGCTCTGTCCGCCCCTGACTGCCGTGATTGAAGAGCCGTTTCCAAGGTGAGCAATGATAAGGTTCACATCTTTCACCTTTTTGCCAAGCACTTTTGCGGCTTCAAGCGTGATAAATCTGTGTGAAGAGCCGTGAAAGCCATATTTTCTTATGTGATATTTTTGGCTGTCCTTATAATCAATGGCATAAGTGTATGCCTTTTCTGGCATGGTTTGGTGGAAAGCCGTGTCAAAAATTGCCACTTGTGGCGTGTTTGGCATAACTTTTCTGCACGCAACCATTCCCAGCACATTTGCAGGGTTGTGAAGTGGAGCAAGTTCGTCAAATTTTTTGAGTTGCTTCAAAAGTTCGTCAGTGATAAGTTCGCTTTTGTTGTAAATCCAGCCGCCGGTGATTTCCCTGTGGCCAACCGCCTCAATTTCGTCCAAGCTCTTCAAAACGCCATAATCCTTATTGGTCAAAATTTGAAGCACCTTCTCAATTGCCTCTTCGTGATTTTTTGCTCCAGGAAAAGTTTGCTCCTGACCGTTATGTTTGTAGCTGATAAATGGTTTTGACAAGCCAATTTTTTCGCAATTTCCCTTTGCAATAACTTCTTTTGTTTTTGAGTTCAACAGTTGATATTTAAGTGAAGAACTTCCTGCGTTAATGATTAAAATTTTCATAATAAACTCCTTTTTTCTTATGCTTTTATTTTTTATGCTTTATTTTCGCACTGCAAAGCAGTGATAGCACTAACTGCCACAATGTCCCACGCCGTGCAGCCGCGAGAGAGGTCATTTACGGGCTTTTTCAACCCCTGCAAAATTGGCCCAAGCGCGGTGAGGCCGCCAACATATTGCATTGCCTTATAGCAGATGTTCGCCGACTGCAAATCCGGAAAAATCAGCACATTCGCCTCGCCTTTAAGAGGGCTTTCTGGGCTTTTGTGCTTTGAAACGCTCTCCACCATTGCGGCGTCAAGTTGCATTTCGCCGTCGCACACAACATCCTTGTTTTTCTTCCTAAATTTTTCGCACGCAGCCGCCATTTTTGTCACGCTTTCGCCCTTCGCACTGCCCTTTGTGGAATATGACAAAAATGCAACTTTTGGTTCAATCCCAAGCAAATTTGCACTTGCCACCGTTTGGCTGGCAATTATTGAAAGCGTGTCCGCGTCAGGGTCTTGAATAACTCCGCAGTCTGCAAGAATAAGTGGCCTATCTTTCAAAAATTTGTTTTTCCCATAAAGCAAAAAGCAGGAAGAGACAGGCTGTTTGTTTTTGCCCTTAATAATTTGAAGTGCTGGGCGAATGCTTGTTGCCGTCGTGCCTTCTGCGCCCGAAACCATGCCGTCAGCGTAGCCGCATTCTACAAGAAGCGTGGCAAAATAATATGGGTCTTTTTCAAGCTCGTCTGCCTGCTTCAAGGTCAGCCCCTTTTCCTTTCTTTTCTCATACAAAGTCTTAACCAATTTTTCTCTTTCAGGAAATGTGATTGGGTTTATTATATCAAATTTTTCAAAAGCCTTGTCCCTCAAAATCATTGCGCTTGCGTCGCCCACAAGCAAAACTTTCACAATCTTCTTTTTCTGCAAAAACTTAACCGCTTCCACAGTTCTGTCAGAAAAACTTGCCTCGGGAAAGACAATTGTCTTTTGCCTCTTTTTGGCCTCTTTTAAAATATTTTCAATATCAAACATACAAAACCTCTTTCATTTTTGGACAAACATCAAAATATAAATACATTAAGATTTTAAAATATTTGACCGCTTTAAGTCAAATAATTTGAGGGGTTTGTTTGAAATTTCACGCAAAAAAAATAAATAATTTTCAAAAAGTTGCGCTCAGCGGCCTTGTTTTGTTTTTTCTGGCAAATATGCTCATCTCGCCTGCAAAATACATCCAATGCTCCCTCGACGGCATTTCCGCGTGGGCGTTCAACGTTCTGCCCTCCGTTCTGCCATTCATGTTTTTCACAAAAGTCCTCTCAAGCCTAGACACAATGTCCGCTCTCACCCGCCCTTTTTCGCCGCTTTCGAAAAAAATTTTCAAAACGCCGCCAATTTCAGTTTACGCCTTTTTCATGGCAATTCTCTCTGGCTATCCCGTCGGCTCAAAGATGGTCAGCGACCTCTTCCTTCAAGGAAAAATAACAAAAGAGGACGCCTTCAAAATGTCCTCTTTCTGCTCCACCTCCGGCCCAATGTTTATTGTTGGCGCGGTGGGAATTGGAATGTTTAAAAGCGCCACAGTGGGCTATGTTCTTTTTATCAGCCACGTGCTTGGCGCAATTTTGAATGGGCTGGTTTATCGAAATTTCAAACTGAAAGAAAGCGCCCAAAATTCACAGCCGCTTGAAGAGGACAAAAAGTCTTTTGACCTTTCCGAAATTGTTCTAAATTCCACAAACAGCATTTTGGCTGTCGGCTGCATAATAACAATTTTCTTTATTGTCATTGAGTGCTTCTCGCCCCTTTTCTCCCTTTTCGGCAGCGAAACTTCCGCCTTTTTGCAAGGAATTGTGGAAATAACAAAAGGCTGCCTTTCGCTCTCACAACTTCCAAATGTGAAACTTGCCGTTATTTTGTGTTCTTTTGTGATAAGTTTTGGCGGAATTTCCACAGTTTTGCAGTCCCTCACCATGCTTTCGCGCACAAAAATGCCCGTCAAACTGTTTATAACACAAAAGGTGACCCACGCAATTTTCTCTTGCCTTGTCACCCTGTGTTTATTAGTCTTTTTTAAGTTTTGATATCTCTTCCCTTGCCAAGGCGTCGCAGCGGTTGTTAAAAACATTGTCGCTATGCCCTTTAACCTTGTGAAACTCAACCTCAAACTTCTCCGTTGCCGCAAGAAGCCTTTGCCACAAATCTTTGTTTAAAACTTCCCCCTTGCCACTCGTTTTCCAATTGTTTGCCTGCCAAGAGGAGAGCCAATTTTGATTGAAAGCGTTCACAACATAGGCGCTGTCGCTGAAAATATTCACTTTTTCCGCCTTTTTAATTGCCTCCAAGCCAGAAATCACCGCCATAAGTTCCATTCGATTGTTGGTTGTGTTTTCCTCGCCGCCGGACAAAACTTTTTCCTTGCCCTTGTAAGAGAGGATTGCCGCCCAGCCGCCTGCGCCGGGATTTCCAGAACAAGCGCCGTCTGTGTAAAGCACAACCGCGTTTTCGTCATCAAGTTTTGGCGTTGCAGCAGTCTCAATTTTTATGTTTTTCCAAATTTCCTCAAGTTCTTTGTCGCAGCCAGGATTGTTTGGAGCAAGCCACTTGCCGTCGTTATTGCGCCTTGGGTAAACGTGAAAATGGACATGCATAACACTCTGCCCGGCGCATTGCCCAGCGTTGTTTAAGATGTTAAAGCCGTCAAATCCGCAGTCGTCAACATAATGTTTTCCAATCTTCTTGCAAGCCTCAATAAGCCTGCAAAGCGTGGTGTTGTCGCAGGTGCAAACACTTTCATAATGTTTTTTAGGAACAACAACCGTATGCCCCTCAATGTCGTTTGCAATATCCAAAAACGCCAAAACAAAATCATCCTCATAAATTTTATAACAAGGCAGCTCGCCATTAACAATCTTACAAAAAACGCAATCTTTCATATAAACCTCATTTGTATTATACACGAAAGAACCCAAAACTCAAAATAAAAAACAGCCAATGACTGTTTTTTTTGTTGTCATCCTTTCTATCCGCTCGCCCCGCATTCTATTATGCTGTCATTCTGAGCGTAGCGAAGAATCTCAACCTCTTGTCTTCGAAGCGCCGCCCGAGATCCTTCACTTCGCTCAACATGACAGCGGGCGTTTAAAACAAAAAAAGTTTATTCAAAAAAAAGCGGGCGAGCTGCCCGCGTTAAGAAATTCTAGTGTCCCCCACTATTTGTAGATTCTATAACACCCGCACGCAAGCACCTTTGGTCCTGTGTGCGTTGCAACGCTAAGCGAAAGTGGGTCAATATATTCAAAAGGAATAGAAGGAAATTCTCTTTTAAGTTCCTCGGCAAACTCTTTTGCGGCCTCTTCATTGCAAGTGTGTGCCACAGAAATTCTCAAAGAGCCGTCTCTGACAAATTCGGCAAATCTGCCCTCAATGTCGTTTCTCAAAGCCTCAATCATCTTTATTTTTGCGGCCTTTATGCTTGTAACTTTTGCATATTTGTCAAGTTTTCCGCCTTGAATTTGCAAAATTGGTTTGATGTTCAAAACCGTTCCAATTGCGGCAGCGGCAGGCGTCACTCTTCCGCCCTGTTTAAGGTATTTAAGAGTGTCAACCATAAGATAAATTGAAGAGTCAAGCCCCGTCTCCTCAAGCCACTCTTTAATTTCTTTTGCACTTTTGCCGTCTCTTGCCATGTTCAAAGCGTCCATGCAAGAGCCGCGCATACTGATTGCAATTCTCTTGTTGTCAACAACCTGAACTTTTCCGCCAAACTGCTCTGCAAAGCCCAAAGCGGTTTCGCAACTTTGGCTAAGCCCGCTTGACATTGGAATATGCACAATTTCGTCATAATCTTTAAGCAAGTTTGTCCAAAGTTCAACAATTTTGTTTATGTTTGGCTGAGAAGTGGTGATTCTTGTGCCACTTTTTTGAATTTCATAAAATTTGTCTTGGGTTAAGTTTACGCCCTCAAAATATTCTTCCCCGTCAATGATAAATGGCATTGGAATAAGTTCGCAGCCAATGCTCTTTGCCACTTCTGGGCTTATTCCGCTATTGCTATCAGTAACGACACAAATTTTCTTCATAAAAAACCTCGCTTGTAAATTTTCGTTTGAATTATAACATAAAAAGTTGTGAAAACAAAACAATTTTAAAAATTTTAACTATTTTTGACAAGATTTTTTTGCCGCGAATAAAAAAAGGTGAGGTAAAAAAGTGTTCACAATAAGTGTTTGCATGATTGTAAAAGACGAAAGCGCCGTGCTTGAAAGGGCGTTAAACTGCGCAAAACAGCTTGCCGATGAAATTGTGATTGTTGACACCGGCTCAAAGGACAACACCAAGCAAATTGCGCAAAAATTCACGGACAAAGTGTTTGATTTTGTCTGGCAAGACGACTTTTCCGCGGCGCGCAACTTTTCTTTTTCAAAAGCCACTTGCGACTATCAAATGTGGCTAGACGCGGATGATGTCATTTCCAAAGAAAACATACAAAAAATTCTGAAATTGAAAGAAAATCAGCCCGACGCCGACATTTATATGTGCAAATATCTCACCGGCAAAAATTTGGAACTTTCCTATTTTCGCGAGCGCATTTTGAGGCGAAAAAGCCACTTTTTGTGGCAAGGCTTTGTGCATGAGGCCATCCCTCCGCGCGGCAAAATTGTCCAAACAGACATTGAAATTTTTCATAAAAAAGAAAAGGCCGCTGACCCTAAGCGAAACCTTAGAATTTATCAAAAAGCACTAAGAAACGGCGTGAAATTTGGCGCGCGAGAGCAATATTATTATTCGCGCGAACTATATTACAATCACAAATATTCTTCCTGCATAAAAGAGATGAAAAAGTTTTTGAAAATGGACGGTTTTCCGCCCGATGACCTCTGCGCCCACATGATTTTAAGCGACTGTTTCCTCCTAAAAAATGATGTTCAAAATGGAATAAAATATCTTTTAATGGCGCTTTCAAAGCACACCCCAACAAGCGAATTATGCTGCCGCCTTGCCTCCGCTTATGACCTTTCCAAAAACGAAAAATCTGCCATTTTTTGGTATAAAGCGGCGCTTATGTGTGAGCCTCAAAAAAGCGGTTTTGTTTACAAAGATTATGAAAATATAATTCCACTTTTGGAACTTACGCGCCTTCTTTACAACTCTGGCAATTTTGAAGAGGCGCGCGAGTATCACAATTTGGCAAAAAAGACTTTCCCAAAGCACCCGTCAGTGGTCTATAACGACCAATTTTTCAAATAAAAAAGAGGGGTTTCACATCCCTCTTCCCTCGTCTCTTTGCTTTTCCGCCCTGCTAGATAAAGACTGTTGCCCCTGAACAATTGTGGCATATTCTGGATTTATCACCTCAATTGAGGAGAACACAAGTTCCACAACGGCTCTTAAAAAAGGCTCGCCGTTTTTGTTTCTATTTTCTTTCATATATTGTTCTGCCGACTGTCTGACCGCGGGAACGGAAGTGTTCATTGCCGCCTGCAGGAAAACAACATTCCCCTCTTCCCTTGTTTTTGTGACAATTTCTCCGTCATCCTCATACTCGTTGTCGTCATCATAATAATACATATTTCATCCTCCGTGCACACCTTGATAATAACATAGCATTTGCAAAATGTCAAGATTTATTTTAAAAATTTACTTAAACTTTTCGCACCTAAGCCACTCGCATAGCGCCTGCAAAAGTTTTGAGTATTTTTTAAAATTTTTTCTATTGTTTGTAATAGAGCAGTTTATTTCAATTTGAAGCGACCAAACATCTTCAAACTTCTCTTTCACAGAACTTGAAACGGAATTTTTGTTTGCCATAAAAGGCTGGTCAACCGTGACAACAAAGCCGTCTTTCTCAAGAATTTTTACAAGTTCGTCAAAAAGTGGAACATTTGTTTGGATGTTTTGCCCAAAATGAGTGCCAAGATTCACGTCGCAAGGCCTGTCGCCCCTAAGCCCGTGAAAATCAACAACATATTTAATATCGTTTTTCTTCACAAAATCAAAAAGTTCGCGCTTGTAAATGCTATTTTCATCAAAATTGGCGTCGTCAAAGTTGTTTTTTGTCTTTGCAATCAGCGGAAGCGAAAGCTGCCTTTGAAGATAAAGCGCCGTGGTCAAACTTCCAATCTCAGCCACTTTATATTTTCCAAGCCTCACCTGCCCCACGCCATGAGGAGCGGAAAGCAAAATATTCCCCTTGCCGCCCACAATAAAAGTGTCCTTTTCTTTGTTTCTTTCAAGAAAGTTAATTCTCTCTTTGTGTAATTCTAGATAATTCATATCAAAATAATATCACTTTTTGAGTGAAAAACAAATCAAAATTGGTTGATTTTTCAAAAAAATTGTGTTAAACTCTATCTCGCACTGTGCAGAGGTGTCCGAGTGGTTTAAGGTGCAGCCCTGGAAAGGCTGTGTGTGAGAAATCACACCAAGAGTTCGAATCTCTTCCTCTGCGCCAAAAAATTAAAGCAAGGTGAACACATGATAAAAGCAATTATTTTCGACATGGACGGCGTGATTTTTGACAGCGAAAAGCTTTGGAAAAAGGCGCTTGCGGACTTAAAGAAAAAATATAATTTAAGTGGCATAACAGAAAGCGTTAGAAAAAAATCTTGCGGCATGGATTTAAATCAACAATACATATTTTTTAAACAATATATGCCCGAAAATCTTGATGTAAGAGATTTTTCCAGGCTTTGGCGAGAACAGGTTTTAGAAAAACTATACTCCAGCAAAATTGACATCACGAAGCCTGGCTTTACAGAAATTTTTGAATATGTAAAAAACAAAAAATATAAAATTGGGCTTAACTCCGGCAGCCCACGTGACCTTATCAAAATCTTATTCAAGCGCGCTGGAATGGACGAAGAAAAAATGTTTGACACAATCATAAGTGGAGATGATTTAACTCTTGGCAAGCCCCACCCCGAGGGCTATGAAAAGGCGTGCAAAAAGTTGGGACTAAAGCCAGAGGAATGTTTGGTGTTTGAAGACAGCATAAACGGAATAATCTCTGCGCTCGACGCAGGCTGCAAAGTCATAAACGTTTTAGACCAAATTTTGCCTCCAAAAAAATTGCAAAAAAAGTGTATGTTTGTGGCAAAATCCTTTGATGACGCCTTGGCATTTTTAACAGAAAAAAATATTTAAAAATTTAAAAAAATACAAAAAAATTAAAAAAAATCAGCAAAAATATAAAACAATTATTCCCTCGATAAAATGGGACGAAAAAACACTTTAAAAAATAATTTTTATTTAATTTTTTAACAAAAAAAGTGAGAATTTTTATTCTCACAAATTTTTTATTATATTGTCAAGAAGTTGGCTGTCTGACAAAAGTTTTCCTGCGCCAAGAATTGTTACATTGTCAACGTCTTCGCTTATTTGGCAAGGATATTTTAGGTGTTTGTTTAAATAGTCATCAAGCCCCTGCATTTTTGCGCCGCCGCCAACAATCAAAATTTTGTTGTTTATGATGTCAGCCACAATCTCAGGTGGAAGAGTGTTTATTGTGGTGTCAATTGCCCGAACAATTTCGCTGTAAAATGGCTCTATTGCCTTTCTCAGTTCCGAAGAAAACAGGCACACGGTTTTTGGCGTTTTTGTTTCTACATCAACCCCTGTGACCTCCATGTTCAAGGTGTCATTTTCATACAAACTTCCCACTTCATTTTTCAAAATTTCGGCAGTTGGAAGCCCAATCACAAGCCCCTCGCTGTAAGCCAAAAAGTTTACAATTGAGGCGTCAATTCTCTTTCCGCCAATGCCAACCGTTGCGCCTTTAATGATGCTTGACATATTGATGACGGCAATGTCGGTTGCTGTTCCGCCAATGTCCACAATCATGTTCACCTTGCTGCTGTCAATGTTTCTTCCCTCTCCCACGCAAGAGCAAAGCACGGATGGAACAAGCACAACATGCCCCAAATTTGCCCCCTCGCAAACATTTAAGATGTTTTCTTTTTCGTGAGCAGTAAGCCCGCAAGGCACAACAAAAATTGCCCTATCTTCAAAACTTTTGAAGCCAACTTTGCTTAAAAAATGTTTCAGCAAAATGACAGAATACTCATAATTTGAGTTTTCGCCATAAGCGCAAGGGGTGAAAATTTCCACATTTTCCTTGGTTTTGCCAACAAGTTTTTTTGCATCATTTCCCATGGCAATAACTTTGAACCCGTCCGCGGTTGGCTCGGCAGCAATAAGGCTTGGCTCTTTTAATGCAAGCCCCTCGCCTTTCACATAGATGCAGGTGTAGCCACCGCCCATTTCAATTGCGTATTTCACTTTTCTCACAATAAAACCTCCTACAAAATAACTTCTTTTGAAAGTATTTCCTCAGTAGCATCAACAGTCGAATAATTTATTATAACTTTTTGCCCTTTTTCCGCCATGTAAAGCACATCCACAAACCACAATTTGTCATAGATTTTGTAGGTTGCGCCGCCCAATTTAATTGAAACAATAACGCTCCCTTTTGGCAAAATGGTCTCTTCGTTAAGTTCAAAATCCTTAATCAAAAACACGCTGTCAACACGGTTGTCAATATATTTTTCAATTTGCTCCGTATAGCCCTCCCACGTTCTTGTCTCGCTGAAATAGAAGCCGTCAATTGGATTTTTCTGCTTGTGACAATCCATATCATACAAATCAACAACCATCATGTTTTTTAAAAGCACATTTTCATAAGGCTCATCAGTGCCAAAAGCCGCCAAAGCCTTATTCAAAAATTTGTTCGCATTGTAAGAAGGAACAAACACAAAACCAAGCTCGTCGGCATAGTAACCAACAGAAAACCCATACAAATTCCCTGCTTTGTCAAAAATTGCGCCACCTTTGAAGTCGACATAAGCCGAAGCGTCACTGAAAGCAAAAACATAGCCGTCTTTAGTCACATAATCCACTCCAACCATATTTGAAAAGACGCAATCCTCACCATGAACATACTTTGAACTTCCAAGCAGAGTGCCTTTTCTAAACAACACCTCCTCTTTTGGAGAGGAAACAACAAAAACTTGTTGTCCGGTCAAAACTTGACTTCGTGAAGCAATGTTGACATAAGGAATTTTTATTTGACCCGTTCTTCCTGGCTTGTTATGGCATTTGAAAACAGCCAAGTTGTAATTTATGTCGCCATACACAAAATCTGCGCCATAGACGCCGTTTGAAGTGCTTACCGTTATCTCTGAATTTTGCTTTAGATATCTAAAGTCTTTATAAAGCGCAATAATCACGCCATTTTCTCTTACATTTACGCCCACAGCAGATTTTTCAGACACCTGCCCGCTTTCAGGGTCTTGAAACTCAAAATCAACTTGGACTGTCGCCTCACCATACATCTCGCCTATTGCTTTGTCTGAGTTAAAAGGCCAAACGGCAAGCTTAAGAGAAATGTTTGTAGGAGAGATGTAATAAAAATAAATCACAACAAACATATAAACCACGGCAAGAGAAAGGATTATGCTGAAAATAATCCAAAACAACTTTTTGTTTTTTGACATAGTTTTTTGTTTTGCCATGGACTTCCTTTTTTAATAAAAATCATCCCAAATCTTAGTTTGAGAATGATTTTCAACTTTATTATATAATTTGCAAACTCTTTTTGAAAGTTTTTCTGAAATCATCCGAGACTTTCATGCTTTGAATAATTTCAAATGATGGGTCAGCGTTGACAACCGTCTTCATGATAATTGAGTCTCCAAGAATGTCGCAAACAATGTCGTTTATCACATTTTTTCTTGAAGCGTTGAGGTTGACAGCCAAGTTTACCAAAACGCCAAGTTTTCTAACCGCCTCAACATCCTCATCCGTCAAAATTTCTTTGTATTTCATAACCTCAGCCAAGTTGAAGTTGTCAAGTTTTTGGCAAGAGCAAGCAAAAGCGGCAAGCAGGATGTCTTTTTGAGACGCGCCAGCAATATTGGAGTTCAAAACAGTGTAAAAAGCGTGCTTTGCGCTGTCTTTGAAGTTTATGAATTTGCCGCAGTCATACATATAAGCGGCAATTTTAAGTGGCTTAACATAAATTCTTGGCAGTTTGTGCACAACTTTAAGTTGTTTAAACAGCAAAATTGCCATTTCATAAACCTGATTATTTATTGCAAGCCCCTCTTTTTTGAATTCATAATAACTATCCAAACTGTTTTGAAGCAGGTCAGAATATTTTTCGTTTGCCGTGCCAACCAAGTTTGAAAGCACAACTCCTTCAAAAGGCTCTGCGGTTGAAACGGTGACCGTTGAAGATTTAATCATTTCAAACAGCGCGGAAACAATTGCAAGCCCGCCATTTATGCTCTGCGTTCCATAAGGTCCAATCCCCTTGATTTTGCTTATCTTTTGAGGGTCAAGCGTCTTGACAAACTCAACCACTTTTTGAGTGGCATCAGTGGTAAGTTCATAGTTGTTGTCTATGTCAATTGGGTATCTTGTCAGTTTTTTTGCAATTCTTGAGATGTCCACAAATGCCGAGCCGCAGCCAACCACAACATCCTCCTCAAAATTCTTTACTAAGGATGCTTTTTTAAGTTCTTTTTTAACAGTTTGAACCATTTCGTCAAAAGTCATGCCTGCCGAAGAGAGGTTGCTGTAGCCATGAGGAATAACATTATATTCCACAACATTTCTTCTGTTAAACTTCAAAAAGTAGGTGTTGAAACTTTCAATGTCAACAATATAGCCCTTTGACGCGTCAATTTTTGCCATGCAAGAAAGATAAACATTCTTCACAAGTTCGTCGTCACCAACAATCAAGAAGTTCATGCCTGTGTTTGTGTAAATTTCGTCAAGAAAGCCGCGATAATTTCGCGCCTTAACCAAAATGTTGGAGGCAAACGCAATCATTTTTTCAACTTTAAAAGTTTCTATTGTGAAGCGGTAAATATTTAAAATTTTCAAGATTTCCGCTTTGGTTTTTGGAGAAAAAAGACAGTCTTTCACAACTTCTTCTGTGATGTCTTTTTGATTTTCAACCTCTTCCAAAACGCGATATCTTCCGTTTCTGCTTTGAATGATTTGAAGTTTGACTTTCTTTTCGTCAAACTGAATAAAAGCAATGTTTTCCATACAGCCTCCTATGCGTCTAAATCAATGGCACTAACAGGGCATGAAGCCTGGCACGCTCCGCAATGAATACACTTTGTTTTGTCAATTTCCGCCTTGCCGTCTTTCCCGAAAGAAATTGCCCCAACTGGGCAGATGGCAACGCAAGTTCCACAACTGATACATTTGTTTTTATCAACCATAATACACCTCGCTAAAGATGTAATAAATATAACACAAAAAGAAGAATTTGTCCACTATTTTTTAAATACTTTTATAAATTCTATCACTGCAAGCAGGCACAAAAACGCGCCAAAAGCCTTTTTGAGAGCGTTCGAGGGCAAAAAAGACATGCAAACTGCGCCCAAACAAGAAAAAATCACGCCAAAAAAGATGATCCAAAACAGGTTTTTTGTGACAATGAAGCCGTTTTTGTAGTGAATATATAGCGAAAAAATTGCCATCACCAAAAAACTCAACAAATTTATGCCCTGCGACAGTTTTTGGTCGAAGTTTAAAAAGATGGTGAGAATTGGAATAAGAAGCGTTCCGCCGCCCATGCCAAGTCCGCCAAAAATCCCAGAAACAAACCCTGCCAAAATGTAAAAAAAGTAAGCCATTTTTCCTCCTAAAACAAAAGCCTAATTCCGCCTGCCAGCATGACGAAAACAAAGATTATCCTAATTGTTTTTGACGGCAAAAATTTCAAAAGAAAACTGCCTGCCACGCCGCCAAGAAGCACGCCTATCCCAACGGTTAAAAACGGCACAGTTTCAATGTGTCCGCCCAGCGTGTAAATTATGGCGCTGACAAAAGAAATTGGAAGAATAACCGCGATTGCTGTCGCGTGAGAATATTTGTTGTCAAGATGAAGCATCTTTTCAAGTAGAGGAACGCAAATCATGCCGCCTCCGCCCCCAAAAAAGCCGTTAATAAAGCCAATAACCATCCCACAAAAGGACAAAATCAACTTCTTTTTTAACCCCAACTTTTCATCATTTTGCTTATTTTTTGCCATAAACCCTTCCAAAAACGCCCAAAATGGGCAAAACTTCAACAATATTATTGATAAATTTGAAAAAAATATTTGATTATTTCAAACAGATGTATTATAATATCATAGTTTAATACTTTAAATATTTGCAAAAGGTGATTTATGAAGAAATTTAGGACATTAAAAAACAAAATTATTTTAGGCTTGCTGGCGCTTGTTATGCCACTTTGCGCAATGGGAATTATTCTCTTGCAAACTCCTTCACTTACTTACGCCAGAGAAACCTACTCCCTAGCTTGCCGCGAAGAACAGTCTATGACAAACAACAACTTCTCTTCTGGTGTAACAAATTTCAGCCTCAATGACAGTTTCACCGGGTGGAACTCTTACAATCCAAATGGCGGAAAAGCAACCTCTGGCGTCA
Source organism: uncultured Clostridia bacterium (assembly GCA_947626155.1). GTDB lineage: Bacteria > Bacillota > Clostridia > Christensenellales > UBA1242 > Caccovivens. Next base: position 33,173 of record CANQRC010000001.1, on the reverse strand, counting down.
TCACCACAGGAAGCAGATTTCAAGATTATGGCTCAAATAGGTTTTATCTTAGAAGCAATCCAAGCACTGCCGAAAAAGATTCTTACATTTTGATGATCAACTCAAAACACTCAAAGTCAGTTGGCGAAGAGGTGAACAAGGGCTATTACAATCAAAACAACCTCACGCTGGACGCAAATTCTTATTATTATTTCCAAGTTGCATTTGCGTCAGACTCAAACTACACAGAACGCACTGAATATGAAAAAGTCCGACAACTTGCCCAAGACGACTACATCACCCAAGCCCAATTTGGCTACTCTGAAGACGGCGGTGCAACCGTTGGCTTTAATAAATACATCCGCTACACCCCTCCAACAGAAATTGGCCTCAGCGGGGAATGTTACATTTATAAAGAACTTGTTGAAACAGAAAAAGTCACACAGCACTATGAAAACGTGACAAGATTCTATCAAGATGAAGACTACTTTGGTTTCATTTTGGAAGAAACAACGGGCAAAGAAGAGCCTGTTACAACAAAAACACCTGTTTATGTTGAAAATCAATATGTTGGCTCTGGCGACAACGGAACTTTCTATGTTAACGAGGGCGCAAAAATCTACACCTGCCCAATTAAATATGACATTGAAAGAAAAGAATATTTAATAAAAGCCTCTGACCTCCCTGAAGCAGAACGCCCTTGGATTTACAAGCAAAAAAAGGTTTTGGAAAATGAAAACTACCCTGTAGTTGGCTCTATGTATGTTGCCGGACTCAAAGACGAGGACGGAAAAGATGTTGATTGCAGCATTTCCTCCACGGCAAAGTTCTGGACAAACTTTTACTTCTTTGTTGCAACAGGAAATGAGTCTCAAAGCGTCAACCTTGAATTGTGGCTTGGCTCAAGAGACTTTGGCAGCAGCGGTGTTGTTTTCTATGACGCCTGCCACCTTTATAAGTGCAGCGAAAACTATTTCTGGGACACCTATAAAAACTTCCAAAAAACCAAAACCTACACAGAGGAAACAAGAGACACAGAAGGAAATGTAATATCTTCCAGAACAAAAAGCTGCGTGACAATTGCAGATTTAAGAAAAGACGAAACGCTTGATATGAGCGGCAGAAACTTCGACTTTGAGGACACAAACCTTGAAAAATATTGGAAGAGAGATTTCGCCGCAGCAGGTGGAGCACAAATTTATCACAAAGACTCTGGATATGAACTTTTGAAAGACAACTATGTTGGAACAAACCTTTCAAAACAAACTGTTTGGAACAGCAAGACAAATCAATATGAGTCAAAAGAAAACAACAATGTCCTTGTTTTGAGCGCTGACAAAAATTACTCAAAAATAACAACAATAAAGCCTATTGAAATTGACCCAAATGCAATTTACAAGATTAGAGTTTTCTACAAGGTTTCAAATCTTACAGGAAGCGCCTATGTTTCAGTGGCAGAAGACCAAAACTATCTTTTGGAAACTTACAGCGACCTGAAAGACAACTACAGTTTTGCAAGCGAAACTTTAAGTTCCGCACTAACATCAAACGGCTCTGACAACCTCACAAACAGATATTCAACAGTTGAATTTTATGTTAAGGGCGGCCCACTTTTCAAGAGCGCAGTAAACCTTTCACTTTCCCTTGGAAAGGCAAAAAATGGCGAAACAGCCGCCGAAACAGCCACAGGATATGTTTTCTTTGATGACATCACAATAGAAAGAGCCACAACCGAAGAATATAACAACGGCACAAACAAAATTGAACTTGGCTCAGACACAAAAACCGAAGACAACGGCGTTACAAACGGCAGTTTTGACAATATGACCACCACAAGCGGCATCCCTACCCCTGACAATTGGACGGCTGGCGCAAGAGGAGAAAACGCTTTCTATGGCGTTGTCAACACAGACACAAAGTTTTGGACAACCTACTTTGAAAATTATAATAACAACACCGACAAAGGCCCCGACAACCCATATTATTGGGCAAACTTTGTTAGAACAAACCCAGGAAGAGTTTCAAATAGGAAAAATCAAACAAACAATGTTTTGATGCTTGCAAATGTTGAAAGTTCTTATCAATCAATTTCTTCTTCAAACATTTCCCTTGAAACAGGCTATAAAACAATTGCTTTTGACTATTATGTTTCAAATGGCACAACGTTGAATGTTGACCTAATTGCCACAAACGGAGAGTTTTCAATCTACAACACAAAAGTTGTAGGCGAAAGCGCTTGGAAACACTTTGAAGTTACAATAAATGTTGAAAATTCAACTGAAATTTGCGTAAAGCTCAGCCTTGGAACAAACAGCGAAAAAGTTAAGGGCAGCGCATTCTTTGACAACTTCTCAATGCAAGAAAGCACCCTCTCCGCCGAAGAATTTGAAGAATTGAACCCAAACAGCAAAGCCGACCTTGGAAACTTCTACTACAATCTCCAAACAAACAAAGAAGTAAGCGACCTTGGACAGGTTAATGGCAAAAATTATCCTGCATATGTTGGCTCAGCCACCTCCCCATCTCAGGATTACACTTCCGAAATTAAGGGCGGACTTGTGAAAGGTGAGGCGTTTGCAAACGGAAACTACAACTTCTATAAGTCAGAGATGAAAGACAAGACATTCTTCTACATTTCAGTTCAAAATGGCGGCTCTTACACAATTGACAGCAACTATTCGTTTGATTTGAGTTCAGATAATTATTACAAATTGTCTTTCAAACTTCTCACGAAATTCCATTATGAAACAACTGACCAAGCAAAAGATAAGGACACAGAATATCACTACGGCGCAACAGTTGGCCTTACAGGCTTTGACTACATGACCGAAATTGACACTTCAAACGTGAAATTTGACCTAGATAAAGACGGCCTGCCTGTTTACTCAATTTACTTCCACCCAGACGAGGCCACAACGGCAAAACTTCATATTGCACTTGTCTGCAACGACTTCCCAACATCAGGTTATCTTGTGCTTTGTGACTTAAATCTTGACAATAGCATCACTTCCAAGGAATATGAAACCGCTCAAAGCGAAACATCTCAAAACGGATATGTTGGCACAAAATATGTCGCAAAGGCATCCGGAAGCGAAGACGCCCAGCCTGACGACGACACAGATTCTGATACCGACACCGACACCACCACCCCAGCCTCAAACGACGAGGGCTTCAACTGGCTTTTGATTCCTTCTCTTATAACTGCCCTTGCAATTGTGATTGCAGTTGTTGGCTTTATTTTAAGAAAGATTAAGATAAAGAAAATTGAGAAAAAGAGAAAAGAAACCTACGACAGAAAGGGCAGCATCAACATTGACGCAATCAAGAAAGCCGCAAAACAAGAGCAAGAAAAAGAAATTGCAGCAAAGACTGAGGAGATTGGCAAATTTGAGGCAGAACTTGAAAAGATTGAAGCCGCTCATAAGCAAAAGATTATTGCGCTTCGCTCTAAGGACGGCAAAAAGGTTTCAAAATCAACCGACAAAGAATTTAAGACATTTGCTCAAAAGAGAACTGTCATTGCCGAAAGAATTGAGACTTTGAAGAAGCAAAAAGACGAACTTACCACCCCAGAACACTTGTTGTCACTTGAAAGAAAGTTCTATGTTCAAGACGAAATGAAGAGAAGAGAACTTGAAAAGGCTTCGGCAAAAATAAACAAAGAAAGAGAAAAATCCCAATCAAAAAACACAGAAAAAACTGACAAGACAGACAACAAAACTGACGGCAAAAAGTCAAAAAAATAACAAAAAGGCCTCTTAAATAAAGAGGCTTTTTTCTTTTTAAAAATCAAAATTAAAAAATAATAAAAAAAGAGGAAAACCTCTTTTTAAAAATCGTCGTCGTCATCATCATCTAAATCATCATCGTCATCGTCGTCATCTTCATCTTCCTCGTCGTCAAGGTCGTCTTCGTCTTCCTCGTCGAGGTCGTCGCCAAACTCTTCGTCAAGTTCAGAATCCAAGTCGTCATCAAGCGCGCCGTCGTCAAGCCTGTCGTCAAAGCCAATGCCCGTGTCAAGGTCGTCGTCAATTATGTCGTCATCAAGGTCTGTAACAGACGCCATATCGCCCGTCTCCTCGTCGTCATACACAACTTCCTCTTCGTCGCGGTTGAGATAATCTTCCCAATCATTTCCAACATCGTCCTCTTCGGAATGATGTTCTTTTAGGCACGTTGGGCACATAATTTCGTCTGGCTGAATATAGTTTGTCTTGCAAATTGGGCAAAGCTCCAAATCAAGGTCGCCAATAAGTTCGTCGTGCTTAGCAGAAAGTTCCGCCTTGCAGACGCTGCAAAGTTTGTCTTTCTTTTCAATATAGTTAAGTTCACATCTTGGGCATCTAATATAAACAGGTTTTTTCATAATTTCTCCTTTTCTTTGAGTATTCTACAAGTATTTATATTTATTGTCAAATGATTTTACTAACATTTTTTACTTTTTTTCAGGTTGTCCTCCGCTTGAGATGGCCTGATATATTCTGGAAGCAGGTCTTCAAGCAAAATATACTCGCCCTTTGCCTCTTTTTCCTTTGCAAAACCCAAAAGCATTTGTGCGGAAAGAGATATTGCAGGAAAATCAAACTTTGTGTCACCAGAAAGCACAAATGGGTTCTCAAAAGCGGAAAGTTCACCCTCGCCCACCATTCTGTCCTCGCTCAGCCTCTTGCCCGAGGCGTCAAATTCTGCCACAAAATAATTGCCCGAAAGCGCGTTTATTATACAACAAAAATTTTCTTTGCACAAATTTTGCTTTGCAATAGTATATGCCATAAGCTCCAAAGAGGACAAAGAGATAAATTTCAGCTTTTTATCCGCGCAGCCAAGCGCCTTTGCAATGGCAACGCCAATCCTCAGCCCCGTAAAAGACCCCGGACCCGTCACAACGGCAACGGTTTTCACATCCAAAACATCCACTTCCGCCTCAGTGCAAAGCTCGTCTATGTTTTTCAGCACATTTTCGGAGTGTTTTGCCTCGGCGTCAAGCGTCTTAAAATAGGTTTTGCCGTTTGTTTCAAGCGCAAGGTCGGCTTTCACAAACGCAGTGTTTATTGCCAGCATTTTTATTCTCCCTCAATAATAATTCTTCGCGCGCGGTCAGAAAGTTTTGTTATTGTCACCACAAAATCCGCCTTTTTAATCAGCCCCTCAACATTTTCCGGCCACTCAACAAAAACAATTCCGTCAAGTTTTTCTTTGTCAAAATATTCGGCAAAGCCAACCGCCTCGGCCTCCTCGCGTGAAGAGAGCCTATACATATCAAAATGATAAATCTTCTGCTTTGCGTCATAAACATTCAAAAGCGTGAATGTTGGGCTTGTAACAGGCTGGTCACAACCCAAAAATTTTACAACTTCTTTCACAAAAGTTGTTTTGCCGCTGCCCAAGTCCCCTTTTAGCAGGATGATTTTTGGCGCGTTTAACGCCTTTGCAAACGCCTGGGCAAGTTTGGAAAGTTGCTCAATGCCAAAAACATCAACTTTTATCTTCATCCGCTTTTTCCTCTTTTTTCTTTTTGTAGTAAAACTTCATAAACATTATCCCAAGAACGCAAATTATCCCCGAAATTGCAAAGCCGCCCATGAGGTCGCTTAGATAGTGTTTGCCAAGATACATCCTCGAAATTGCCACAAGCAAAACATACAATCCGCAGCCAAAAACAATCCAAATTCGCTGATTTCGTTTTTTGTAAATCTCAAAAAGGAAATACCCCAAAAAGATTGCAATTGCCGTTGCGCAGGCAATGTGTCCGCTTGGGAAACTGAAATCGGTGACCACATCCCCAAGATTCGAAATCTCGCTGCTAACCTCAAAAGGCCTTGGCCTTTGCACAATGTTTTTAATAAGCACATTGTTCACAAGATAAACAAAGCCGTAGGAAAACAAATACCAAAAGCAGAGCCGCCTGTTGAAGATAAGCAGCAAAATAATCAGTGCCGCCGCGCCAAAATAAGTGCCAAAGTTTGAAACTATTTGATAAAACCCATCAAGAAATGGCGTTCTGCCTTCCTGCAAAAACTTAATGATTTGAATTTCAAATTCCATAAGTCTATTGTAACAAATTTTAACAATAAATCAAACTAAAAGCCAAAAAAAACTGACAAACAACAAAAAAAGCAGTCTCCTGCTTTTATTTTTTTCTTATGCTCACGCTGACGCCATCCTCAAAGTCAAAAATTTGCGTGTCAAAATCTTCGTCCGCCTGTAAAGTGCTTAAAAATGTGCGCAAATTGTTCACAATAGAGCGGTGTTTATGTTTCACCGGCTCGTTTGAGCCAACAAGTCCATAGAACAAGATGTCGTCTGCCACAAGCACTCCGCCCACATTCAAAAACTTTTTTAAATATGGAAAATAATTTTTATACTGCCCCTTTGGACCATCCAGAAAAATGAAATCAAACTTTTTGTTGTTTTGCTTCAAAAACTGCCCTGCATCGGCGCAAACAATCTCAAATCTGCCCTCAAAATCCTTCAAATTCTCACGCGCGTCACGTGCATTTTGTGGGTCAATTTCAACGGTTGTCAAAAAAGCGTCACTTTTCTCAAGCATTACGCTTGCCGAATAGCCAATAAAAGTGCCAATTTCCAAAATTGTCTTTGGCTTGTGCTGCAAAATCAAACTTCCTAAAAGTTTTTCAGTCTCCGGCCTTAAAATGGGATTGTATTCGTGCCTTTCAAAGCCAACAAAATCTTCCTTTCTCATGTTCTAATCCAAAAGCACAATTGTCAAAATCATTGGGCGTCTTTTGGTGCGCTTGAAAATGAAGTTTGAAACATTTCTTTTTATGGTATTTTTGATGATTGATGGCTCGCAGCCGCGAAGGTCTTGCTCTTTGAGTGAGGCAATAATCATGTTTCTTGTGTCTTGCACAAACGCCTCCGCCTCGTCTTGATAAACCACACCTCTTGTGATGATGAATGGGTCGCTGACCACCTCGCCCGAAACGTTGTTGATTGTCATAACAACAATGCAAATTCCGTCCTCAGAAAGTTGTTTGCGCTCCCTTAGAACGTTGCTGTCCATGTCGCCAATTCCGTAGCCGTCAATAAGCCTCTGCCCGGCGGTTGTGAAGCCCACTTTTTTCATAGAATTTGCAGTAAGCTCAATCTGCGCGCCAAGCGTTGGCATAATGATGTTTCGCTCCTCCATGCCAAGGCTCATGGCAAGTTGTTTGTGCATCCTCAAATGCCTGTATTCGCCGTGAATTGGCATGAAAAATTTTGGCTTTGTCAGTGCGTGAATGGTCTTGATTTCCTCTTGGCAGGCGTGCCCCGAGGCGTGAACATCTTGAAGTTCGTCATAAATCACGTCCGCGCCCTTTTGGAAGAGAGAATTTATCACGTTATAAACGCTTTTTTCGTTCCCCGGAATTGGTGAAGAAGAGAAGACAATAAGGTCATTCTCGCCAATTTTGATTTGTTTAAATTCGCCGGCAGCCATGCGCGTGAGCGCAGAAAGAGGCTCGCCCTGGCTTCCCGTTGTGACAATCAAAAGTTCCTTGTCGGCAAGTTTGTCAATTTTGTCAATGTCCACCAAAATGTTTTTGTTGAAGGAAATCTCCCCAATTTTCATGCCCACTTCAGTGATGTTTATCATGCTTCTGCCCGTGAAAGCCACGCGCCTGCCATACTTTTCAGCAAGGTTCAAAATTTGTTGAAGTCTGTGGATGTTCGAGGCAAAAGTTGCCACAATAATTCTGTTTTCCGTGTGGGTTTTAAAGATTTCTTCCAAGGCTCGTCCAACGCTCTTTTCGCTCATGGAATAGCCCGGACGGCAAACGTTTGTGCTTTCGCACATCAAAAGGTTCACGCCCTTCTTCCCAAGTTCGCCGAATCTTTGCAAATCGGTCATAACGCCGTCAATAGGCTCAAAATCAATCTTGAAGTCGCCGGTGTGGATGACGTTTCCAACAGGCGTGCTTATGCAAAGCGCCAAACTTCCCGCAATTGAGTGCGAAACCTTAATAAATTCCACTGCAAAAGGCCCAATTTTAAGCACATTTTTTGGCTTGACGGTGATTGCCTTATAGCTTACCTTTGGATGCTCTTTCATCTTGTTTTCAACCAGCGCAAGCGTCAGCCTAGACCCATAAATTGGCGCTTTTATTTGCTCCAAAAGAAAAGGAACGGCGCCAATATGGTCCTCGTGACCGTGCGTCAAAATGATTGCCTTAACCTTATCCTTGTTGTTGATAAGATAAGAAAAATCTGGAATGACCACATCAATCCCCGGCAGATCGTCCCCCGGGAAAGTCAAGCCCGCGTCAACCACAATAATCTCGTCATTAAATTCAAAAGCGGTCATGTTTTTTCCAATTTCACCCACACCGCCCAAAAAGGTGATTTTCAGTTTGTTGTTATTCATTTTTTCTCCTTAAATAAATATTTTAAGTGCGAAAACACTTATTGCATAAAAATAAATTTTATGTAAAACAAAACCTTATAAAATAAATGCAGTTTTGTTTATATTGTCAACTTCTTCAAGTTTTTTTGGCGTCAAAATGTTGTTTGCGTCAATGTAGAACCTCATGCCCTGGCTGATGAAGAAAGCAACCATATTATACACGCAAAGAAGAATGGTCATAAGTGGCACAAGCACCGTCATTGTGAACACGCCAAAGATGAACACAAACGCCCAGAACAGCGCAAAATACAAAACCGTTGTGCCAAGAGTTGTTAAAAAGTGCCTTTTAACCGCCTTGAAGCCCTTTTGATAAGCCACAAAGACATTTGAGTTGAACACCACCATTGCAGGACACCAGCCCAAAACAAGAATTTGTTCCACCGTGAAAAGCAGCACAAGCACAACAAACGCCACCCAAGGCAAGAAGTGAGTGTAAAACAGGCTGTTTTCAATAAGCGCCAGCGCATACACGCTCACAAACATTGCACACAGGAAGAAGAGGTTGTGAAACACTTTGACAGCGGCAAAGCAAGTGGAATTTTTAAGCGTTTTAATCATTGTTCCACAAAAGCCGACCTTGCTTTTGCTTGTCATATAGTAGTAAAGCATAGAGCAGAAAGTGTATTTTCCAATGTTAAGCAAAAATGGCATCAGGATAAACACAACAATTATCCCATAAATGAAAAGCCCAAGGTTTGAAGAGAAAACATCGGTCAAAATTCCAAAAGAGCCTTTTGCCACATTGTGCAGCCCCACGCCCAGCGTGCCTTTAAACACTCCAGAGAAGGAAGAAGAGAGGTCAGTTGATTTAATTCCTGCAACAATCAAATCCCTAAAAGCAAAAAAGCAAGGCAAAAGAAGGCAAATGCACACTCCCCAAACAATCAAATAATATAAAAACAGTTTGAGAGCCTTTGCCCAATTACAACCAAAAAGTTTTAGTGAATAGATAAAACTCATAAAATTTCCCTAACTTTCTTGAAATTAGTTTAGCAAAAAAGATTTAAAAAAGCAAACAAAAAGAAAGAGTTTCAGCAAAAATTTTTGCCGGATTAAACTTCAATTCTAACAATCTTGTAGTTTGTCTTGCCGCCTGGGGTTTGAACGGTGATTGTTTCGCCCTTAGAGTGCCCAATAACAGCCTTTCCAACAGGTGAAACATTGCTTATAATTCCGTTTCTTGGGTCGCTTTCAGAAGAGCCAGAAATTCTGTATTCCACCTCTTCGTCAAATTCCTCATCAAAAAGAGTAACCTTGCATCCAACTGACACAACGTCTTTGTTCAACTTTTTCTTATCAATAACTTCTGCGTGAAGAAGAATGTTTTCCATCTCGGCAATTTCTGCCTCAACCTGAGCCTGCTCGTCTTTTGCTGCGTCATATTCGCTGTTTTCAGAAAGGTCTCCAAACTCTCTTGCAATTCCAATTCTTTTTACAACTTCTGGCCTTCTTACGGTTTTATAATAATTCAACTTTTCTTCAAGTTGTGCTTTTCCTTCAGGTGTTAAATAATGTTTTTCCATAATCTCGCTCCTTATATTTTGTCTGTTTTAAATTCAAAAAAAATCGCCATGTTTCCACGACAAAATTCTATTTGGAAAAATTTAAAACAACAATATTATATTCACAAAAACAAAAAAAGTCAACTAAATTTCAAATTTTTTCACTTTTTCCCAATAAAAATAGCAAAAAAGCAGAAAAATAACTCAAAAAGGAGGCTTTATGATAACTTTTATTGCTTTTTTGCTGACAATAATTGGATGCATAAATTGGCTTTTGATTGGGATGCTTCAATATGACTTCATCGCAGGTTTTTTCGGCTTTCAAGCAAGCATTTTTTCAAGGATTTTTTACATTCTTTTTGGAATTGCCGCGCTTTATCTGCTTCTAAGAGTGATAATAAACAAAGGCACTTTTAAGGTGTTTGAAAGAAAGAAGAAAAAGGAAAAACAGGCCGCCCCTGCCCCTCAGCAGCCCGCCTACGCCGCGGCAAACGCTCCAAGCCAAGAATTTCCCGCACAGGAGAAACAAGAAGTGCCAAGCGACACACTTTTTGACGAACACATGAAAAAATAACAAGTTTGTTTGACTTTTTTTCTCTTAAATTGTATATTTAATTGTGAAAATATTTTAGGAGGCTTTTATGGTCACACTTGTTATTTTGGACGGATTTGGAGAGAAAAAAGAAAAGTTTGGAAACGCAATAAAAAGCCAGGGCACGCCAAATTTGGACAAACTTAAAAAAATGTATCCTCACACCCTAATCGCCGCCAGCGGAGAGGCGGTTGGGCTTCCAAAAGGCGTAATGGGGAACAGCGAAGTTGGTCACCTGACGCTTGGCGCAGGAAGGGTTATTTTGCAGGATCTTCAGCTTATTAACACCGAGATTGAAAACGGCAAGTTCTTCAAAAATCCAGCCCTAATCAAGGCGCTCACCCACGCAGAAAAGAACAAATCAAATCTTCACCTTATGGGGCTGCTTTCAAATGGAGATGTTCACTCCGACATAAATCACCTTTTTGCCCTTTTGGATTTTGCCAAGAATTTCAAGATAAAAAACATCTATATTCACGCCTTTTTGGACGGCCGCGACACAGGCATTCATGACGGCAAAAAATTTGTTGAAATGACCGAAGAGAAAATCAAAGGCACAAACGCAAAAATTGGCACGCTTATGGGCAGAGTTCAAATTATGGACCGCGAAAACAGATATGACCGCGTTGAGAAAGGCTATCGCGTTTTGTGTTATGGCGAGGCAGAGAAGTTTGCCTCAGCCAAAGAGGCAATAGAAAAGCGCTATGAGGATGGCGAAACTGACGAATTCTTCACCCCTGCCGTCATTGACGAAAACGCAAAAATTGAAGACGGCGACAGTTTGCTGTTTTTCAACTTCCGCTCAGACCGTGCGCGCGAAATTTCTTATGCGTTTGCGCTGAAAGATTTCAAAGAGTTCAAAACAAAGCCGCTTAAAAACTTCCTTTACACCACAATGACGCAATATTCCGACAAACTCACCCATGTGAACACGCTTTATCCCCCAGAGGCAATTGAGGACAACCTCTCCGCCATCATCTCACAGCACGGCTTAAAGCAATTTCACACTTCCGAGACCACAAAATATGCCCATGTCACCTTTTTCTTCAATGGCACAATTGAAAAGCCATATGAGGGCGAAGAGAGAAAGCTTATTGACAGCATAAACGTGAAGGATTTCAGCGAATATCCAAAGATGAGGGCAATTGAAATCACCCAAGAGGTTTTGGACGCCATTGCCTCCCAGAAATATGACTTTATTATTGTAAACTACTCCAATCCCGACATGATTGGTCACACCGGAAACTTCAACGCGGCAAAAGAGGCCATTGAATGCGTTGAAAAACAGGCCTATGCCGTGGCGCTTGCAACGCTGATGACGGGCGGAGACTGCATAATCACCGCCGACCACGGCAACGCGGAAGAGATGATTGACAAAGACGGAAACAAAATCACAACTCACACCACAAACCCTGTTCCTGTTATACTTGTCAGCGAAAAATACAAAAAAGCGAAACTCAAAAAGGGCAAATCTCTCACATCCATTGCACCAACCATTTTAAAACTTTTAAACTTGCCAATTCCAGAAAATTTTGATGAGCCACTTTTTTAAAATGACATGGGCTTAAAATAAAAACACGGATTGTCCGTGTTTTTTTAATTGTTAACGGCAGTTTTGGCATCCGTTTCTTTTTCTATGCTTGTCACATTGCCAAGAACTGATATGTTTTGACAAGAAACTTCATAAGCAACAAGGTTCTCGCTTGAGCCGTCCTCATATTGCTTTTTATATTCTCTGGATTGAATTCTGCCCGAAAGTTCAACCTTGCACCCCACACCCTGAGATGCCATAAAGCGTGCATTTCTTCCCCACAAAATACAAGGAATATAGTCAGTTTTGTGATAATTTGGCCTGTTTACTGCAAGCAGAATGTCGCAAATTTCTCTGTCAAAGGGCGTTTTGCGGTAAGTTGGCTCTTTGCAAACATAGCCTTTAAGGTTGATTTCGTTCACATTTTCTTTCTTGCCAAATTCAACATTTTTTGCAAAAAAGTGCAAAATCAACCTGCTTTTTTCATTTATAACCTTGTTGAAACTTCTGTATTCGCCCTCCAAAGTTAAAAAGTCGCCGACAGAAACGGCCTTCCCAACCAGTGTCCTTTCAGAAATTGTCACGGGAATAGTGTCAATGGCGCTTGAAAGCCTTGCCACCTCAAGTTTAAATTCAAAGAACGCTTCTCCCTCAATTTCATGCGAGCGAGAAATCTCGCTGCAAACTCTCCCAGAAATTCTCCCATAATTTGTTGTTTCCATTTTTTCGTAATTCATAATTTTCTCCTTTAATTTTTGTGTTGCACGCCGTTTCTGTCAATTGTATAATCATCTTCATAAACAAGGTCTCCTATTGCCGTCACTTTGTAGCCGCCAACCTTCAACCTGTTAAGCACAAGCCTAAGCCCGTCAAGCACATTGTCAGAATTGTTGTGCATCAAAATGATTGAGCCGCCTTTCACGCGCGAAAGCACCCTCTGACAAATCTCGTTTGCGGAAAGCCCTTTCCAATCCAAACTATCAACATCCCACTGAATTGTTTTAAGCCCCAGCCCACTTGCAACATCCAAAAGGTCGTTGTTATAACTTCCAAATGGCGCTCTAAAAAGTTTGACATCTTTGCTTGTGATGGACTTAATTTTGTTGATGCAAGTTTCAAGTTCGTTTTTCATTGTGGCCTTGTCAAGTTTCACCATGTCAGGATGGGTGTTTGAGTGAGTTCCAATTTCAAGCCCCGCCTCATCAATTGCCTTAACCATTTCAGGGTAGTCGTCAACCCAAAAACCCACCAAAAAGAATGTTGCCTTTGCGTCGAACTCATTAAGAATGTCAATGATGCCCTGAGTTTTGTCAGCGCCCCACGCCGCGTCAAACGAAATTGCAACTTGCTTTTCTTCGGTGTCAACATTGTAGATTGGGACTTTCCTTGTTGAGTAGCCAAAATACACCGCGGCGGAAGTTGTCCCGTCAATTGAAAGCGCAAGCAGCACACACACCAAAACCATTGCTATGAAGATTTTAATTGTTCTAGATTTGATGACAATAGAAAGCATACAAACCTCACTTTTATAATAAGTCAATCATGTTTTTCGCGCAAAGCCAATTTTGGCGACAAATCACCAAATTTGTCCTCTTGTGTCGAAAGCCATAATTTAAAATATTTTTGCAATAAAAAAATTAGAACAAATTAAAAAACAAAAATAATAAAAAAAGAAAAAATTGGTCGAAAAATGCCGAAAAATTGTTAAAAAAATAAAAAAATGGCTAAAAAACCATTTTTTTTGATAATTTTTATTTATTTTTAATATTCTTTTATATTTTTATTTAATCACAAAAGTTGTATGCGCCCAAGATTTTTCTTGAAACAATTTGCCCTCCTGTGCTGAGGCGGTCATTTGTGACATTCAATTTTGCAGTTTCAACAAGTGAGAATTTAAGCCCTTGGTCAATGGCAACTTTTTCGCTTGCGCCAACATAGCAAACCGCTTTTCCGTTCTTTTCAAAGTTGATGTATTTTACGCCCTTGCGATATCTTCCGCTGATTGGAATTTGAAGAGAGTTCAGCCTCTTTGCATAGCCGTTATCCGTCACAATAACATAACTGTCAAACAAGTTTTGCCCTGCAAACACAACGCTGTCTTTTTCTTCAAGGTTAATTCCCTTTACGCCGCCAGAGACTCTGCCCTGAACAGGCACTTCGCTCTTTTCAAAGCTTACAACATAGCCGCCCTTAGAGAACATCACAAGCGTTTTGCCCTTGATTTCCATTTGAACAGAAATAACCTTGTCGCCCTCGGCAACTTTCATAGCCTGGTAGAAGCCTTTTGCCACAACAAGGTCGCTAAGCGTGCTGCGTTTTACCATTCCGCCTTGCGTGAAGAACACAACTTCACCTTCGCCCTCGGCTTTAAGCACCGAAACCGGCGTCTCCATAAGGTCAATTTCTTTGTCAATGTTTTTAAGTGTAATGCCTTTTTCACGCCACTTGCATTCTGGAAGTTTGTCCACTTGCACTTTCACGCAGTTCCCCCTGTCGGTGAAAATCAAAACCGTGTCGGTGGCTTTGACAGGCAAAATTTGAGTGTGAACATCAAAAAGTGTGCTATTGTCCGTCAAGGTTCTTTGGGATTTTGAGAAGTTTTTCATGCTGACTTTCTTAACCGTTCTTCCGGCGGAAATGGCAATAAGATAATCTTTTGTGTCCTCCATTTCGTCAATTGTTGTAAGTTTTATTTCCTCGCTGTGAATTTCCTGCGAGCGCCTTGGAGTTGCAAAACGCTTCTTGATTTCCAAAATTTCTCTTTTAACAACTTCAAGTTGAAGTTTTTTCGAACCTAAAATTGCCTCCAACTCTTTGATTTTTTCTTTGAGTGCGGCAAGTTCCTCTTCAAGTTTTGTAACTTCCAAATTGACAAGTCTTGCAAGCCTCATATCCAAAATTGCCTGCGCCTGCTTGTCAGAGAGTTTGAATTTTTCTCTTAATCTTTGCTTTGCCTCAGACACATTTGCAGATGTTTTGATGATTTTTATAACCGCATCAATGTTTTTGATGGCAATCAAAAGCCCCTCAACAATGTGCGCCCTGTCTTTTGCCACTTCAAGGTCAAACTTTGTTCTTCTAACAACAACATCCCTCTGGAAAGCGGTGTAATAAGAAATGATTTCCATAAGCGAAAGTTGTTTTGGCTTTCCGCCCGCAATGGCAACCATATTTATGGCGTAGGACACCTGCATATTTGTGGATTGAAACAAATATCCCAAAATTTTCTGCGCGTTTGCCTCGCGCTTCAGGCGAATAACCGCCCTCATGCCGTTTCTGTCGCTCTCGTCGCGAATTTCGCTTATGACCGAAAGCTTGTCCTTGTTTTTGTCTTTCAGTTCGGCAATTTTTTGCAATAAAAGCGCCTTGTTCACCTGATATGGAAGTTCGGTTATCACCAAAGACTGTTTGTCGCCATTTTGCTCAACTCCAACCTTGGCGCGAACAATAATTTTGCCCTTGCCCGTTTCATAAGCGCTTTTCAGCCCGTCGCCGTAAATAAGTTCGCCGCCCGTTGGGAAGTCTGGCCCCTTAATGATTTTCATCATCTCTTCAAGTTTGATGTTTGGATTTTGAATGTATGCCACAACGCCGTCAATAACCTCGCCCAAATTGTGAGGAGGAATGTTTGTTGCAACACCCACGGCAATTCCCGAAGTGCCGTTGACCAAGAGGTTCGGAAAGCGCCCAGGGAGAACATCCGGCTCTTTGAGTGTGTCGTCAAAGTTCAAGCTCCAACGCACGGTGTCCTTTTCAATGTCCCTCAAAAGCTCCATGGCAAGAGGGGTCATTCTCGCCTCAGTGTAACGCATAGCGGCGGCGCTATCGCCGTCAATTGAGCCAAAGTTTCCGTGTCCATCAACAAGTGGCGCGCGCAAAACAAAGTCTTGAGACATCCTGACCATGGCGTCATAAACCGAACTGTCGCCGTGTGGGTGATATTTGCCCATGCAATCGCCCACAATTCTGGCACTTTTTCGGTATGGCTTGTCTGGGGTCAACCCAAGTTCAAGCATAGAATACAAAATTCTTCTTTGAACGGGTTTCAATCCATCCTCAACCCTTGGAAGCGCCCTGTCCAAAACAACGTGCTCCGTGTAAGGAATCATGCTGTCGTGCAAAACTTCTTCAAGTGGTTTGTAAAGAATTCCATCTCCGCCGCCATAGACCTCGCCAATAGAAGAGGCTTTTTCTTCTTTCTCCTCTTTTGGCTCGTCATTTGCCTGCAAATTCATTTCCATCTGTTCTTCGTCTTTTTTCATAAACTCATTCTCACTTTCTTCGTTTTCTAAATTTGTTTCCTCAAAATCTTCTTGTTTTCCTTCAAATTCTTCTTGCTTTTCCAGTGCCTCGAAATTTTGTTTTTGTTGCTTTTCTTCAATTTTTTTTGTTATTTTTTGATTTTTTTGCGTTTTTTGCTCATTTTTTTCAGTTTTTTGCTCTGTTTTTTGTGTTTTTTCTGATTTTGATTCTTTCAAGTCTTCTTGCCTGCCCCGCTGCTGCGTCTTTTCAAGTGACCAAATGTCCATCTGCCCGTCAAGCGGCTCTGGTGGCTGCTGCTCCTCTTCCTTTTCCTCTTCTGGCACAAGCAGTTCGTCATAACACATCTGCCCCGGAATGGGTTCTATCGGCTTCTTTTCGTCGTCGTCCTCAATCATAAAACCTCACAAAAAAATCAAATTTCAAATTTTAAGCATCAAGTTTTTTATAGTCTCTCATAAATGTATCTTCGCGGTCAAAGTTTGCATGCTCTTGAATATAGGCCTTTCGCTCCTCAATGTCGTCGCCCATAAGCGTGGTTATCATTCTCTCCGCAACTGCCCCGTCCTCAATCGTAACTTGAATTAAAGTTCGGTTTTCAGGGTCCATGGTCGTCTCCCAAAGCTGTTCTGGGTTCATTTCGCCAAGACCTTTATATCTTTGAATCATATAGCCCTTGCCCGCGCTTGCAACTGCGGCAGGAAGTTCCGCGTCAGAATAAACATATTTTTCATAGTCCTTTTTATAAACCTTATAAAGAGGTGGAAGCCCAATGAAAACGTGGCCGTCAGTGATAAGTTCTTTCATATAGCGGTAAAAGAATGTAAGCAAAATTGCCCTGATGTGAGCGCCGTCTTGGTCGGCATCCGAGAGGATGATAACTTTGTTGTAGCGAAGTGACGAAAGGTCAAAGTCTTCGCCAAAGCCAGTGTCCAGTGCGGAGATAATTGTTCTAATCTCTTCGTTTGCCAAAACCTGGTCAATCCTCTTCTTTTCGGCGTTCAAAGGCTTTCCTCTAAGCGGCAAAATGGCCTGATATTTTCTGTCACGCCCTTGCTTTGCGCTGCCACCGGCACTGTCCCCTTCCACAATGAAAAGTTCGCTCTTTTCGCGGTCACGCGAGGTTGACGCCGCAAGTTTTCCCACAAGATTGAAGTTTTCCGCGTTGTTTTTTGCACGAGTAAGCTCCTTTGCCTTCTTTGCCGCAAGCCTAACCTTTGCCGCCTGCTTGGCTTTGTCAATGATAATTTCCGCGTAATTAGAATTTTTCTTGTCGTCCAAAAGTTTTCCAAGTTCCTGAGAGGAAAGCGCCTCAACCTCAACGCGCGCCTCAGGATTTCCAAGTTTGGTCTTGGTCTGCCCCTCAAACTGAACATTGTTCATCTTAACATTTATAATTGTGACAAGTCCCTCTCTAAAATCCTCGCCCATGAGGCTGAGTTCTTTCTCTTTCAAGAGGTTGTTTTGCCTTGCGTAGTCGTTGAACACCTTGGTGAACGCGCTCTTAAAGCCAATTTCATGCATTCCGCCCTCAGTGGTTGGAATGTTATTCACATAAGAGAAGGTGTTTTCAGTGTAACTGTCAGTTGAAATAAACGCAACTTCCAAATCCACAATCTTGTTTGCCGCGTGGAAATAAAGAGGCTGCTTGAAAAGCGCGTTTTTGCCCTCAACCAAATAGGTTACAAAATCCGAAATTCCGCCCTCATAGTGAAAATCCTGCTTTTCGCCAGTGATTTTGCTTTCAACCGAAATTTTGAGCCCCTTGTTCAAAAACGCAAGTTCCTTCGCCCTGCGAATGATTGTGTCAAAACTGAATTGTTGCTTTCCAAAAACCCTCTCATCTGGAAGGAAAGTGACAGTTGTTCCCGTGGTCTTGCTTTCGCCAACACATTTTAGTGGCGCAACAGGCACGCCGCTATGCACCTTGCCCTTTTCGTCAGCATAAGAGTGGAACTCAATAAAATATTGCTTGCCATCCTTGTTGACGGTGACCTTGCACCACTTTGAAAGTGCGTTTGTAACCGACGCGCCCACGCCGTGAAGGCCGCCCGAGAACTTATAGTTTTCCGCATTAAACTTTCCGCCCGCGTGAAGAGTGGTGTAGACAACCTCAACGCCGCTTTTTTTCATGGTTGGATGAATGTCA
The DNA here is from genome assembly GCA_947626155.1 of uncultured Clostridia bacterium. GTDB lineage: Bacteria > Bacillota > Clostridia > Christensenellales > UBA1242 > Caccovivens. The sequence continues at coordinate 14,756 of CANQRC010000001.1, read as the reverse complement.
ACAGGAATTCCACGGCCGTTGTCCTCAACTGTGGCACTTCCGTCTTTGTTTAAGGTGATTTTTATAGTGTCGCCGTAGCCGTTTGAAATTTCGTCAATGGCGTTGTCCACAATTTCCCACAAAATGTGATGATAGCCGCGCGCGCTTGTTGTTCCAATGTACATTCCGGGACGAAGCCTAACCGCGTCAAGCCCATCAAGCACAACAATGTCTTTTGATTCATACTTTTTTTCTGCCATAAAAACCTCACAATACTCATTTTATTGTAACACAAAGCCCTCAAAATACAAAAACGAATTTCAAAACTTTCAAAAATTGCAAAAATTTGAATGAGAATGACTTGGCGGGAATTTGCATAATTATTTTGTATTTTGCATACTTATTCATTTTTGTGAATGTATATTTAAGATAGTTTTCAAATAAAATATTGTTAGAGGTTTAAATGAAAAAGATTGTTTTGTGTGGAGGAGGAACGGCAGGGCACGTTTATCCCGCCTTAGCGGTTGCCGAAAAATTGAAAGAATATGAAATCCATTTTATTGGCAGCGACGGGATTGAAAAGGAAATTTTAAAGGCCTATCCAAACATTGTTTATCATCAAATTTCTGCCGTCAAACTTGAAAGAAAACTGACGCTGAAAAATCTTCTCATTCCAATAAAACTTTTTCGCTCAATCAGGCAGGCAAAAAAGGTTTTAAAAGAGGTTTGCCCAAATGTTATTTTTTCAAAGGGCGGCTTTGTGTCTGTGCCTGTTGCAATTGCTGGAAAAGTGTTGAAAATTCCTGTCATCAGCCACGAGAGTGATTTAAGTTTTGGGCTAGCAAACAAAATTATCTTGCGCTTTTGCACAAAAATGTGCACAACATTTCCCGAGACCGCACAAGGAAATGTCAAGTGCATTTGCACGGGTCAGCCAATAAGAGAAAATGTTTTTAACGGAAAAATTTTGGATTTAAACTTTGATAAAAACAAGCCGACCGTTTTAATTTTGGGCGGAAGTTTGGGGGCAAAATTTTTAAATGACTTGGCGTTTGACAACATTGAAAAACTGACAAAAAATTTTAACATTCTTCACATTTGTGGAAAGAAAAATTATCAAAAAATTCAGCACGAAAATTATCATCTCACCCACTATGCAGAGAACATTGCCGACTACTACAAAACTGCCGACATTGTCATCTCGCGCGCCGGCAGCGGAGTGATAAACGAACTTCTCGCTCTTGAAAAGCCTATGCTTCTTGTGCCGCTTTCAAGGAAGTGTTCACGCGGCGACCAAATTGAAAATGCAAAACTTTTTGAGAAAAAAGGATATGCAATTTGCCTTGAAGAAGAAAACTGCAATATTGAAGAAATAATTGAAAATTTGCAAAAAATATCAAAAAATAAGCAAAATTTCATAAAAAATATGAAAAAAACTGCAAAAAACAGTGCAGTTACAAAAATTGTTGAAATTTTATCAGAATTTTAAATTTAAGAAAATTGAAAATTTGGCAGTCCATACCCTTCAAAATTTTTATCAAATCCAAGCGGCTGGCAGCAGCGCAAAATCATGTTTTTGACATCACTTGGCGTTGCCTCTTTGTATCTTTCAATCAGCAAACAGCACAGGCCCGCAATCATTGGAGTTGCAACTGACGTGCCACTTAAAGTTGTATAAAAATTTTTTATGCCACAGGAGGTGATGTCCACGCTTGGCGCAACAACATCTGGCTTTATGTTTCTAAAAGCAGGTCCGCGCGAGGAAAATTCTGCCATAGAATAATTTTCTTTGTTATAAAAACTCTCTCTTCTGTTGTCGTCAATTCCGCCAACAGTGATTATCTTCGAACTTATTCCCGGCGACTTTATTGTTTGAAATTCTGGGCCGCTGTTCCCCGCCGCGGCAACCACAACCACGCCGTCTTTCCAAAGAGCCTCAGCCCCAAGCATGATTGGGTCGTTATGTCCTAGTGGCTCACTTCCAAAACTCATGCACACCACCCGGATGCCAAACTTTTTGTGATTATCAAAAATCCATTCCATGGCATCCAAAATTTTGTTTGCGCTTGCCTCCCCGTTTTGGTCAAGAGCTTTCAAGGAAAAAATTTCGCTCTTTGGGGCAACGCCAGAATATTTGAAATTTGACATTGCGCCGCTGCCCGAGCAAACTCCACACACAAAAGTGCCGTGACCATTATCGTCATAAAAATTCTTCTTGTCGTTTATAAAATCTTTAAAAAACTTGACCCTTGCTCTGCCAATTAAAAAGTCAAAGTGAGGGCACAGTCCCGTGTCTATAAAAGCCACGCCAACGCCCTCGCCAAAAAGCGAACTGTTTCCAAGCCCTAAGATTTGTTTTGAGACGAACATCATTATGCTTGCAACTGAAAGCGAATAAATATAGTCCACCGCGTCAATGCCGGAGAGCTGAAAAATCTCCTTTTGCGACGCCTTGCACAAAAAAGCCTTAATGAATAAATATTCATTTTCAATATGTATGTGAGCGCGCTTTAATATGTTTTTTGTTCTTTCAAAATCTCTTCCAAACACAAAGCAAAGAAGTTTTTTCTCTTGGCTTAGCGCCGAAATCTCATATAAAAGCCGTTTGTCAATCTTTTGGCTGTTCATCTCAAACTTTCTACAATTCTAAGCATATTCTCATAAGTCTCAGCCGGCAAGTAAGCCTTAATTCTCTCAATTGAAGACATAAGTGCGTCATAATCAAACACTCCCCTGCTCTTTTGTGACTGAATTTCCTTGACAAGCCGCGCGCGCAACTCATCAGCAGAGCAATTTTTCATCTCATCATAAGATGACTCAATGTTTTTCTTGTCTTGGCTCTCATGCTTTGGCATTTCACTTAGTTTCATAAAATCCCCCAAAAACAATATATGAAAGCGGCGCGAAAAGTTTGACTAAACAAAATTTGAAAACATATAAATAAGTATGAACAACACAAATTTTCCATATTATCCCGAGCCGTTATTTGAGCCAAAAGAAAGTGGGAGAAGTGAGCCAGAAAACAGCGCGCAAAAAGAGAATATTTTCTCAAATTTTCTTAAAAATGCCGAAAATTTAAACACAAATAGCCTGATTTCCTCTCTTCTTTCAAGCGGAATGCTGTCTTCAAACAATCCACTTTTCACCCAGGCGCTCACAAAAATATTAAATCAAGAAAAGACAAAAAAGGATGGCTCTTCGCCACCCTGCACTTATGAAGAACTCTAAATTTACTCCTCCGCGTCGGACAAGTTGTCGTCCAGCCCAAGAAGTTTTACGCTTTCTTTGTCGTCAAGCCTCTCAACGGAACTCAATTTCTTTGCAATAACGCGGCTTCTTGTGCCGACCAAAGTGTCAAAATCGCGGCTTGCGCCCTCAAAGCGCTTGCGGATGCTTTCAATAATCTCGTTAAACTTGCCAAATTCGGTTTTGACTGCGCGCAAAATGTTCCAAACTTCGCCAGATTTTTTCTGGATTGCAAGAGTTCTAAAGCCCATTTGCAAACTGTTTAAAAGAGCACTCATGGTTGTTGGTCCGGCAATTGTGACCGAAAATTTTGCCTGCAACTCTTCAATCAGCCCCATTTTTGCCACCTCAGCATAAAGCCCCTCAACAGGCAAAAACATAACTGCAAAGTCGGTTGTTCTTGGAGGGCATATGTATTTGGTGTTGATGTCCTTCGCCATGCTTCTAACGGTGTTTTTAAGTTGCTCCTTTTTCTGTTTGACTGCTTCCAAATCGCCGCCGTCATATGCATTTTGCAAATCGCTATAAACGGTGTAAGGAAATTTGCTGTCCACAGGCAAAAGCACAAATTCTCCCTCCGCCTGCCCCGGAAGTTTGATGGCATATTCCACAGGCTCTTTGCCCTCGCCCGTGACAACATTTGTGAGATATTGCTCAGAGGTAAGCATTTGGTCAAAGATTGCGCCAAGTTGGATTTCGCCAAAGATGCCCGTCGTCTTGACATTTGAAAGCATTTTTGTCAAGTTTCCAACGTCGGAGGCAATGTCCTGCATCTCGGCAAGCGACTTGTAAACGCTCTCAAGTTGCCCGCTGAGCATTTTGAAAGATTGGTCAAAGCGCTCATTTATTGTTTTAGACAACTTCTCGTCCACAGTTTCGCGCATTTTGTCAAGTTGGCGGTTGTTGTCTTCCTGCAAATCCTTAATATGTTTCTCGTTGGACTGTCTCAGCGCCTCAAGCTTCTCTTCTTGCATTCGGCTTATGCTTTGCATTCTCTCGTCAAGTTGTTTTGTTATTTCCAAAACTCTCTTTTCAAGCGCCTCATGATTTCCAGACAAGTTTTCGCTGAAAGTTCTAATTGTCTGCAAGATTGCCTCATTGTTCGCCCTCATAGTTTCGCTTAAACTCTTGCTGATGAAGTCAACATTGCTGTTAAAACTTTTGATAATTTCTTGCTTGTCGCTCTCGCTAAGCTCGCTCTTGTTTCTTGTTTTCAAGCAAACAAAAATTCCAATGGCAGAGACCAGAATGCTGACTGCCAGCAAAACATAAACAATTGTCATATTCTCCTCCAATTAAAAAATCGGCAAATAAATGCCGTTTTTTATTTAAATTTTGTCAACTTTATTAAACACAACACTTCCATTTCCGGTTGCGCCCGTTATGATTGTGATGTTTTCAGCACCTTGATAGTCGCGTGGATTGAAATTGCTCTTATCTTCCTCCCATACATAGCCGTTGATGTTGATAATTCCGGTGTTGGATGGCAGTGGATCACCCTTTTGCTCTGCCTTGTCTTTGTCATATTTATATGTGCGAGCCCTAAACGTCGCATCACCTGTAAAGCTCAAAACAAAAGCGCCATGTGTTTTAACAAGGATTTTCTTGCCGCCTCTATCCCCAACAGCACCTCTTAGTGAAAGATTGGTTGATGCTGTTCCGTTTGTTATAGATACATCCTCCTTATTCGTTTCTGCCAACTTGATGTTCACAGTCATTTTATCAGATTCAATCAAGACAATTCCGCCTGCCTCTCCGACTGTAAGAGTTCCGCTATCACAATAAGCAGTCAAAGTTCCGCCAACCTTTGAGATGTTTACATCTGGGCTGGATTTAAGCGCAGCCGTGCCAATTGTGAAACTTCCCGTCACCTCGCCAATTGTGATGTTTGGAGAAATAATTGTTTCAAGTGCATCCACAAAAGACAAATTTCCCTCAACTTTGTCAATGTCATAATTTCCATGCGTGCATTTAATTTTGATGTCGCCGCTTGTCTTCATATAATTGCTTACAACTGTTCCTTGTTTGCACTCAATTTGTATGTCGCTTGTGCTTTCAACTCTTCCAAGGCGAATGTCTCCGCTGTCAGTTTTGAATGTTCCAACAGTTTTAAGCACCAAACCGTTTACAGTGCTGCCAGCGCCGTTTGAGACAAGCTGACTTGCAGTAATGCTTCCCGAACCCGTGCTGATGTAAAGTGAGCCAATATTATTTTTGCCCGTGTCCTCTTGCTTGATGTTTTCAGTTAATACATCAGCTGAAGTTGTGTCAAAATTCTTTTCAAGGGACACATTTCCACTTGTTGTTGAAACATAGAGAGATTTCAACTTTACAGATTCGTCAGTGGTGTAAGCTTTTCCAATTGCAACATCACCAGCGCCACCAAGCACAACAAGATTTTTATCATTCAAACTTGTTTGTCTTGCAAAAATGCTTGTGTGGACAACAACTTCAATGTCCTTCGAGAAGAACAAAAATCCATTTGGTTCTTTGAGGCTGATTTTCAATTTTCCGACATTATAAGTTACATCAAAGCCAAAATCAACAGCACCAGATGCCCCTTGAAAACCTTTCGCGTGGTTTACAATATAAATTCCTGTGTCAGGTTCTTTAATTCCGCCAATATTATTGTCATGTGTATGTTGAACGGTAACTTTTGCGTAATTTGGTGCACTTATAACAATGTCATTAACAGCGCCCCAACTAATTGGCGCTCCAGTATCAGTTGTTTTTTCAACAACATAAACCTCATTTCCCGTGAAATATTTCATCCAAAGAACAGCTTTCCCCGGGCAGAAAATCATGATGACAAGGCAAATCAAAAACACTGTCACAAGAAGAAGTGTGAACATTCCAAAATAGAAGAAAAATCCTTTTTTAATTTGTCCAGACGCCATATAAACCTCCTTTCAATTTGTTTTACATATTTATGATAACACAAAATTCCCAAATTGTCAATCATAAAATCAGTCTAGTATTGCCTTGATTCTTCTAATTCCACTTGAAGAACTTTCTTCTTTCACAATTTTCAAGTGGTGAAGGTCTTTTGTGTTTTTCGCATGAGGACCGCCACAAATTTCTTTGGAAACATTTCCAATTGTGTAAACTTTCACAACATTTCCATATTTATTTTCAAACACGCCAACCGCGCCGCTCTTTTTTGCATCTTCAAGGCTAAGTTCCTCAAAAGAAACCGGAATTGCCTGAGAAATTGCGTCATTCACAAATTTTTCAAGCGTTTCAAGTTCTTCTGGCGTCATTTTGTGGTCTAGATTGAAGTCCAGTCTCAATCTTTCCGGCGTGATGTTCGACCCCTTCTGCATAACCTGTGGGCCAAACATCTTTCTAAGCCCTGCCATAATCAGGTGAGTTGCAGTGTGAAGTTTTGCGCTTTCATAACTGCTGTCGGCAAGCCCGCCCTTAAACGTTCCCGCAGAGGCGGTTCGGCTTTTCTCTTGATGTTCCTCAAACGCTTTCTTAAAGCCGGCTTCGTCAACATCAAAGCCGCGCTCTTTGGCAAGTTCTTTTGTCAGTTCAAATGGAAAGCCAAAAGTGTCATAAAGCCTAAAACAAGCCTTTCCCGAAATTATGTCTTCCACAACCTCATCTTTGGCAAATTGTTTGTGTCTTTCAATTCCTGCAATAACCTTTTCAAATTCTTTATGCCCCTCTTCCAAGGCCTTAGAAAACTTTTCAACCTCTTTTGAAAGTTCGTCTTTAATAAACTCGGACTTTTGCTTGATATCAGGATAATCTTGCCCGTGCTTTTGGATGAAGAGGTCTGCAATGTCGCCAAAATATTTTGTGTCAAGGCCAATATTTCTTGCGCAGTTGATTGCGCGCCTGATAAATCTTCTCAAAATGTAGCCTTGCCCAACATTTGATGGCACAACGCCCCTATAATCGCCCAAAACAAACACAGAGGAACGCAAGTGGTCGGTGATAATTCTGTAAGAGCGCTTTGCGGAGTCGCTTTCGGTGTATTTAACTTGAGCTTTTGTGCCAATAAAGTCAATGACATCCTTAAAAATGCCGCTGTCATAAACGCTTTTAACGCCATTAAGCACGCAAACAGTTCTTTCAAGCCCCATTCCGGTGTCAATGTTTGGCCTTTGCAGAGCCGAGGCCCTTTCGCCCGCCTTGTCAACCCTATATTGCATGAAGACGTCGTTCCAAATTTCGAGATATTTGCCGCAGTCGCACGCAGGAGAGCAGTTTGGGCCGCACTTTGGCTTTCCGGTGTCATAAAACATCTCGGTGTCTGGTCCGCAAGGGCCAACGCCACCGCCAAGCCCCCACCAATTGTGCTCTTTTGGCATGAAGAAAACCTCTTTAATTCCGCACTCTTTCCAAGCATTGTAAGCAACATCATCCCTTGGCGCAGTTTCGTCGCCAGCAAAAACTGTAGTGGCAAGCCTCTCTTTTGGAATGCCAAGATATTCTTTGCTTGTCAAAAATTCAAAGGAGAGTTTAATCATCTCCTCTTTTGGGCAATCCCCCAAAAACCAATTTCCAAGCATTTCAAAGCAAGTAAGGTGGCCGTCGTCGCCAACCTCGTCAATGTCGCCCGTTCTCAAACACCTTTGAACATTGCAAATCCTGTTGCCTTGAGGGTGTTTTTCGCCAAGAAGATATGGCACAAGTGGGTGCATTCCCGCCGTGGTGAACAAAACGCTTGGGTCGTTTTCAGGAATGATTGACGCATTTTCAATCCTCTTAAACCCGTGCTTTTCAAAAAATTTAAACCAAAGTTCTTTAAGTTCTGTATCTGTTTTCATAATTCTACCTCCCCTACTTTTCTTTTGAAGAAAAGAAAAGTAGGCAAAAGAAAATCAACCACTTTATCTTTTTTGGTTGTTTTTGCAAAAGAAAAGTAGGCAAAAGAAAATCAATTACTTTCTCTTTTTTTGTTCGTTTTGAAACCCATTCACAAAGAAAAGTAAACAAAAGAGAAGCAAAATAAGATCCTTTATATAATAGCAAAATATATTAAAAAAAACAAGTGTTTTGTTGTTGTTTTGTTTATGAAAAAGAAAAAGCCGCGTTATTTTTTGCGACTTTCGTTTATCTTCTCAAATTCTGTGACCGCATCTGCAATTCGGCTTTGCCTGCGGCGTCTCAAAAATCTTTGAATGAAAAATGGATATTTTTTGTCTAGTTCATATTTATCAATGGTGTTTGACATAGATTTTACAAACAATCTTCCTGCCTTGCGCTTGTCAACCTGCTTTGCAACAATCTCGCTTGAATTGGAATTCGCAACCGCATAAACGCACTGTTTAACACCCTTTCGCTTTTGAAATTTTAAGTAAACAAACATCAAAACAAACACAACAACATATGCAAAAGCAAAATAAATATAAAATTCGTTGAAGCCAGAAATTATCACAAAAAGCAGAAGCAGCGCAACGAAAAACAAAAGTGAAGACCAAAGAAAGCGCAATTCGTTTTTTGCAGCCTCCACAATATTTTTGCCCTCATAAAACATCAAGTGGTATTCGCCCTCAACGTTTTCAATGTTTTTTACATTGACTTTTGCCATCTTATTTCCTTTTACACAAACATATTAACATATATGCAAAACATTTGTCAAGCAATTATCTTCTTAGGATGTCACCCGCTTTAAGAGGAAGTTTGCAAGGCACAACAACCCTCTCTTGAACAACCTTTGCGCTCTCAACTTTTTGCCCAGAACTGTTCAAAATTTCAGAAATTTCAAGTTTTTTTCGAAAAATTTTGGAATTTGGGCTTAAAATTTCAAGTTTTTCGCCGCAAGAGAATTTATTTCTCATTTCAAGTTCAACATTTTTGCCGTCACAATCTTTGGTGACAATTGCCACAAATTCGCTCTCTTGAACAGGCATACTGTCCTCGGTGAACTGCTTCTGCTCGCCCTCAAAATAGAAGCCTGTGGTGTAGCGCCTGTGACTTGCTTTCAAAAGTTCGTCGCATAGCGCCTTGCTTGGCTTCTTTGGCAAAATGTCAAGCGCCTGCCTGTAAGCGTTCACAACCGTTGCAACATAATAGGAAGATTTCATCCTGCCCTCAATTTTAATGCTGTCCACGCCGGCATCTTTTAGTTCTTGCAAATGCTTAATCATGTTCAAATCTTTGGAATTAAAGATGTAAGTTCCCTTTTCATCTTCCTGCACCTCCAACTCATCATCGCGGCTGACTTCCCTAACATAATATTTCCACCTGCAAGCCTGAACACACTCGCCGTGATTGCTGTCTCTTCCCGTCAAATAGTTTGAAAGCAGGCATCTTCCAGAATAAGCCATGCACATTGCCCCGTGAACAAACACCTCAATTTGCACACTTTTTGGAACTTGTTTTCTAATTTCGGCAATTTCATTTAGCGAAAGTTCCCTTGCAAGAATAAGCCTTTTCGCACCAAGTTTTGCCATAAGTTTTGCAGAGTGGCTGTTTATGATGTTCGCCTGCGTGGAAATATGTATTGAAAGTTTTGGAGCGTTCTCCCTCACAAATTCCATCACGCCAATATCAGCAACAATCACCGCATCAATCTTTATTTTTGTCAAAAATTGAAGATATTCTTTCAGCCCGTCAAAATCCTTGTCTTTGGCAATGATGTTCAGCGTGACATAGACTTTCTTCTTGTTCGCATGGGCAATTTTAACCGCCTTTTCAAGTTCCTCCTCAGTGAAGTTTCCCGCGAAGGCGCGAAGCCCAAATCTGCCTCCCGCCAAATAAAAAGCATCTGCCCCAAAATGAAGTGCAGTTTGAAATTTTTCAAAATTTCCTGCTGGTGCTAATAATTCCATAAAAACTCCTTTAAATTCCAAAAAAATGACTAAAAATTATTAAAAATTCAAAAAAAATATTAAAAAAAGCGTTTTTTTTGATAAAAAATTGAATTTTTTCGTTATTTTTTTAATTTTTAAATATTTTTTATTTATTATTTTATTTAAATATTTCTTCTTTAATTTAAATTGGAACAACCGGCGAAGCCGTCAAAGTAAGGTCAGCAAGTCCAATTCCGGCTAAGATGTAGTAGTAGGCAATTGAGCCAATCATGGCGGCGTTGTCTGTGCAAAATTTTAGGTCTGGTGCAAACATTTCCACTCCCAAACTTTTGCAAGTTTTCTCAAGCCTGCCCCTGAGCGCTTTGTTTGCCCCAACGCCGCCGGCAATAACAAGTTTTTTTGCTCCAACTTTTTTTATTGCCATTGCCACCTTGCTTTCAAGTTCGTCTATTGCAAGTTCCTGAAAAGACATTGCCACATCCGCCTTTGAAAATTCCTCGCCCTTTTGCTCCTTATTGTGAACATAATTTACAACTGCCGTTTTCAAGCCGCTGAAAGAAAAGTCTAGGCTATTTGGAAGAGGTGTGTGATAGTTGAATTTCACTTTCTTCTCGCCGTTCTTTGCAAGCCTCTCCACATTTGGTCCGCCGGGATAGTAAAGCCCAAGCACCCTTGCCACCTTGTCAAAGCACTCGCCCACGCTGTCGTCAACCGTCATTCCAAGCAGTTTGAAAGAGCAATAATCCTCCACCTGAACAATTGCTGTGTGGCCGCCGCTGACCATAAGGCACAAGAACGGCGGAGTGAGATTTTTGTGAGAAATATAATTCGCGCCAATATGCCCATGAACATGGCTAACTGCAATAAGTGGTACTTTCAGCGCGTAAGCCAGTGTTTTTGCAAAGTTCACCCCAACAAGCAGCGCCCCAATCAGCCCTGCGCCATAAGTTACTGCCACCGCGTCAACATCCTCAAGCGTTTTTCCCGCTTCATTAAGCGCCTCTTCAAGCACGCCGGAGATGTTTTTTATGTGATTTCTTGAAGCAATTTCCGGCACAACTCCGCCATAAAGTTTGTGAATATCAATTTGAGAGGAAATGATGTTTGAAAGCACCTCTCTGCCGTTTTTGACAAGCGCAATTGAGGTTTCGTCGCAAGAACTTTCCACAGAAAGAATTAAGACATCTTTTTTTGTCTTTAACGCCTCAAACTTTTGTTTTGCCACCTCTTCATAACTCATTGCTTTACACTTGCCCTTTTTAAATATTCGTTTATAAATTCCTGAATGTTTCCATTCATAACCGACTGAACGTCGCTGTCCTCAAAATTGGTTCTGTGGTCCTTCACAAGCGTGTAAGGGCAAAAAACATAGGACCTAATCTGGCTGCCCCACTCAATTTTTTTGATATCTCCGCGAATTGAGGCAAGTTTTTCCATCTCCTCAAGTTCCTGCTTTTCAACAAGTTTTGAATACAACATTTTCATTGCCGTTTCGCGGTTTTGCACCTGCGAGCGCTCCGTTTGGCACGCCACAATAATTCCGCTTGGAATGTGCATAATTCTTATTGCCGACTCTGTTTTGTTCACGTGCTGACCGCCAGCGCCCGAGCTTCTGTATGTGTCAATTTTTAGGTCTTCCGGCCTAATCACAATGTCTGGCGCTTCCTCAATTTCCGGCATAACCTCAACGCTTGCAAAACTTGTGTGCCTTCTGGCATTTGCATCAAAAGGAGAAATTCTCACAAGCCTATGCACGCCCTTTTCCGCCTTTAAATAGCCGTAGGCATACTCCCCCGAAACGAGAAAAGAAATTGATTTAATTCCTGCGTCTTCGCCGTCAAGCACATCCAAAACTTTCACCTTAAAACCGCTTTTTTCGGCATATATAGAATACATCCTATAAAGCATATCCGTCCAATCCTGCGCCTCGGTTCCGCCTGCACCGGCGTGAAGCGTCATGATGGCGTTGTAGTTGTCATATTTTCCAGAAAGCAAGGTTTCCAATTTGGCATTTTCAATATCTTTTTCAAGTTTTGAAAGCGTGTCGGTCAGTTCGTCAAAAATTGATTGGTCGTCCATCTCTTCCAAAAGTTCAATACTCGCCTCACAATTTTCAATCATGGCCTTCAAGGACTTAATTTTGTCAAGTTTATATTCACAAAGTTTCATCTCTCTGCCAATTTTGGAGACTTTTTTTGCGTCACTAAAAAATCCGTCAGAAAGCTGAATTTGCTTATATTCTTCAAGTTTTTTTTCAAGCCCGTCCGGGTCAAAGACACTCCTTAATAAAGGCAAAATCTGCTTTTAGCTGCCCCAATTTTTCTTTTTGAACGTCAACAATCATAAAAACTCCTTTAAATTACACTAAATATTATCACACAAAACAAAAAAAGTAAAGCGGTTATTAAAATTAAAAGAAAAACAAGCGTTATGCTTGTTAGTCTTCAACTTTTTCAATAACCTCAGCCATGTGCGCCTTTTTGAATTCTTCATCCTGCTTGATAAGGGATTTTTCCAAGAAAATCAGGCTTAGGCCATACATACAGTAGAACGCGCACACAATTCCAATTACAATTTTCAAGAACAGCGTTCCGCCGCCCAACATTCCGTCAAACACTCCCGAAAGAAGAAGCAAAACTGACGACAAAATTCTTCCCGCGCCCAGCCAAAATTCGGTCAAGGCTGTGCTTTCAAGGATGTGAGAGTGAAGCGACAACACGCGCACAACGCCCGACCTTCGGCTGTCGGAGACGGACATCAAAATGACGTTCAAAATCACGTAAACGGCGTAGAAAATTATGATTGTAATTTCGTTTGTGACGGACAAAATTCCAATAATTGTGCAAGTTACAAGCCCAATTGTGCCGCCAATGAACCATTTTGAGCGCTTTTTGCGGTAAAATTTAAGATAAAAGCCCATGGTTATCAGTGAAAGAGCCGTGAAAATTGACTGATACATACCAAGCGCCGAGTTTGAGCCAACATTTGTTATCACCAAAATTGTGATTAAAGTGGTGAAGCAGTCATACGAAGCACCTCTGAAAAACGCTTGAATGTAAACCCACCAAAGTGGCTGCAACTCCTTCTTTTCTTTTATCAGTTTCTTTGAAAAACTTAGAAGTTTGAACTCCAATTTGTAAGTTTTTTTCGGCCTAATCAAGAATGAGAACACAATCAAAAGCGCCGCAATCACAAACATTATGTAAGTTACAAAAGAGAAGTCAATATCCGCAATATATCCAAGACAAATTGGGAAAATTATGTAAACAAGTTGGAACATAATCTTTTTGACCGCAAAGAATTTGGTTTGAATTTTGCTGCTGATGACCTCGGACGTGAGGTTGTGATAGCCCGAAGAGAAAAATCCCCAGGCAAAGCCATAAACAGCGGCAATAAGAGGAATAAATGTGACAATGTTGTTTTGCAAAAAGTAAACCAGCAAAACCACCGTGGCAAGCAAGCAAGAGCCAATTGAAACAAAGATGCTTTTGTTAATTTTTTTCAGGAAATAGCCTGTCCAAGAGTAGCAAAGCGTGATGACAAAATATTCAACAGCATAAAACATTCCTATGCTGACAATGTTGTGCGCAAGTTGAATTTGGTCAACTGCGCCGTCGGCCATATCAAGCCTCAAAACCTTCGAGATGAAAAAGAGGTCAATAAAAATGCATATGACTGCCTGCAAACAGTCGCACGCAATAATGGAGATTGCACTCAAATCAAACTGCTTACTCTTCCTCATTTTTGTTTTCTCCTATGCATCAGTCTTAAAATCGCTTTTACAACTTCCATGAAAGGAATAATCAAAACTGCCGCCCCAATCGCCATAAGCCATTGCCACCAATTTATTTGCGTGATGCCCATGGCGTTTTGAATTGGAGTTATTGGAAGAACGACCACCAAAATGGTCAAAATTAATGATGCAAGAAAACTTAAATTTAAAAGTTTGTTGTCAAAAGGATTTGATTTGAATATTGATTGCGTCTGGCTTTTCAGATTGAAGCAATGCAAAAGTTCGGTTATGCAGACAAAGAGGAAGCAAATTGTTGTGTATTCAAGGTGATTTAGCCCAAGCGCGTAGCGGCAAATTGAGTAAAGCGTCAGCGTTGCAGCGGCAACCCACAGCCCCGAGCAAAAGATATTAAAGCCCGCGTCACCCCTAAACAAACTTCCGCTGTTTCTAATTGGTTTTCGTTTCATAATGTCTTTTTCTGCCTTTTCAAAGCCAAGCGCCAGCCCAACAAATGTGTCGGAAACAAAGTTTATCCACAAAATTAGGGCAGGCGTGAAAAAGTTGCTGTCCCTAAACACAATTACAATTGTGCTCATGAAAAACAGCTCCGCCATTGAAGTGCCCAAGAGGAACATCAAAATTTTTAGGATTGTGTCATAAATTCTTCTGCCCTCTTTCACCGCGCCAACAATGGTTGCAAAGTTGTCGTCTGTCAAAATCATATCTGCGGCCTCTTTTGTGACATCAGTTCCCGTTATTCCCATTCCAACGCCAATGTCGGCAGATTTTATGCTTGGCGCGTCGTTCACGCCGTCGCCGGTCATGGCAACAATTTTGTCATTCGCTTTAAGCGCCTTAACAATTTTAACCTTGTGTTCTGGGCTGACGCGCGCATAAACTTGATAATTGTTCACAAGTTTCACAAACTGCTCATCAGGAATTTCGTCAAGTTCCTTTCCCGTGATGACGTGTTCCTCGCTTGTGCAAATTCCAAGTTCTTTTGCAATTGCAAACGCCGTGTCCTTGTGGTC